>JBFYMQ010000032.1:0-18954 GCA_041304825.1 Thermoplasmatales archaeon
CTCTCGCTGGCGAAGTGTCCCCTGTCGTGGGGAGATCTCATTGCGGTATCCTCTGCCGATCTGGACGACCCCGAACGGCAGTCTTTTCCTACTGTACTGATATAGCAGATGGAAATTCGTAAAAATCCCTTGCGCAGTCTCCGGTCGTAAGAACGCCTTCCTTCCTTCACCGATTCCAATCGTCGTCGAAAACATCAGATTGACCGGGTGGGCGTCATGTAATTCAGCTTTGCAGGTCGGACAGATGATCTGATTTTCTTTTACCGCTTGCATAACTGACATGTCTTTCTCGATGATATCTTCGACCTTATAGGACCGTTTACAGCGGTCACAGTCAACAGTAAGATCGGTGAATTCCTCCACATGCCCTGATGCTTTCAGCACTTCATATAAGGTTATCGTTGGTGTACTAATCTCAATGCAATTATCCTGCAAGAGATAGAAACGTCTCCAAAGGTTCTCGACATTGTTTTTCAATTGAGACCCTAGTGGTCCGTAATCATAAAACCCGGCAATACCACCGTAGATTTCAAAAGAGGGATAAATAAATCCTCTGCGTTTGGCCACCATCATGATTTTATCGTAGATATCTTGAGGCATCAGCGGAAATCTCCTACGCTAGAAAAGGGGAATTCATTTGGAGGATTTAAACATGCATGCCATCAGATCTATATCGGTGACCATCCCCAGCAGTCTGTTTTCAGGGCTGACCACCGGAACATGGCTGATTTTGTTTTTCATCATCTTGCGTGCGATCTCGGAGATAGGATCGTTCTTGTACGCTTTGATGACGTTTGTAATCATGATTTCTTTCACTGCGACTGGAGGCAGATCGACTTTTGTTGTCGAATAGTACAGGCGGATTGTGTCCCTGATTCCTTCCCAGGTCCAATCGTCTTCATCGCCGCCCATGCCAAGGTTCGTCTGCGACACACTTTCCTTTATGTGACTGAGTTTGAATAAATCACCTTCGCTAACGATACCACCAAGCTCACATTCTTTATTCAGGATTGGTAGCGCGGTTTCGCTGGTGACATTGATGATCTCCATGATGATAGTAATCGGTGTATCCTGGTAGACCGGGACAAGGTTTCTTGTGAAATAATTATCCACGATATCATCGTAGGTATCGTCCAATGCTTTGAGGATGTCAGTGGGACTGATGATGCCAACAAGATTTTTTCTTTTATCAATCACCGGAAGACCATGGATTCTGTTTTCATAGAGGAGTTTTGCTGCGGTGGATAAGTCATCGTCTTTCAGCACGGTATATGGTTTTGTACTCATAATGAGTGCGATTTGTTCCTCATCAGGGTTTTTAAAGATATCAGAACGAGTCAGAACCCCGGCGACTTTCTTTGTGTCTTTCTTCAGAATCGGCATGCCGGAGACGTTATGTTTTGCCAGGGTCTTTAATGCTTCTCGGATGGTACCTGGCACGTATCCTACAACTAATTCTTTTGACATTGCATTTTCTACTTTCATCATTGTTGTCCCTCTCGTCCCTACCTATTTTGAAGCATAAATTTGTTTTAAAGAGTCTCTCTCTAAAACGATGTATTTTCCTGATAGGTCGCGACCCTGAATGCAGTCATCTAAATTTAAAGCTTTCCTTGGAGTGTACGTGACAGTTGTCAACAATTCTTCAAGAGAGAATAATTTGGTTTTTTGTAACACTTTGACTTCCTCAAGAACGTCTGGGTTATTAATCATCGCATTATCCGTACCAAGGAGAAGCGTCACACCGGTCTTTTTCATCAGTTCCAGGTTGTGTTTCAAACGAAAAAACAGGTACGACCGAGGACAAATCACAACCGGTATTGCTGCTTCACTGACTTTCTCAAGGTCTGACTGTGTCGCAGCAATCATATGTATCAGCAAATTTGGTTTTAACTCTAATACACAGTCGATATCTTCACGTTCCACTTCACTGGCATGCAATGCAAACAGTTTTTTCTTTTTTCGGACATGGGCTGCCAGTTTTTCAATTTCAGAAGGCTCCCAATCAGAGATGCTGCTCAGACCAATCCCATCGGAGTTTTCCAAGAGCCGGTCCAGCTCCGTTTTGTCATAGGTCATCTGTGAAGGACGCGAGAGGATGACTGCTTCGATGCTACAGTGTTTCATTGCTTTGCGTATCTGGTAAATCCCTAGGACGCCTCCTTCCCGGAAATCACAAAAACACGAGGTGCCTGCAATGGACATTTCCATAAGGGACTTCTGTATCCCCTCAAGGATTTCCTGTTCTTTTGCTTGTTTTAGTAATCGATGTTTCAGCCCAGCAGGTGGGGCAACAAGCTCTTTGACATTGCGAGGGAGCTGAAGATGTTGAAAACGAATGAATGAATCACCTAGATGGGTATGGGCATTGACGCATGTTGGGATAATCAATCCTTTTGCTATCGGTTCTTTCGGCGGGGTGCCTTTTCCCATCTCATTGACCATTTCATTATCTTGTAATCCAAGATGCCCAGTAATAAAACCATCTTTTGTAAGAATCTCACCGGAAATGTAATCCATGTGCACCAATGTAAGAAACAGGAGTTTTTAACTCTTTTTTAACCAAGCCGGCAGCCGCTTTTGAAAGACAATAGAAATATTTTTGAATACCCCATATGATTTCTCTTCCTCTCTTCGTTGCGTCGAAGCATCCTAAAATTATACATAATTACAAGGAGAGTGAAGGGAGATGAGATGGTAAAAAATGATGGTAAATGAAAGTGACAAAATCGCATTGGTCGACAAATCAAACATGCTTGATGGACTCGCCTGCTTCCCAGAGCAGGTCAAAGAATCGTTAGCGATCGCTGAAGCAGCAGAACGATTCAGTTTTCTGAAGATAGATAATGTAGTCATCGCTGGGATGGGCGCCTCTGCGATTTCTGGGGATATCATGGCGAGCCTGTTTCGGGATAAACTGGATGTTCCGCTTATTGTCAACCGGGAATATGATCTGCCGAAATGGGTCAACAAAGACACCCTTGTCGTCTGCGTCAGCTACTCGGGAAACACCGATGAGACCCTCAGTTCATTTAAAATAGCATATCAGAAAAAATGCAAGATCATCTGTATCTCCACGGGAGGCAAGCTGCAGGAGCTTGCAGAAAAACGACAGGTTCCCTTTGTAAAGATCCCTTCCGGGATTCAGCCGCGTGCAGCGACCGCGTATCTGTTGTTTCCTTCTATTGTTTTCTTGAAAAAAATTGGATTGCTAAAAACCACGATAGACGCAGACATCCAGGAGACCATCGCAGTGACCCAGGAGTTTATCTCGACGAATAACAAGACCGTGCCTGAGGAAACTAACCAGGCCAAGCAGATAGCAAAAAAAATCTATAACACCATCCCACAGATCTATGGATGGGGTATCTACGCACCTATTGCGATTCGATGGCGTCATCAGCTCAACGAGAACAGCAAGGTTATCGCACGCACCGATATCGCTCCAGAATGTAACCATAATGATATCGTTGGTTGGTCTCAGAACCCGGATATCTCAAAACAATTCTCCTGTATCATGCTCCGAGATAAGGATGAAGAGACCATCGATATGACAACCCGATTGAACTTCATGCGAGACCTCTTCCAGAACACCGCAGGAACAATCATCGAAGTCTCACCAAAGGGGAAAAGTCAGCTAGCAAAAATGATGTATCTCATGTGCCTTGGTGATTTCACCAGCTGCTATCTAGCCGTACTGCGAGGAATTGACCCTAGCCCGGTCGACATCATCACGGAGCTAAAAAAACGCCTCGCAGAAAAATAAACCGCACAGGCTATATCTTCATTGTTCTTCAATTTCTTCAAAAAACATAAATACGTATTACCACATCTTCGCCTGTAGCACTCAAAGGCAGTTGATGAGGATTCCTGTGTATAAAAAAACTCTAAGCAATTTTCTTAGTCTAATTCTTCTGTTCTTGATAGGGAGTTCGATGTTCGCTCCGTCAGTCTTGTCCCAAGATGAACCAGAGCTCCTTATCGAAATCTATGATTCAAACAACTGGAATGAAAGCACAGGGTCGCTCGTCTTTGAAAAAAAAAGTTACGACATCACGGTAGGCACAGAAAATGAATCAGTTGTCCTTGGAGTGAATATCACCGTCCTTGGAACCACCTATCTTACGAGCCTCTCAGAACCATTTATTACGATTGAAATCCCACCGTTCGATACATCCGACTCGTTTGTCATCACCGCAACAAAAGAAGGCTATCAGCCAGGGACAATCGAACTGGCCATCCTGAGAGGAGAATTATTCATAGAAACCGATCGTGTAGTTATCAAGGAAAACACTGAATTTTATATCACCGTAACAGATCAAGATAGCAACCCGGTAGAAAACGCCCTTGTCTACGTCACAGAAGATGCTTCCCCACTGCTCACCGATCAACAAGGAAAAACAATAGCGCAAGCTCCAGAAATCGAGATTTTTACCACAACAACAATCCAAGTCATCAAGAGCGGATATCTCCCTGGGTCCACAACCATCCGAATAGAAAATGTCGAAGGGTCCATCTTCAGCCTTACTGAATCAAAATTTCTTCAAGTCCTCCCAATTTTCCTTGCTATTCTCGTCGTCATAATCTCCGTAGTGTACGTTCTCTTAAGGAAACGAAAAGATCCCTCACAATCATACGGGAATAAAACCATAAAAGCACCAGATGAGCCACCGTCAAACCACAAAGAAAAACAACAACGATCCAAAAGCGAATCAGCAAGATATCCTGAAAAGCAGAAAAGAACCATCACAAGCTCAGCCTCTGATTCACGGGTTGAAGAGATACGAATCCCGGTACAAGCAAAAAAGAAGGAAACAACCATTATAACTGAGGAACAAGACGACAAACAGGCCGCAGAGGATGAAACCAAGCACCCTGATGACTGGTTCAAAGGCCAAGATTATATGCGATATAAGATCGATGAACTCACCGGAAAAATCGATCAAAAAACAGATGGGAAATGGTTCGAAGGCGAACAGGATACCAAATCCAAGGTCGATGAAGCGTTAAAGAAAAGCTTAAAGAAGAAAAAAGTCAACGGGGATTCCGTCGATTAAAGCAATCTATCTTTCTCTTCAGGGCAACCCATTCTTTTATTAGCAGTTCTGTATTCAGAGCCTTTGGATAGTATGATTCCCTATGAAGCTGCTGTTTGAACTCTCAAAAGAACATGCCACATTACCCTGCGCAGAAGTACTGGCAACATTAAACGCTGAACATATGAATTCCACCTTCATCAGTTCCAATGAAGATGTCCTCATCGTTGAGACCAAACCACAGGATGCGGCTATCCAACGATTAGCAGAACGACTAGCTTTTACGTTCATGATTGATGAACTTCTGTTTTCATGTCCAGCTACCGTAGATGACATAATCAAAAACGCTGAGAAACACCCACTGCCCCGTGAAGGATCGATTGCGATCCGATGTAAAAATCGCTCCACTCATATCCGTTCAGAACAACTCATCGACCAGTTAGGAGATATCTATACAAAAAAGAGGCATGTCAATCTCACCAACCCTGATAATGAGCTAAGAGCCGTAGTAAGCGAAAACACTGCGTATCTTGGAGTGAAAAAAGCAGGTATTGAAACAAGCCATTTTCAACAACGGCGAGGTCATTTACGACCTTTCCTTTCACCTATCACACTTCATCCGAAAATCGCACGTGCACTGGTGAACCTCTCCCAAGTAAAAAAACAACAAACCTTGCTTGACCCATTCTGCGGTACTGGAGGTATACTACTTGAAGCTGGCCTGCTTGGAGCATACACTGTAGGCAGTGATATCGAACAGAAAATGATTGACGGCAGTCAAAAAAACCTAGACTATTATCATTTGAAAAATTATCGATTATACTGCGCGGATATTGGTGATATCGCGCGATATGCCCCTTCAGTTGATGCAGTTGCGACTGATTTTCCCTATGCTCGTTCAACCACCACAAAAGGAGAACAACTCACCCAGTTGTACAACCGTGCATTCGAAGCCATTTCTCAGGTCCTTAAAAAAAACGGATATGCAGTCGTCGGGCTCTCAAATGAGAATATACGTTCTATCGGGGAACAGTATCTCTCGGTCATTGCAACTTTTCCGGTGAAATCCCACCGAAGCCTAACACGGTATTTTGTTGTGTATCAACGTAGATGAAATTAGAATCAAAGAATCTCAGCGTCTTCTTCTAAAAAACCTGCTAGATATATAAGTATTGTTCCCTGGGTCATCTGTTAGAACGGAAATGACAATAATTTTATATAACATATAATCTTATATAAATGCGAAGGCGAAATTCATCCGATGAAAAAAGGACTGATGCTGGGAATAACATTCCTCATAGTGATACTACTTTCGATTCCCGCACATGGAATGATTGTAAAAATAGGTTTTCGGTCTCCGACTTGCTTTGGCATTACACATTATGTCGGGGGAGATGGACCGAATAATTATACAACAATACAACAGGCGATCAGCAATGCATCCAATGGAGACATTGTTTTTGTTTTTAACGAATCTTCTCCCTATTTTGAACATCTCATTATTAACGTATCAATTCAACTCGTTGGCGAAAATAAAACAACGACCATAATCGACGGAGAAAACCAAGGCGATGTTGTTATTTTCAATGCCGATGACATCATCATGACTGGTTTTACGGTCCAACATAGTGGGGATACCCCAAAAGTGGATGCCGGAATCGAATCCCGCTCAAAGAGAAATGTAATCACTGATAACTTGGTTATTCAGAATGGTCAATACGCTATTGGCATTCTGCTCAACGGATCATTAGATACTGTTGTAACAGAAAATTTTATCTCAGAGAATGGAAACGAAGGTGTCTTTCTGCAGGACTCTTTCAATTGCACTATAAAAAATAATGTCTTTACCAAAAATGGTCATTGTGCTGTCATAATTTCACATTCCAGCAGAAATCTTATTGCTCATAACACCATGTATGAAAACTATGCGACCGTGAGTCTCTGGTCAGGAGCAATAGATAATGAAATTGCTTGGAACCTCATGCAGAACCAAGAATATAGTGGGGTGGGCGTTTGGCCTGGGGCAAATGACAATTTCATTCATCATAATTACCTAAGCAATAATTCTCTCTATGGGTTTATCATTACATGCGCAGAGGGGAACATCATCGCGAATAATACCATCTTGGGGAGCAATGAAGGGGTCCGTCTCATCATGTCGAATACAACCATGATCAAATTCAATAATTTCATCGATAATAACATCAGTTCATTTTTTGAGAATTCATCCTTTAATCGCTGGAAGCAGAACTACTGGGATGACCATCACGGGATATGGCCGAAATGCATCAAAGGAATAATGAGATTACCTTGGAATAAGATGACTGTGATTCACTGGTTGAACATTGATTGGTTCCCTGCGCAAAAACCATATGAAACCCCGCTCAGTGGAAGTGAAGTATGATGAAAATGATTTTTCTCAAGATTGGTTCGATTATTCTGATTTCTCTTTTTCTGTTATCCCTGATTTCTACTATGTCATTAGCAAGTCATGAACCAATACCTCATCCGTTATTGATGAATGGCACTATTCTGTATGTCGGTGGCTCAGGTCCAGGGAATTTTAGCACGATCCAAGATGCGGTCGATAATGCGTCTGAAGGGGACATCGTGTTTGTCTATAGTGGTTTTTACGAAGAAAACATACTCATCACCACGTCAATCCAATTAATTGGTATGGAGAATAGTACAACGATAATTGATGGTGGAGGTTCTGATACCGTCGTTTCCATTTCCGCTGACGACACCATCATCCAGGGATTCAGTATCCAAAACGCGAAGGACGATGCCAATTCTGCAGGGGTAAAAATTTCGATCGCAGATAATGTGTTCATCGTGGAAAATATCATTCAGAATAATAGGGGGCTTGGCATCCTTCTGCAAGGACCTGGTACATCAGGTGTAAAGATCATGCGTAATACGATTCGAAACAATTCGTATGGGATCTACCTTTTCGACTCTCCGCAAACCCTCGTTTTGGCAAATAATATTAGCAATAATGGGGAAGGAGTGTATGTTGTCGGTTCCTATGCTTCAGCGCTTGTGAACAATACAATTGCCAGTCGAGAACTTGGGATTCATCTAGAAAGCACTTATAATGTCGTTGTCTTTGGAAATTGGGTGGTCAATAACGCAAATGGAGTCTATGCGTTTAACTCGTCAGAGATTTCCTTTTCAAACAACACGATAGGCTGGAACCGCTGGTACGGACTTTGGACCAAAGACTGTAATAATAACATTGTAAACGGTAACACTATCGTAAACAACATTGATGTTGGTTTATTCCTAGAATCTTCCTTTGATACGACTGTTATTAATAATCTTATATGGGACAATGACAATGGTATCTATCTGAAAGATTCTGCAGGTAACCTCATCCAACGCAATAATCTGAGAAATAATAAAGTCAATGGATGCTTCGTTGCTCATACACTTATTCATAGGCGAAATATCTGGGAGATGAACTACTGGGAACGAACACGATTGCTTCCTTACCCGGTCCTCGGGTATATTAAACTGGAGAAAATCACGATATCTTGGATAAATATTGATTGGGCTCCTCTCAGGCAACCGCCGCAGTCCCGCATCATCAAAAAACTCCTGAGCGAAGGCAGCATCTTCTATGTCGGGGGAAATGGACCGAATAATTACAGCTCCATCCAAGCAGCAATCAACGATGCGCATTCTAATGACACCATTTACGTATTCAATGGGACATACTACGAAGCGGTTCTGATCAACAAGCCTCTTCAGTTAATAGGTGAGAATAAAACAACAACTTTTCTTGAGGGAAACGGAACGAGAGATATTATAACAATACTTGCTGATTACGTGACGGTCCGTGATTTTGGCATTCAAAATGGTCATTTCAACATCCTGGTTAATCATTCTTCCTATGTGAACATCACTGAAAATGATATTGGAAGCGGGTTACATGGCATATCAGTGCAGAATGGCTGCCGGCGTATCACCATTTCCAGGAATTCCTTTTTAGAAAATGTCTATGGATTACGGATCTTTTCAAGCACAGATGTGACAATGTCGTCTAATAACTTTTACAGCTTTAAAATAAACGCCTTTTATTTTGGCACAACACTTGCCCATGGACGCCATCACTGGAATAACAATTACTGGGAGGAACCACGATACCTCCCATATTTTATCCACGGGAAAATTAGATTGGGGAATTTTTCCCTAATGTGGTTTAATATTGACTGGTCCCCACGAGCAAGTCCTTATTAGGAGAATTTCATAGATAAATATAAATACCATAAACAAGATTAAAAAATAAATTCAGGAGGAACAATTATGAAATACAATGGAAAAAAGATGTTTGGAGCTGGGGCTTTATTCATATTACTTGTCACAAACGTTGGATCTATAGGTTTACTCTCCCACCCTAATGATCCTCAACCACTTGGTATATTAGAATACGAGCCAAAATCCCATGATTTCGGAGATATGTTCGAAGGAGAAACCAATACCACTATTTTTGATATATGGACCAGTGGGGGATGCTGTGAACTCATCTATGAATTGACATGGAATTGCCCCTGGGTCACAGTGTTTCCAACCAGCGGTGTGACCAATGGGGAATATGATCCAATCACAGTGACCATTAATACCACAGGTCTGGATCAGGGTTCTTACGGCTGCGATATTCAGATTACAACAAATGGCGGTGGCAATGGGATATTTAACGTCACGGTAAATATCATCTCACATACCTATCCTGCGTTAGCATTTTACCCACAGTCACATTACTTTGGAATTATCATGGAAGGGGTCATTGAGGAAACCACCTTTGAGATCTGGAATAGCGGGACCGGAACTGTTTCTTATTCGTTATCATGGGCTGAAAGCTGGGTGACTGTGTCCCCGACGAGTGGTACTTCCACTGGTGAACACGATCTTATCACTGTCACTATAGATACGACAGGTCTTCCCTTGGGTTCCACTCAAGAGTGTTACATCGATATCGAATCCAATGTTGGAACTAAACAATTTGTACTCTGGGTGGTTATCGGCACTACTCCGAAGATTGAAATTGAAAATATCACTGGAGGATTATTCCGGATTAATACGGTGATCACAAATACAGGAACCGCGGATGCTACGGGGATTGAATGGAAGATTTCACTGAGTGGAAATGGTCTGATTCTGCTTGGAAAAGAGACGACTGGGAAATTACCTGGTCTGCGAATCGGTGAAGAACGGACGATTTCATCTGGTGTTATTTTAGGTCTTGGTGATGTTGAGATAACAGTCAGTCTCCAAGACCCTGAGACGCTCCCTATTGTTGAAAAAACACCCGCCAAACTCTTATTGTTTTATATCAAAATATAATTCATCAGCTGAGGGCGGGAATTTTTTCCCCTTTCTTTTTCTTCTTTCTTTCGATAGTTTTGACCAAAATGCTTTTACACCCTTAGGGAGTATCCGTCTTGTATATGACCCAATTACGCATCATCTTCCTGGGAACTGGCGGAAGCTGGCCAACCGTGAAACGGAATGTCTCATCTGTAGCGGTGAAACGAGGCAGCGAGATTATTTTATTTGATTGCGGAGAAGGGACTCAACGGCAGTTCCAGCAATCCAATCTGAGTTATATGCAGATATCAAAAATCTTCATCACTCATTTTCATGGCGATCATTTTCTCGGATTGCCTGGTCTGATTCAGACCATGCAGTTGAATGACCGAGATAAACCACTTTACATCTATGGTCCAAGGGGGATAGAAGAACTCACCAACCAGCTTCTGACATTAGGATATTTTCGTCCATCCTATCGGATTATCGCTCATGAGATCACCGATGGTGAGGAAATCAAATTCGAAGGTTACAGCATCTCAGCCTTAAAGGTCAACCATAACGTGCCTGCTCTGGCGTATCGTATGAGTGAATTTCAGCGTGCAGGGAAATTTAACAAATCCAAGGCGTTAAAAATGGGGATCCCTGAGGGCCCATTATTTAGCAAATTACAGAAAGGACAGACCATCACACTTCCTAGCGGGGAGAACATCACACCAGACATGATTCTAGGACCTTCGAGGAAAGGAAGAAAGATCGTGATTTCTGGTGATACCAAACCATGTGAGCAGATGATTGGTTTTTCCAAGGATGCTGATGTCCTCATTCATGAGGGGACCTTTGATACAAGACTTCAGGATATTGCCAAGGAGTATGGACATACGACTGCTGCTCAGGCTGCTGAATTAGCAAAAAAAGCACAGGTAGAAAAACTGTTTTTGGTCCACATCAGCCCGCGGTATCTTGATTTTCGTGTACTTGAGGATGAAGCACGGAGTGTGTTTCTGCATTCGTTCGTCCCAAAGGATTTTCAGGATGTTGAAGTGAAGTTAAAAAAATAAATCAAGGAATGCTGCTTTCTTTATTCGTTATGTGGTTTGGCGAAAAAGGTTGTCGCAATATTATAAAGATCCATGTCAACAGTCCTGAGTTTTGTTACCGATTCGGTCAGATCGACAGGCACGATTTTATAACCACGTAAGGCGACCATCATACCAAAATGTCCTTCTTTTACCAGTTCTACTGCGACCACGCCGTATCGAGTCGCTAGAACCCTGTCGTATGCCGTAGGAGATCCGCCACGTTGCACATGCCCAAGGACGGTGAACCGTGTCTCAACACCAAGGCGTTTCTCGATTTCCGTGGCAAGACGCTGTCCGATACCACCGAGACGCACATGACCAAACTCATCTTTTTCTTCAGATAATGTCTCAAAATTATCAGTATCGATTGGTTTTGCTCCTTCGGATGCTACAACGATGCTGAATTTCTTCCCACTTTCATGTCGTGCTTTGAGGTTGTCACAGACATCATCAATACGGAAAGGGATTTCAGGGATTAATATTTCATCTGCGCCACCAGCGATTCCTGATACCGTCGCTATCCATCCTGCATGTCGTCCCATCACTTCAAGCACCATGATCCGATGATGAGACTCTGCGGTTGTATGAAGGCGGTCTATCGCATCAGTCACGATAGAGACTGCGGTGTCAAACCCAAACGTGTAATCTGTGCCTGAAATATCATTATCAATCGTTTTTGGGACGCCGACAACAGGAACTCCCATTTTATGTAATTTCAAAGCAACTCCCAAGGTGTCTTCTCCCCCAATGGCGATGAGAGCATCGATCTTAAATTTCTTCATATTCGAGAGAAGTTTATCGACGTTTTTCTGATCCTTGAATGGGTTCGTCCGAGACGTCCCAAGGATCGTTCCACCTTTGGGTAATATCCCAGAGATATGTTGATTGGTAAGTGGGAGAATGTTACCTTCGATAAGTCCTTTCCATCCATCTAAAATTCCAATGACTTCCCAACGGTATTTCAATGATTTTTTTACCACCGCACGAATAACTGCATTTAACCCGGGACAATCACCGCCACCAGTTAAGATACCGATTTTTTTCATGCTTCCCCCTCGATGAAACCGTGTCGAAATCCTTTATCTTTCAACTCTTTAATAATGTATGGTTTTTATTTCATATAAAATGTAATTTTTCCCTTAAATGAAAACTAATAAAAAGACGACATGATTTTAGGGGAACAACCAAAGGGAAAAAACCAAATGCAATCTGAAAAAATCGAGCTGTCTGGAAATTTCTCGTTCGAAACAAAGGAAGATTTATTTACCGTATTTCAGACCTCGTTTCAAGGTCTATCCCAAGAGGTTGTAGAGGAACGGTTGCGCATCTATGGAACAAATGAATTTGCCAAGGTGAAAAAGAAAACTATTTTTCGAAAGATCGTTGAGGCTCTCATCGAGCCCATGGCTCTTATTCTGATTATCGCAGCTCTTCTTTCGTTTTTTATTATTAATGATGCACTTGAGGCCATTGCGATTGTCGCTGTTGTTCTCATCAATACCATCATTGGTCTTATTCAGGAGGGAAAAGCAGAGAAAGCAGCGGAAGAGTTGAAAAAAATTCTTTCTCCTCAATGCAAAGTCATTCGTGATGGAAACGTTGATGTCATCGCTTCAAAATTTTTAGTACCTGGGGATATTATTGTTTTTGAATCTGGAGATATTATCCCTAGTGACACGCGATTGATTGAAGCGACAGATTTACTTGTTGATGAAGCACATCTGACTGGTGAAAGCGAATCGATTCAGAAAAATGTACAACCAATTATTGAAAAAAACCTGAAACTCTACGAGATGAAAAATATTGTTTTTGCGGGCAGTAAAGTCCTCAACGGTCATGCAAAGGGACTTGTCGTAAAAACAGGGAATGCCACTGAGTTAGGGAAAATCGCGATTAATATTCAAGAGGCAGAAGAAGAACGTACACCTCTTCAGAAGAAAATGGACGTTGAAGTGAAATCGTTGGTCGCACTAGCAATCGTTGCCCTCGTCCTTGTTTTAGTCATGGGATATATGCGTGGGACTGACCTTGGTTTTTCCATTTTGCTTGCGATTAGCATATTAGTTGCAGTCTTTCCAGAAGGCTTACCTGCATCCATGACCATCGCGTTATCCCTGGCAATGGAGCGACTCGCGAAAAACTCCGTCATTATCAAACAGCTTTCATCGGTTGAGACCCTTGGGAATGTCGATTATATCTGCACTGATAAAACAGGTACCATCACAAAGCATGATATGACGGTGAAGGAATTCTTTATTGGAACAAAGTTCTATGTGATGGCTGATGTGTTTAAGATGATCGCAGAAGGCAAATCGGCGCTTCTGCATGATCTTTTTTTGACATCTGTAAAATGCTCCACGGCTCAGGTCGTGGAACAAGATGGAAACATCATCAAAGAGTTAGGAGATCCTACTGAGATCGCATTGATTAAGGCGTCGATTCTAAATGGTTTTAAACCAGATCAGTTCGATTCTTACCGCTGTATTGATAGTGTTCCTTTCTCCTCTGAACTGATGTTTTCAGCGATTCTTACCACAGATAGCTCAGAGAAGCATGATATCTATGTTAAGGGTGCGCCTGAAAAAATCCTTACGTTTTGTAGCTCATATTATCTTGATGGGAAGATCCAGACATTGGATGATCATCATCGGCAGCATATCGGAAAAGAGCTAAGCTCGCGGTCTGAGAAAGGCTTCCGCCTCATTGGTTTTGTGAAAAAAACAAACGTTGGCGACATTCAGAAGATTGATGTGAATAACCTCTCAGGTTTCACCTTCCTTGCTACCGCTGCTATCTACGATCCACCAAAAGACGAAGTAAAACAGATGATTCAAGAAACAAAAGACGCAAACATCAACGTCGTGATGATTACTGGTGATAGTATCAAGACCGGTTTTTCAATCGCTGAAAGTGTCGGTATTGCATCTAATATAAATGAGGCAATTGAAGGGAAAGACTTGGAGCAGATGTCCGATCAGGAGTTCGAAAACCGTGTGGAGCAGCTACGGGTGTATTCTCGTGTGGCACCGCTTGATAAGTTAAAGATTGTGGAAAAACTGCGGGCGAAAAACCATATCGTCGCTATGACTGGTGATGGTGTCAACGATGCTCCAGCGTTGAAAAAAGCTGATGTCGGCATCGCGATGGGTCGAGCTGGGACACAGGTGTCGCAAGAGGCGGCAAACATCATCCTGACTGATGATAATTTTTCTGTCATTGTGAAAGCCGTTGAGGAGGGACGACGGGTGTATCAGAACCTCAAAAAACTCATCCGCTACCTTATTACGAACAATATCGGCAAGGTTGTCGGTATTCTTGTCACACCACTCTTTGGGTATCCGGTGCCGTTGATGCCGTTACAATTGCTTTGGTCCAATGTGATTATGGAATCATTCCCCAGCATCGGGGTGAGTACTGATTCTGCTGATAAGGATATCATGAAACGAAATCCGTCGAAGATGTCCGAGCCGATTATTTCTCGCAAACATCGATTGATTATGATTCTCGACGGGGTTATCTTTGGCTTGTCCATCGCAGCAGGGTACATCCTTTGTTTTGAATATCTTAAAACCCAGGGTATTGGTCTTGAACAAGCTGGACTGATGGCTGGTACGGTTGCATTTGCTATTACGTTGCTCTCTCCGCAGATCTATGTTTTCATCTTACGAGAAGGTACTATCATCGAGAAGTTCAAACGGAAAAATATGCTGTTGAAATCTTTTTTTGTTTTTACATTTCTCATGATCCTTGCCATTATTTATGTCCCTGGATTGAATACTCTGTTTACCACAACTCCTGTTTTTGATCCAGTTATCTGGGGCATCATCCTTGGTTTCTCGCTTCTTACGACCGTGTTCCGGGCAGTGTTTGGGGATCGTTTGTTTTTCATGAGAAACACTAAGTCCCAAAGCATTGCACAATAATAATTTTATTAAGCTGTGCGCTCATTCTTATGTTGGATTTTTATGGAAACCAGACCATCCTACGATGAATATTTTATGGAAATGGCTCATGTGGTCGCAAAACGAAGCACCTGTTTACGTCGGAAAGTCGGTGCCATTCTCGTCAAAGAAAAACATATCTTAAGTACGGGATATAATGGGGCACCAAAAGGGCTTAAACATTGTTCTGAAACAGGATGTCTTCGTGAGGATCAGAATATCCCTTCCGGGGAACGGCATGAACTCTGTCGGGGATTACACGCAGAACAGAATGCGATCATCCAAGCAGCTGTTTTTGGCGTCTCAATTAAGGGTTCTGTCCTCTATTGTACGAGTACTCCTTGTGTTGTTTGTGTGAAGATGTTGATTAACGCTGGTGTCACGGAAATTATTTATGCGGGGGACTACCCCGATGATCTTGCAAAACAAATGATGAGCGAAAGTACGCTAAAAATAAAAAGATTTAAATAATAGAATAAGATATAAAAATTTAAATGAAAAAATTGGAAAAATATATATACTTCAGAATTGATTTATTCCGCGAGGAGAATGTATGAAACGGAAAAAGTCGTTCGTATTGGATGATAATGAAAATAAAGCGGTCCAGTTGTTCTCAGAGCTTGGGATGCCTAAGAATCTCGCAAAGACATTACTCTACATATCTCAGGTGGATGAATGTCGCTCTGCAGACGTTGAACAAGGAGCAGATCTTCGACAACCTGAAGTAAGCGTCGCCATGCAAGAACTCCGCCGAAGAGGCTGGGCAAAGAAACGCGATGAAAAAAAGAAAGGTAAAGGAAGACCAGTGCATCTCTACAAACTGACAGCTGACCTGCCATCTATCCTAAAAAGCTTCGAAAAAGAAAAAATGCAAGAAGTAGAGAATATTAGAACAGACCTGGATCAACTGCACAATCTTATTACTTCAATAGAAAAGTAATCTTCAACAAGTCATTCGCCTCGCTTCTTCTCTTTCGACTTACGTGAGGAACGCGTTTAAGCACGTTAGGTGGTTCGTTCGTGATACCGAGAGTCAAAAATGTTTTTCTGAACAGCAAACAGACTGTTGATTGCATTGTACTAAAAAATGCGACCATCCCCTTCATCGATGATAATTTCTTCTACGTCACGAATCTGGATCAAGGGCTTTTTGAAGGGGCTTGTTCTGTGCTTTATTCCGATGGAACTCTTGATATTTTAGTCTCTGAACTTGAAGCAGAAAGCGCGCGAAAATCCCCTGCTCATGTGCACGTTTACAAAACAAGAGATGAATTTTCACAGACACTCAGAAACCTTATCGAATCTTTTCCAACTATCGGTGTGAACGCAAATGGTCTATCGTACCTCGAGTTCAACAAGTTAACAGGCCTTCTACCAAACACAAAGTTTGTTGATGTCTCTGATGGATTTTTAAAAACACGACTCATTAAAGACGAACAAGAAATTCAGCGCATAAAAAAAGCCTGCGTAATTGCCGATGAGACAATGATAACAATTCCGGACATTGTTACGGACGGAATGAGCGAGGATGAGCTTGCTGCGGAGATTAATTATTCGCTGCAAAGCCTTGGTGCAGACAAGCCAGCGTTTGATACAATCTCATCCTTTGGGAAAAACTCAGCAGAACCACACTACAGTCATGGTGATGTTAAACTACAGACTGGTTCCTTTGTCCTCTGCGATTTTGGTGCATGCTACAAAAGGTACAATTCCGATATCACACGTACGTTTGTCTTTGGGAACGCTACAGAAAAACACAAAGAGATGTACGAGACTGTGCTTCAGGCACAACAGGTTGCTTTTGAAATGATAAAACCCGGAGTCAAAGCTGGTGACGTTCACAAAGCAGTACAATCGTATATCGATTCAACAAAATTCAAAGGAAGATTCATTCATTCCACGGGTCATGGTCTTGGTCTTGCGGTACATGATGGAATAGGGCTTGCCCTGGATAACACCATGGAGCTGAAAGAAAACATGGTTCTTACCGTTGAGCCTGGGGTGTACTTGCCAGGATTTGGTGGTGTCCGTATCGAAGATGATATTCTCGTAAAAAAAGAAGGGATGGAGCTTCTGACAAAAAGCCCGCGTGATTTTATTGAAATAGGATAGATACTTTTTTTCGTTGTTTATTCTTTGGTTCGTTTGTATGTCCAGTTGATTTCAGAGTTTATTTTCCTGTAAAGCTCTGCGCCTTGTTCCAAGGTCTTTTTTTCATTTAATATCTCTAAGGATTCTTCTGCAAGAATCTTTAAAACCTCTCGAATTTCTTTTCTATTTGATTTTAATAATCCAATACCGACATGTAAAAGTTCATCGATGATTTCTGTAACATTTTCTCCTTCTATTGTAATGTTGATTTTCACCATTTATATTCCCTCGTTTTCTTTATTCTCCATTTGGTGCCATATTTTTTATATGAACATCCTGCCATGAAAACCAGGACTTAAATACTTTTTCATAATATGATTTTATAACCTCAATTCTCTACGAATAAAAGCTAATGATCGCATATCTCTATTCTTTAACTCTTTAAATAATAATTCTTAATAACATGTTATTCCTTCTCGGGTGTCATGGTTCTCACAAAAGAATCTGTTGTCCACCGTACCGAAACGGTCGCACTCGTAACAACGGTCTCATTAGTGAGTCTTGGTGTACTACAGATTATTTTAGGGGAAACCATCTCGCGGAGTGTTTCGCTTATTGCAAATGGTTTTGACTGCATTGGAGATGGTTTTGTCTCAGCAATCGTCTGGGGTGGACTTCGATTCTTAAAAAAACCAGCGGATCAACGGTTTCATTTTGGGTATTATAAGCTTGAGAATCTCGCTTCTATTGCTGCGACAATTGTCATGTTTTTGTTGGCAGGATACATTATTTTTCGATCGTATACACAGCTAGTAACACCACAGCAGATACAGCTTCCTTTTATTGGTGTTGTCGTGGCATTTATTGCCGGGTTGATTGCCATCGGTCTTGGGGTTTATAAGATTATTAAATGTAAAACCGCGGGTATGAGTTCTGTGAGACTTGATGCCGTTAATACCATCAAAGATGGCACAACATCATTTCTTACTGTTGTTGCTTTGATACTTTCATCATTTGGATTTACCATCGCGGATTCTATTATTGGTTTTATCATTGCTGGTCTCATCGTAACCATTGGATTTGCCGCCATCAAAGAAGCAGGATATATGCTCGTGGATGCGTGTGATGGGGATTGTTTGATGTATGGCATTCTGATCAAAACATATGCAGAACGTGTGAATGGTGTGCAGTCTGCTCAGGTCGTCCGACTGCGACGGACCGGTCCTGTCATCCAAGGTGAGCTTGAGATCATGGTACTTGGGGAGATGACCGTTTCAGAACTTAATCGGGTACAATTGGAGATCATCAAGATTTCAACGGAGAAAATTTCAGAACTCGAGCATTTAACAATCACTGTCGTACCTTTTGAAAAAGAAGAAAGATAAAGGAAAATTTTTTTTTAGATTTGTTGTAAGCGTTGATGGAGTTTTACGACTGCTTCGACCGCTGCTTTTCCTCGTTCGATGCGGTCTTCTGCTTGCAGCCGGGTCATCC
>JBFYMQ010000033.1:0-19673 GCA_041304825.1 Thermoplasmatales archaeon
CCCTTAAACCAGTCAACTCATCCCAGAAACCAGAATTCCAAGGAGACCTGATGGCGTACTGCCTCGAGAAATGCGAAACAGTTAACGAAGTCCTCGCACGCTTCAACCAGTATAACCTGGAGTTCATGGAGGACATCCAATATCTTGTCGTCGATGCGACCGGTGCTTCCGTCATCATCGAAGGAGACACCATCATCCCAAAACAGGGAACCTACCAGGTGGTGACGAACTTCTTACAATCACACCCTGAACATGGCTGGTACCCCTGCTGGCGATATGACACAGCAGTACGCATGCTAGAAAACATGACAGAGCCAACCGTCGAGTCCTTCAGGGACATCTGTGCAGCAACCCATCAAGAAGGCATGTACCCGACGATCTATTCCTATGTCTTTGATATCACAGCAGGATTCATCCACCTGTATCATTACTACGACTATGATACGGTTGTGACGCTGAATCTCACCGAGGAGCTCAGCCTTGGCGTGCATTCATACTTTCTCCCCGGGCTCTTCGAACCAGAAGACAACCAACCACCACGCACCCCTGACAGACCCAGCGGTCCGACCAACGGCAGAATCCGTGTTCCTCACGATTACACCAGTAGTTCATCTGACCCTGATACTAATGTGATGTACTATCTGTTTGACTGGGGCGATGGCACGACCAGCAGCTGGGTCAAACAACAGGACAACGGAGATGGACTTGCATCACACACATGGGACCGACAGGGAACTTATGAGGTTAAAGTAAAAGCAAAAGACATCTACGGACAAGAGAGCAACTGGTCAGATCCTCTCCCGATCACCATGCCAAAAAACCTCTGGTTTGAACCACCATTCCCGTTCCTATGTCGCATCATTCATCTTATCAGAGCACTGCTGGAACACTAAAAAAGACACGATGAAACTCGTCCTGCTCGTCACCTTGAGTCTTTTCTTTTTGCCTCATTTAATAAAAATATTAGATGTTATCACATGACCAGAAAGGGATATAGGGAAAGGATACGAAACATTCCGAAAAAGACCACTATTCAGAAAAATGATTTCGAAGAAGTATCCTTGAAAAACCTGTTTTCATTCATAAAAGAATTTTATATTCTCAGACAATAAATATTTAAACTTTAGGAGAGTTGTCTTTAAGGAGAAAAACCTGCTCTGAAATCAGATCTCACTAGCATGAACCTATCATTACGATATTCAAGGATGAAATCATGAAACAGACGATATACACCAAAATGATGGTACTAACAGTAAGTTGTTTTTTCCTTTCGATGATTGTCCCTTCTCAACCCATCACCACTCCCCGGGATATGAAAACACCGTCTCTGCCGTTCGATAGGGACGAAGGTCATTTCCTGTACACCCCCATCTATGGGACGACGACGTATCTTATCAATGAAACCGGTGTCGTCGACCACACGTGGCAGAGCACCTATCTGCCGAATCTTGACTCTTACATGCTGGATAACGGTACCATCCTTCTTTCTCTCTACTCAGGCAACGGTGGACTCCAAAAAATCGCATATGACGGCACCATCCTGTGGACGTATCATTACACGGGAGACGGCAGCTACGCAAGCCATGATGTCGTCCCACTCCCTAACGGCGATGTCATTATGATTATGCAAGCAATCAAATCACGAGCCTCAGCAATCCAGGCTGGACGTGACCCGAACAACCTTGGTGATAATTTTCTCCCAGACTTTCTCATCCAAATCCATCAGACAGGACCAACGAGTGGTGAGATTGTCTGGGAATGGTACCTCTGGGATCATCTCGTCCAGGATTTCGATCCTAGCAAAGATAACTACGGTGATGTCAGTGAGTCTCCTGAACTGGTCGACATCAACTTTGGTGAATACTTCTGCGGTGACTGGATTCATATGAACTCCGTGGATTACCACCCGAAATTCGATCAGATTCTCATGAGCGCCCATAACTTTAATGAAATCTGGATCATCGACCATAGCACCACCACAGAGGAGGCAGCAAGCCATGAGGGTGGACGATACAATCATGGTGGTGATCTCTTGTACCGATGGGGCAATCCACAAGCCTATGATTGCGCTTTTCCATCTGATGAGAAATTATATTTCCAGCATCAGGCCACCTGGATTAAACCTGGTCTGCCTGGCGCAGGACATATCCTTGTCTTCTCCAATGGCAACAACCGTCCTGGTGGCGCTTGTTCGACCATTGATGAATTCACCCCAGATGTCAACAACAACACCGGTGAATACCATCTCCATCCTGATGGCACCTACGGTCCGTATGATTTAACCTGGCAATACCAAATTCCAAACGAGTACTACTCAGATATTTGGAGTGGCGTGCAACGCATGATCAACGGCGATTCTTTCATCTGCTCAGGCATCACAGGGGCCTTCATTCAAGTCACCCCGGAGAAGCAAATTGTCTGGGTCTATGTCAACCCCCATCCACCCTATGAATGGAACGCGGTGTACCGGACCGAATACATCCCCCCAATCATCCCACCTCCGCCACAGCCAATCCCTGACCTTGAATGCAATGGGAATCTCTCCTGGTCAAACATCAAACCAGGGGCGACCGTATATGGCAATTTCCAGGTGATGAACAGGGGTGATAACTGTTCGCTGCTGAACTGGACCGTGAATAACACCTTGACGTGGGGAACCTGGACGTTTTCTCGCACCTCTGGTTCGAACCTCAGCCCAGAACAAGGGCCGGTGACCGTGGATGTACACGTCGTCATCCCAAAGGAGAAAAACACGATGTTCCAAGGGAACCTCACGATTCAGAACAAGAACAACGCTTCAGATATCGTGACAATCCCCGTGACACTCACGACCACATCCAGTGATTCCGATACTATCCCATTCCAATCATTCTGGCAGAGGATCTTTGAACGCTTCCCCTCTGCATTCCCTATCCTCCGACATCTCCTCGGATACTGACGAATCAGAGACAGTCTGCTTCAAATCTTTATCTTCCCTTTTACAATTGGATAAAACTCAGGTATAAACAAAATAACCGTACCAAGGATCAAACTAATACCCACCAGGTACAACGGATGGGAAGCACCAGTGAGGTATTCTTCAGGAGTATGAGAAGATCCATGGTAATCCTGTGCAAACAATCCGATGACAAAAAGAATCACGCCACTTGCTATGAGAGATGTAAGAATGAGATTTGAACTTGAGAATGGTATCTCATCCTCTATTTGTTTACATTTTTCTTATAAAATTCCATCATGTGGATAATCTGACTACTGATGGGTCTGTGTTCCTTTTTCGCTAATTTTTTCAGTTGTCCGATTTCGTCTACATGAAGACTTATTGTTGTTCTTTTTATCATAGGTTTCTCCCCCTGGTTATTATTAGGTTTTTTTAACAAATGAATATTATGCAAAGTTAATTAATGTGCATATAATTTATATACATTTTTGCATAACTATAAATACTATTATGCGATACTTTAATTCTGGATTGTAAAAGTGTCATGGAAACACAACAATTCAGCAACCGAGAAAAAACAAATAATATTAGGGAATGAAGGTTTCTTTTTGAATACCGCTATCAACATTATCTTCCAAACCTTCATGTCTCTAAAAAAAAATTTTTTCTTAAAAAACACTGCAGTGATTATTGAAAAGTATGAAGCGGGATTATTTTTCTTTGTAATGTTTTCTATAAATTTCCATCATGTGAACGATCTGACGACTGATAGGTCGATGTTCTTCTTTAGCTAATTCCTTTAGTTGTTTGATTTCGCTTTCTTTGAGACTTATTGTTGTTCGTTTAACCATCGGTATCGCTTCAGGCATATTCTCTATTCATTTTTAAATATTTCTAAATAATAATGTATAATAATGAATCTTTTTTACATATAATTATTAACTTATGCATACATTTAAATACCATTATGCAATACGTATACCGATGATTGTTGGGGGGCTTGAATACGATTCAAGTCAACAATCTTAAGTACTCGCATAAAAAAACTAAGGGATGAAAGATGCTCTTTTAGAATATGATCCCATATAATAGAACTCTCCTCTCCAAAAAAATCTCCTCACCATCTCCATCCCTTCCCATCCCTCCGACGTTATACAATTCAGATACACAAAATAATATACAAGTTCACACGAAGAACAATCAATGGGTCTTCATATCAAGGCTTCTTCAACGCTTCTTTTTTGAATAATTCGCATATTCATCCTCTTCTTCCTTTTCTTCGTCTTCTTCTTCGTCGAGGATTTCATCCTTTTGTATTCTTTTATTTTCTTCCATCTGCTCCTTATCGCATTTTTTTCGCTTTGTTATTCGTCTTTTTAGTCCTTTTCTACTCGGTTCGTCTCCGTCTTTAGGATATTTTTCATCGTTCATTTATGTCCCTCGCCTCAAATCGAAAATCGGACTCATTTAGGCGTATCCCTTATTATGCGCTTTTGTATAGTGTATATGCAGCGCCCTTTTTGTCTTAAAGGATTTACCACAATGTTCACATTTTGGCATATATTATACCTCCACCTTATTATTTCATAACAATTGCTTCTTTAAAAACCTATATATCATAAACCAAACTCATGTTTTATGTGTACAAAACAAACTAAACAATATTTCGGTTTCTCCCAAGATGAGGTAGTTTTTTCGAATGTTCTTCTGCAGTATGTTTTATTAATTCCCCTTTTTTTCTAAAAAATTTCCCACATTGCGGACATTGCAACATACTCTTTCCGTCCTAAATTACATTTTCAAAACATTTCCGTCCTTAAAAACATATCCGTAGAAACACTTGTTTTATGCTACCCGATAACAGAGGAAAGAAACGAAAAAAGAGATGGCGGAGATAAGTATCCTAATCTACCCTATACTTTCTTTTTTTTATGGGCTCCTTTTTATGGTATTTACAAACAAATACTGGTATTTGTTCACCTTTATTTTTTAATTCCTCCGCCCCTGCATAAAAGAGTGGGATTTCGTTTTTCATTTTATAACCACTTGCACGACACAATCCTTCACCAACATAAACTCCGGAGTATTCAAAATATTTACAGTCTCTACACATATATTCCTTTATACTTCCAATCCTCATGGTGTCACGTCTCCTTAATAGTTATACCATGTCGCTTTTTACGTTTTTTCCGTCCCCAATCGCCATTCAGAAGATACTCTCTCAGATGGCTTTTCTAGGCAACACCACAACAATCGTCACCCCTGATTTAATGATTACAATTACCTTTACGACCCAACAGAGCCTTCTTTTTCACTTCCCCGCCACCCCCCCGCAAAAAATCCCCCTCAGCCAAAAATTCGAAGACCATATTGAGGAATTTAAAAGAAAACAATATAAGATACATTACTTTTACATCATTACTTCCATTTAACAGAGGAGATTGAAATGAATCCGCAAAATGAAATCATTATCGATGAAGTAAAGAGTGACCCCTCAGAGGAAAAAGAACTTAAAAAATATCTAAAATTATTAAATGGGGAGACAGTTGAATTCAAGGGTAAAATATTCAACTTCTCTGGACAATTGGTGAAGCAAAATCATGGACTGGTTCTGCTGTCTAATCAGCGTTTAATATTTCTTCTTCATCACGCCTTAGGTTCAGAGCAACTTATGTATATCCCGTTTGCTAGGATAACCAAGGCGAGTTTTTCTTCTGCGAAAGGTCTACGGTCCGGTAGGAAAGCGATAGAAATTATGTTTGGCGATCAATCAATAAATTTTGGGATTGCTGCATTTCTTGGTCGGACGAGTAATAAAGAAACATCGGGTCTTTTTGAAGAGTTAAAAAAGAAATTGCCAAGTCAAATCATTAGTGGATAATCTTCTTCTTTTTTCGATCTTTTCCCCAGATTGGACTGCCCATTTCATTTTACGGTTGTGATTTTCTCGTATAACTTTTCCAATATCATGTGACTGAATTTGTCATCATCAAGAAATATGTACTCTTTCGGATCGCTAAGAGTAGTAACAAGCTGTTCTTGCGCGGGATTCTGATTAAAGTATTTGTTTTTAATCCATTGCCCAAAGTTAAAATGATCTATATTCCGAAAATCATCGTTTGACATTTCTTTTATTGTTTCTTGGTATTCCAATGATAGCACCTGTAAGATGTCATTAATGATTTCATCTATTGTCGAATATCCAACTTCCATTTTCTCAGTTATTTTTATTCCCCCGCATCCGTACAACATAGATTATGAGATTCGCCATACAATCTAATCTTTTTTTTTTTTATCATCAATCAATCTTTGTGCAAAATAACCCAATTACTTTTTTTTCATCGCTTAAAATCAAGTCATTTAGGCATACCCTTTATTATGTGCTTTTGTATAGTGTATATGCAGCGCCCTTTTTGTCTTAAATGATTTTCCACAATGTTCACATTTTGGCATTATCCGTTACCTCTGCTAACACTCCAGTATCAAACTTTAATACACTACTCTTTGTTTCAAATCTTGTAATATATTCATATAGTTCATAAAACCTTCATACGGATTATCATATGGGCTGAAATAGGCATGAACCGCTCCATCAGCAAGACCTTTTGTTGAACAGTAGTACAAATGATCTGACGTTTGGAGACGACGCCAAGTTTTCAGTAACCGTTCATTTCCCTTTTCCTTAAGTGTTCTCCCGATGTTTTTTAATTCATTAAAACAAGCTATTTGCATATCATTTCCAAGCCATGTTGAGACGTTCCGATCTTCATCTGCCCAAGAGATCGCATCGGGGACATCAATCTCTCCTACTGCATCGTATCGCTCCACTGCTTCGCTTACGGTCGCAAAATCAAGATTATCATGTTTGAATACTTCACCTGGGAGATGTTTAAGAAATTCGAAAATCCCGGTTTCTGTCCATTGGTGTTCCCCGAAGGTCTCATAATCCATGAACAGGTTAATAACATCGCCAAATGAGTTGGACATCCAGTTTGCGTATTTATCTGCTGTCAGAGGGAATTCTGGCCAGCTTCGTGAAGAAAACCGGAACCCGACATCGTCGCTAAGCTTGTAGTTTCTCATAAGTACTTTCATATTTACCTTTACGGGTTTGTAGACAAAGTTCGGAGAACGCCATCCTAAAATCTTATCGGCCCCTTCGGTGATAATCCCTTTGTATCCTAACTCGGCGATTTTTCTTGCTATACGGTTATCATAGATTGTTTCCGTGTTTCTGAACATCTTCGGTTGATAGTTAAATATTCTTTTGATCATCTGACGATGCATGTGCACTTGTTTTTCGAACTCATCCAGATCATCATACAAACTTGAAAGTGAATGATAATAGGTCTCCTCAAGGAGATCGACAGCACCGGTGGCGAACAGGTCTTTAAAACTCTCAAGAACTGAAGGCATGTACCGTTCGCAATATTCAATGAATGTCCCTGTTAAACTAAATGAGACTCGAAATTTACCATCGTATTTATTGATTAAATTTAGCAATATTTTATTTGTTGGAAGATAACATTTTTTTGCTACTTTTTCAAAAATTTCTTTGTTTAGTTTCTGATTAAAATATTCAGAAGATCGATCATGGTTTGCACCTATGTTGAATACCGTAAAACGATTTAATCTCATTGGTTGATGTACTTCGAAATAGAGACAGATTGATGGCATTATATGTCCTCCTTATAAACGTCGATTCTTTGACCTTTGGGGGTCAGTATTTCTTACTACTGTGCTGCTCATAACATATATCATACACAATTTTTTACCAAATTTTTCTTTCTAAAAAACGAGATTTAGACGATTTAGTCGTCCTTGATAGTTCGTTTATCTCACTTTCTTAGTTTTCATTTTTTGAGTAAACGTTAAGTATTTGGCCTTGGGAATATGGACCTGAATACAAAGTTTGAAATCGTTTGCAATTCTAACGGTCGTTTTACTGGTTCGTTGATCTTCATTAAGTTCACCTGTCCTTCCCGAAGTCTGTCGGATGACAATAGTATGCAGTAGGCAGTATATATTGTTATATACAACAGCATATAAATGTGTAACATTGTTACATGTTTGTGTAAAACATGGAAAAACATATACAAATGAACACCACTTTCACCAAGGAAGAAGAGCACATCTATAGCAGACAACTCGCGCACATGACGAATTTTTACAGAGGACAGAATACTCCAAGCAGGATGAGGTAAAAGACATGAAATATATTTTTAAACGAAACGCTAACATTTTTCAGGGAGACGACATTACCATTCATTATACGACAGGTGACAATGACTTAGAAATTATTGCTTTTTGTCCATCATGTTTAGAGAAATATCTGGAGAAAACAACGGGAAATATCACGAAAACCTATTGATTTTATCACACGTATACAATAACAATGAATTTAAAACGTATACTCATTATCTCAGCAGTGGTAAACGAGGAAAAAAGTATGACCGAAGACACAACAAAAAAAAGTAAATCTGATGAAAACGTAATCTATGTTGGAAAGAAACCTCCGATGAGCTATGTCCTAGCAGTAGTCACACAGTTCAACACGACTGGTTCAGATGAAGTCATCATCAAGGCAAGAGGTCGATCGATAAGTACAGCAGTCGACACCGCGGAAATCGTAAGAAACCGATTTGTAACTGATGCTAAAATAAAGGAAATCAAAATTAGCACAGAGAGCGTCACCAACGAAGAAGGCAGAAACTCCAACGTATCCTCAATTGAAATCTGTTTAACGAAAAAGAAAAGCGAATAAAGCAGAACAAAACCACACACCCACATCTACTCTTCGTTTTTTTTTCCCGCTCATCGCTACGTTTTCAAGAAATGATCTCTACAACACCCCCTGCTAAAAAAAAAGGGACAGTACTTAGTGGAGGAGCCCTAACGAAGAAAGCTCCTTTGATAATTTTTCTACGGCTATCGACACATCCTCCATCTTTCGAGCACCGGCACAGACAATTTTACCAGAACCGAACAGCAACATAGCCACCCGGGGTTCTTTTATCCTATAGACCAGCCCAGGGAACTGCTCAGGCTCATATTCTACATTTTCTAAACCAAGAGAGACCGCTACTTCACTCAGATTAAGCTCTCCGTTCAAGTCAGCAGTAGCGACGATATTCTGAATGACGATGCCAAGGTCCTTGTAGACCTCCACGCCAAGCTTCCTGAGCTTCTCTGCAATGATATCAATCGTTGTCCTGACGTCCTCAATGGTTTTCGCACCAGTACAATTCGCCTTGCCGCTGCGAAACAACAAAGTCGCAGTCTTCGGACTGCTCAGCCGATACACAAGTCCAGGGAACTGCTCAGGCTCATATTCAGCATCATCCCATGATTGTGCGATGACATCAAGATCTAACTTCTCTGCAAAGGAGGTAGAAGCCACAATATTTTGTACATTTATTTCTATCATAGCGTATCACTTTCCTTGAAATAGTGCAACACCACCGTTTCTAGGACGCAAAACACAGAACAAGTCTCTCTATTAAAAGAGTTCTCTTTTTGAATACCGACGGAATAATTTGTTTTTACCACGTTTTTGTCTAGGAACCGCCCCTTTTGATTTTTAATAAATAGTTGTTCTTATAAAAGAACAAACGTTATGTGTTATGGTATGAGACTCGAGGGCGGCAAAAAATATGAAACAAAAAAATGTGTATAAGTTGGATGAAGAGGAGGGAAAAGCCATTCAATTGTTCGTCAATCTAGGGATGCCAAAAAATCTTGCTAAAACGTTATTATACGTTTCACAATTTGATGAATGCAGGTGCGCTGATGTCGAACAAGGCACCGACATGCGTCAACCTGAAGTCAGTGTCGCCATGCAGGAGCTACGCAGAAGAGGATGGGTGAAAAAGCAGGACTTTAAACAGAAAGGAAAAGGCAGGCCTATTCATATCTATAAACCTACCACACAGTTATCTGACATACTGAATGTCTTTGAGCAGGAAAAATTAAAAGAAGTTGAAAATGTTAAAAATGATATAACGGCACTTAAAGAGATCATCGAAAATAGATAATAGTCATCAGGATGTCTTGTGAAAGACAAGCACCCCTATCGATAACATTTCCTCGCATCCAAAGGATTGACACGGTCTTATTTTTTTGAGAATTATGGGTAGGGAAACATCTGAAGAAAAAGGCAACGTCCTTGGATGAGATAGGTCTCATTGACTTTCTGCACGCTGCCAAAGAAGACAAACGCGTTAAACCGCTCAGGTCCCGTATAATTCCATTCTTGCCATTGAGAATGAGAGAGCTTCGGAAACCAGATATACACATAGGAATCAGCGGTAATGAACTCAAAGGGGAAGTTCAACCGAAAACCTCTTGCGAAGGTTTTCATACTAGATGAGCAGACGCCCACTGCGTAGAATTTTGTCATAAAAAGAAGCTGATCATGAGGCCTCAGCAACGTTCTATGATGTATCTGATTCTCTTCAGAAGGGTTATCACCAAGCCTCTTTGCCTCCATTGAAGAAATAAGAGTGACTCCAACAAACACCAATACGATCCCAACCGCGAACCATTTCCTTTTCATAATTTTTCCCAGTATACTATTTTTAATACTGTTGTACTATAAAAAACATATCTATTGGAAGAACAACAAGACCACTGTTTAGTGCTGCATCATTTTTCCTAAAACATACAGGGTTCCTCTTTTTTATTACTGTATTTCCTTAAGAAACAAAAAAGATGACAACACTCAAAGAGAATATAGGTCGGCTAGTGCCGGTTACTCAAAGAAATAGATTTAAATAAACCATCCCCCTATTTTCTCCTATTGTTGTAAAAAAAAAAGGGGACATTTATCATGAAGAAGACACAAATCAAAATGTTAGCAATCGTCAGCATCCTTCTCTTCTGTGCAGGGACGCTGACACCACTGCAAGCGACCATGGCACAAGACCAACCAACACGACCAGCACCAAGCGCAACCATTGACCAACGAATCTCCCTGGTGATGAGACTGTCCGGATTCTCCGCCCTTTCCACCTGCGTCATCAAAGACGACCAGATCATCTGGTCCAACGCCTACGGATACTACGACCGGGAAGAGAAAAAACCAGCGGCCACAGACACCATCTATGTCTTAGCATCCATTACCAAAACCGTTGTCGGCACCGCACTCATGCAGCTCTACGACCAGGGGCTATTCGGTCTGGATGACGACGTCAACCTCTACTTGCCCTTCGAACTGCGAAACCCGCACTACCCTGAAGATCCCATCACCATCCGCATGCTGCTCTCCCATACCTCAAGCCTGAACACCAATAACCAGAATCAATACTACTGGATGAACTTCTCAGGTGACCCCCCGTTTGATTTCTTCCCAGAACCCTACCTCAGGGAGTTCCTCTTACCGGGCGGAATCTACTACGACCCCAGCGTCTGGAGCGACAAATACAGGCCAGGCGAAAAAGCGATGTACGCCAACGTCGGTTTTGACCTCATCTCCTATCTTGTCGAATTACTCTCAGGGGAACCTTTCCTTGACTACTGCGACACCCATCTCTTCACACCCTTGGACATGCCCAACACCGGTTTCAATCTCTCCAGACTAGACATCGAACACGTCGCAATCCCATACCAACGGTACGCCGGGAAATACCATCAGATCAACGAACTCACCTTCATGTTCGGGGACATCACACCACCGGAGAAATACTGGCGAGGACGGTTCTACCCCGCAGGAGGATTATATTCGACGGTCACTGACCTTTCTCACTTCCTCATCATGCACATGAACGAAGGAGTCTACAACGGCACACAGATCGTAACAAAACAGACTGTCGACCTCATGCATCAGATACCAGCAGACAACGACATCGGCTATGGTCTTGCCTGGATGCAGACTATCATCAGCCCACGTCTCATCGCAACAGGCCATGGGGGAGACCTCCCCGGAGCTGACACCTATATGTTATATAATCAGACAGAAGACATCGGCATCATCTATTTTGCGAATGGGAACCCGTATTATTCCCTTACTTTATTCAAGGGGCTGTTCAGCGTTCAATATCTCCTGTATTCCTTGTTCACAAAAGAAACAACAGTCACCGGGGAGAAGCAACAATGGTTCACCTTCTCAACGGACCTGCTGTCCCAACGATCTTTTATTCCTGCCTCATTCCTTTCTTTCCCATGAATCATCCCAGAGAAAACAATGAATCTCTCCTTACTTAAACATTCATAATGATATTTTGTACAAAACAAGCAGATACCGACTCTTCGGTTCTGTCATTCTTCGGATGTACGGATGCAGATGTCGTCTTAAACGAGGTTGTAACATCCAATACGATATCTGAGGGTTTCCTCAGAGGAACTCTTTTATCTCTAAAGAAAACATAGACGAACAAAAAAGGAACATAGACCTAAAAAAAAACCTTGACGCGGTGAAAACCGATGCTTCCTTTCTCCTACATATACTCAATGAGTTCCTTCACATGAGGATTCTTCATTCCCATTTTCCGGACAGATACAAGAGTCTCCAAGATAGAATACTCCTTAATATATTTATGAAATCTCTCAAACGTCAAATCGACATACTTTTTTGCAGAAATAATATCGGGAGCATAAAAAGTTATTACCCAATCAGCGACCCCATGGGTGAAATAAATATTCTCAACTACTACTAAACCAGAGGGAAAATCATCGATCTTTTTAAAAATTATTTCTTTTCGGACATCTTGATCAAAAGCTGTACTATTCCTTTTCAACAAAACCATGAAGTGCTTCAGATTTCTTGCATGCTCATCTGCGACAGTAGTATACCCCCAAATGATGTTTTTTTCCTCCAAATGTTTGACGATCCTCCAGACCTTCTGCCGAGAAAACCCACATTGCTTCGCAATTCCATCAATACTTTCCTTTGCATTATGCTCCAAGATATCCAAGACCTGTGATTCATCCTCTGTGATAGTTTCATCACTATTTTCGGTCATAATCCTTACCATCCATCTCATTTAAAGGCATCAAATATGTCTTTTTGTAAGAATTCCTTGCTTAAAAACATATGCTCTGAACGAAAATGGGTACTAAGTGTTCAATATCATCCAAAAACAGTGATATAAATCAGAGGAATCTTCCTAAGGAAGGATTCGTAAGACGCCCTTCTTTTTTCTCCCTTTTATTCTTTATCTCATCAAGAGAATCTACGGCAAGAATATAAAAGAAAACACCAGCAATCAGAAGCATAAGACCTACTAATTTCATGAGAAAACCCCAATTCATATCAAAGAAAATAGCTCCAGTAACAATAAGAATGATTCCGATGATTACTTCTACTTCCTTCATGACCTCTCCAATTGAATGTTGGGGAATGATTGTATATAAAGTTATCCTGTTATTCTGTCAAAAAAAAAAAAAAAAGATTTATTCTACTGGATCACTTTCAGTTCCTCAAACTCCCCAAGCTGTCTATTCTTCATGACGTTATCGTAAGTGAAAAACCGCCCGTTCATCGCCACGTACACACCATGCGGCAGTGACTGGACAAATGCAAGAGCACTGCCCAGGTTGAACAATCCATCGGAGCTTCCGAACCGATACGGGATCATCGCACCAGTCAGAACAATGGTCTTATCCTTGATTGCCTCTCCAAGTCGTTTTGCGGTCTCCACCATGGTATCGGTCCCATGGGTAATCACGATGCGTTCTTCCTCAGCGCTCCGACAATTCTCAACGATGATCGCACGGTCTTGATCCTTCATATTGACGCTATCAATCATCATCAAGGTGCGGATGTCCATCTCCACTTTACAATGCCCAAGCTTGAGCATCTCAGGAAGATGCGTATCACGGAAGAAGAGTTTCCCGTCTATCATATCATATTCCTTGTCGAATGTTCCACCGGTGACAAATACCTTAATCGTCATAGGTTTAATCCCAATCCCTTCGTTGGTACTGAGGACCGGTAATCTGCTTGGTTTTTAAGTCTTTTTCCTCGAAATATACCATCGGTTCTGACACTCTGTTCCCCGTATGATATCATTTATGAACATTTTCTTAAGGAGAAAAAACCCAGAACACGAAAAGTATGAAAAGAATGATTTGTATGAAAAATGTTATATAAGAGACACACCTTACCAGCCGCTTCAAGGGAACACCATGATGAAAGACATGAAATTCTACGGTAGCACCACCGTCGGCGAACGAGGACAAATCGTCCTGCCAGCAAACCTTCGAAAAGACTTCAACATAAAAAAAGGTGACAAGCTCCTTGTCATCGGAAATGCAGAATCCTGCCGCATCGGCTTAGTCAACCCAGAGTCGATGAGCACGTACCTCGACTTCATGAGTAAACAGATAAACAAGATGAAATCAACGATCAAGAAAAAGTGATCAAAATGGAATCAGACCCACAAGAAACAACTCATACAACCCATCACTTCAAATGCCCCAACTGCGACACCATAGGAGAATACCAAGGCAAACCAGGTGAGCAACTCATCGTTACCTGCTCCGAATGTAACACAAAAGGAAGACTCATCATCCCAGGTGCTCCCGAGCAACGAATAATGAATGGTAACGCCATTGAGATTTCCCATCTTCGAAAACTCTTCGGGGATTTCGCAGCAGTCGATGACGTCTCCTTCGTCGTCAAAAAAGGAGAAATCTTCGGGCTACTTGGACCAAACGGTGCAGGAAAATCCACCATCATCCGGATGCTTTGCACACTCACCAGGCCATCAAAAGGCTCTGCCTCCGTCGCTGGCTATGACGTCGTCAAACAAGCAGGAAAAGTCAGGCAACACATCGGCCTTGTCTCAGAAAAAATGATCATGTATGAACAGCTCACCGCAAGGGAAAACCTCAAACTGTTCGGCAAACTGTTCAACCTCCCCAATGACGCTTTAAACAAACGCATCGACGAACTCCTCCGCTTCGTCCGCATGGAAAAATGGGCGGACCAGCGCATCAGCACCTTCTCAACCGGGATGAAACAGCGCATCAACGTCATCCGCGCCCTCGTCAACCAACCAAAGATCCTCTTCCTCGATGAACCAACCCTTGGGCTTGACCCCCAATCCACCGCGGAGATACGAGAACTGACCAAGAGGATCAACCAAGAACACGGAACCACGATCATCCTCACCACGCACATCATGTTCGAAGCCGAAGCCCTCTGCAAACGCATCGGCATCATCGACCATGGGAACATCGTCGCACTAGACAGCCCCGCGAATCTGAAAAAACTCATCTCAGGGACTGATGTCTCCACCTTTGAAATCGAAATCGCAAACCTGGAGCCACGGATGATAAATGCGGTGCAAAAACTTCCAATGGTCAAATCACTTGTCCAGGAGGACCTGTCTCATCTCCTAGTCCGCACCACAGGCGATGAGGCATTCGACAGCATCGTGGATAGTCTGCGAAAGAACGGGGCAAAAGTCCACATGGTAAAGAACCTTGAACCCTCTTTAGAAGACGTGTTTTTACATTTAACCGGGCGTGAAGCCCGCGAAAAAATATCAGAAAATCACACAAGTAGCATCGGACCAAGACACGGCCCAGGCAGACGTCGAGCAAAAAGAATACGATAGGTGAAAGAAATGGGTGTAAAAAATATCATACGTCACAGCGGATGGATCTGTTGGAAAGACCTTTTAGAGTTCAGCAGAAGCAAACTACGTCTCATCATGCTGGTGCTCATGCCCTTGTTCATGATGGTGATGGTCGGTTTCATCTTCCCCTCAGGCAATACCATTAACGATACGCCGATCTCACTGGTGAACAATGACACCGGAAGCATGGGGTCATCTTTTATCACCCAGCTAGAAACCATCAATAATCAAACCAGAATGATGGATCTGCACAGCGCACAGGATTTCAACGACATCAAAACACAGCTGCAGAACAACGAGATCAACGGAGGCATCATCATCCCTGAGAACTTCTCCTCAGAAATCCGTGCAGGCAGACAAGGGATGATCACGATCGTCATTGATCAATCCAACCCGCAGATGTCCCTGACCATCCAAGGAGTTCTAACCAAAACCATCGAGGCGATGGGCAAACAAACCGCGATCTACAACCTGAACAACACGTTCCAGGTCTCGGTGACAACAGCAACATCCATGGTGACCCCGTATATCGTCGAATCAAAAGGCATCGTACCTGGGGAACCGAACTACTTCCAGTTCGTCGCCCCCGGCATCATCGCCATGGTCGTCATGATGGCACTCATGACCGGACTACCCCATGCGATCTCCTATGAAAAAGACATGGGGACCCTTGACGGGATGCTAGCTGCACCCATCAACCGACTCTCCATTATCCTGGGGAAAGTCATGGCACAGACCGTACGGGGCATGATCCAAGGATTCATCATTCTCCTTCTTGCAGTAGTCCTCTTTGGTGTTGTCATCGAAGGAAACATCCTGCTGGTGATCTTCCTCATCCTTCTTACGGTCTTCAGTTTCGTCGGCCTTGGGATCCTTATAACCTCTTTTACAGAAAACGAGGAGACCGCAACCATGGTCATGATGACCCTGATGTTCCCGATGATGTTCCTCTCAGGAGTGTTCTTCCCGCTGCAACAGATGCCCTGGTATATGCAAGATTTCGCGCATTTCCTGCCGTTGACCTATGCGACAACCGCACTACGGAAAGTCATGGTGCTCGGAGCTGATATCTCCGCGGTCGGAACCGAAGTACTCATCCTGGTCGCATTTGGAATCGCCCTGCTCGCAGTCGCAGTCCCCATGTTCAAACAAGCGATGAGCAAATAAAAAAAATCTTCCATTTTTTTTTATGAGGAGTCCCACCAGAGTATTTGTTGGAACATTTTCTTTCACAAGACTTAAAAGAATTCAAGAAATATAACAAAAAATAAACATATGATGTAGTTGTATGAAGATATATCTGAAAAACAAATACCATATCGCACTAACCAACGCACTTAGCTTTTTTCCCCAATCAGCACAATCTGCGTAGACTTCCTACACACAATGTCCTTTGCTTCATGTTGAAGGGAAAAGTGAAACGTTCTGTTAGGTATTTTTCTTCGAAAAAATTCCAAAAATTCGAAAATCTTCCAATAATGTATTAATATGTTTATCCCCCTTAATGTGAATCATAAGAACAAAAAAATGTGATATGTAGGAGAACGTAACTATGAAACTAAAAATAGGTATCGTAGCAATCGCAGCCTTACTCCTGTTCTCAGGAGTTGTTGTGGCTGCGGAAAAACAAGCCGGTAACGGTCAATGCCAAGAGCAACAAAAACAATACCAGCCACTGCCCGGTGGAAATGGACTCATGCAGCAGTTCAGGAATCGAATCCGCGATATGCTTGGATCATGCCAGGGCTGTGCAAATCTCACTGAACTTACTGGCGTTATGACCTATGATGGAACCAATTTCTATATCGATGTCGTCGAACTGCATTTCGGCCCAAGATGGTATATCACCTCAGCAATGTCCGCAGTCGACTATGATGGCGATACCCAGCTTGAACTGATCATTGACGAACTGCTCGGTCTTGTGAACACCACTGTCACTGTCGAGGGACACTATCAGTCTGATAACTGGATGAGTGTCTTTACCATCAACGGCGAAATCTACCGTGAACCTGGTCAGCCGATATGGGCATCACAACATGAATGGAATTGGCGCAACAGAAACCACAACGGTCAACCATAAACAAGGTATTTTTCGAGGGGAACATCATCCCCTCAGCTTTTCATTACAGAGAAAGATTTCTTCTTATTTTTAACAATTGAACTCGTAGTTTCAATAAACCGAAATCATTGAAAGTATCCAATTCGATAACCTACCAAAAATTCGATAATCTTCCAAAAACGTATTTAAAGATAGAAAACGAGATATTATCAGTGGTGGTAAATCCTATGAAAACATCGAAAAAATCCATAGTCGTGTTCCTTCTCATCTTTGCCCTCATCATTACCTATTTAGTGCCATCGGTTTTCGCTCTGGACGGAAATGGGTACCAATATATGGGCGGCCAAGGGAATTCATCAGGCGCACAACAGCAAGGATCAGGTACAACAAATCAGACAGGAGGCTATGGCGGAAAACAAGGCGCAGGAAACAACCAGAACGGTTCTGGACAACACGGAGGCAACGATACAAACTCTTCAGAAGGACACCAATACAGACATCGATATCAGAGACGCTTTACGCTTATTGACGGCGCAGGTAATTACACCCGAATACGCTCACAATGCCGAAACAATGCCACACAGGAAGCCTTTGAAATCTATTTTACCATCGATAACGCACCAACACTCCAACTTTCCTACATTCCAAGCCTTAATGCAAGCATGGGTCAACGTCATTTCAGCCTCATTGTTGAACAACTCATCGAATATAATGATATTAACGCCAATGGGAAATACGATCATACTGATACTATCGTCAGTTCCTTAGTTCTCTCCAATATCACGTGTACGAACATCACCTATACAAACAGCACAACATCAGACGGAAAAGCCTTCACCATCATTGAAACACATACCCCTGATGAGCTCTTCTCAATCGTAATCTACCTTGTAAGTGAAAAAACCATGTTCCAAAATACTACCATCACCCAAAAAGAAATAAAAATCGATTTCAAAATCACTAACTATCCTTTCATGACTTTTGCAATTACCCCGGAACAGAACACCTATGATGAACAACAAGGGATAGCCAGCCAAGAAAGCGGACTGAACATCTCCTCTGCATATCGGAGTGGTTTTTTCAGCTGGGCAAATGAAGTCATCGTCGATAATACAACACACCCAGTGAATGTGACCGTTCTTTCACAAACAGAGCAAACATTTTCGGGAAATAACCCAGAAACATACACACAAAGTCAAGTCATATTCTCCTATCCACGAGGGGACATCATCATTCATGACCCAAAGATCGGGGTCATCGAACTGCTTGGAGGCGTGATCCCAGCAGTACTCCAATACGAATACCTCTCCATTATCTATCTACTCGCCTGCATTGCCTCAGCAATCGTCTTCTACGGGGTTGTGTACTACAGAAAAAAACGCTGACTATCACAAACATCTTTATATCTCACTTTCCTCATCATCTATAAAAAAAAAATAAGGTGATTCCATGGACGCTATCCCGTTAATGAATATCAGTATCGTTGGAATTACTACCGTCTTTTCCGCAGGTCTGTTTATCATATCGCTGAACAGCTATCGAAAAGCACAGAAGAAAAAAATCCTATTCGTCAGTCTCGTGCTCCTGCTGTTTTTTATAAAAAATCTGTTACTGAGCATCTTATTATTTACCGCACAGATCGAGAATACTATCACCATTCTTGCACTCGAGCTCTTCGATTTGCTCATCCTGGTGTTCCTTTTCATCGCAGTATTAACCAAATAGAGAGTTCGATATGGAGGACGTCCTCGACCTAGAAACACGGCGAAAAATCTTCGATATCATCTCAAAAAACCCTGGACTCCATCTCAGTAAAATCGCTGAGCTACTGCAAATGCGCATCTCGCATGTCGAATATCATGTGAATTATCTTGAAAAATATGAACTGATCACTATCGAAAAATCAGCCGGATATAAACGATTTTATATCAAAGGAACAATCGGAACTCAAGACAAACGGTACCTCTCGGTCCTCAGGCAAAAAACTCTCCTTCACATCGTTCTCTTTCTTCTAAAAAAACAAACGGTCCAACATAAGGAGATCCTTGAAAACGTCGCTGTTTCCCCATCCACCCTTTCCTATCATCTGAATAAA
>JBFYMQ010000034.1:0-18274 GCA_041304825.1 Thermoplasmatales archaeon
TCTGACTGTTTTTTTGAATAATTTTTGCTGTTCGGTCAGTTGGAAATCCATAGGTATCCTCATACCAGGATAGGTCACAAGTCTTTAAATTTACGCTTCGGTGTAGTCGAAGATTTTTTGTAGGGATACTCGATGTGGATACTGGGTGGTTTTACAAGCTTAATCTCAAGAGGAACGATGGATGTGACGGGGAATGGTTCTTATGACCTGTGATGAGAAGATGCAGAAGGGTACTGGGAAGCTTATTGGATGGCATGATCCTGATGAGAACCGGCGGTGGGTTGTTCAGAATAAATCACGTGGACTGGTGGATAAACGGATGTCTGTGCAGGAGGCGGTGTCTCGGTTTGTCCCTGATGGTTCGTTGCTTGCCATGGGTGGGTTTGGGCATGTGCGTGTCTCCATGGCGGTTGTCTATGAGATCATCAGACAGCGGAAACAGCATTTACTCTTGACGGGGAAGACAGCGGTCCATGACCTTGATTTGTTGGTCGGCTCTGGTTGTGTGGATCAGGTGGAGGTCGCGTACTCATTTGGTCATGAGCTGCGCGGGTTATCTCCTGCGTCTCGGCGTGCGGTCGAGACCGGAAAATGCAAGGTCACTGCTGAGATCAGTAATGCCGGGTTTCAATGGCGTTTTCTTGCGGCGATGATGGGTCTGCCGTTTATCCCGACGCGGGTGATGCTGGGGACCGATACGTTTGCTCATAGCTCTGCACAGACCATGGTAGATCCGTTCAGCGGAAAACCGGTCTGTCTTCTCCCTGCGTGTTATCCAGATATCGCGGTGATTCATGTGCCTCGGTGTGATAAATTTGGGAACGCGCAGATTGATGGGATTATCGTTGAGGATTTCGAGTTGTCTCGGGCTGCTCGTCATCTGATTGTGACTTCCGAGAAGATCGTTGATAGTAAGATGATACGCAGCGAGCCGTGGAAGACTGTGATTCCTTTTTATCTGGTAAGTGCCGTGGTGGAGGCACCGTTTGGGTCTCATCCATGTCAGATGCCGTATCAGTATTTCTTTGATGAGGATCATATCGGTGAATGGCTTTCGGAGTCTGCAACAGAGGCCGGTGTGCAGCGGTATCTAGAGAAATATGTGTATGGACTGAAGGATTTTTCAGAGTATATACGGTGTATTGGTGGGAAGAAGAAGCTGCAGCAGCTTGCTCGAATTGAGCGGTTTGAGGAGCCGATGACCGCCCCGTGGTTAAAAGGGAAAAATGAGAAAGCCGCAGGGAAAGAATCGTATTCGTCAACTGAGTTGCTCGCTTGTGTCGCGTCCCATATGCTTCAGGATAACAAATCAGTGTTTGTTGGGACTGGGCTTCCGATGATTGCAGCGATGCTTGCGCAGCGGACCCACGCGCCAAACCTGTTGTTGTTTTTTGAGGCGGGTGGGATCGGCCCGGAGATGCCAGTGCTTCCTATTTCTGTTGGTGATTCACGGACGTTTTATTCTGCGGTTGCTGCCTCCAGTATGCATGATTCGATGTCGATGGCACAAGCAGGGTACATCGATTATGGGTTCCTTGGTGGTGCGCAGATTGATAAGTTTGGGAATCTGAACACGACCGTGATCGGCCCTTATGAGCATCCGAAGGTGCGTCTGCCTGGGAGTGGTGGGGCAAACGATGTTGGAACGTTGTGTCATCAGACGATCATTCTGATGCGGCAGGATAAACATCGGTTCCTTGAGAAACTAGATTTCTTGACGACGCCGGGGTATCTTTCCGGGTTTGATTCTCGAGAAAAGACCGGACTTCCAACAGGGGGCGGTCCGTATCGTGTGATTACGCAGCTGGGAGTCTTTGGGTTTGATCCACAGTCCAAAGAGATGATGTTGCTATCGCTGCATCCAGGAGTGACGGTTAATCAGATTGCGGAGAACTCTGGGTTTGCAATCCGTGTCCCTGAGCATGTTTCAGTAACAACCCCGCCATCTCAGAACGAACTTTCCATTCTGAAGAAAATCGACCCTACGGGCATGGTGATCGGGAAATAATTTCTTTCTAGACGGATTTTTTTTCATTTCAACCGCTTGATAATATTATTATAGGGGTGGAGACTTATAAAATAAATGATAAGGGGAAAGCTGTGCAACGCTATCATTTGATTACACAAGGACTGGCGATTGGAAGTATTCTTTTCCTGCTGATTCCTGGTATCGTCCCATCGTATGGGCCAAACGCAGGAGAAAAAACGTCTCAAATTACTTCTGAAGGGAAAATCCTTTATGTTGGTGGGATCGGAGAAGGCAATTATTCGAAGATCCAGGATGCGATTGCTGATTCTACTGATGGAGATACTGTCTATGTGTACGATGACTCCGCCCCCTATTTTGAACATGTCGTGATTGATAAATCAATCACTCTTTTTGGTGAAAATAAAACAACTACGGTAATCAACGGCTCATTGCTTGATACATCAGTAGATACTTTATGTGTTATCCGTGATGATGTCACTATCCGTGGTTTTCGTATTACGAACAATCAGGGATATTATTATCAGGCTGCGGTGAAGATTAAAGGAAACGATACTCTTCTTTCGAATTGTATCATCGATGAGAATGAATGGATTGGCGTCTATCTCATCGATGTTTCCTTTTGCCGGTTAGAAGAATGTGAATTGTTCGACAATCTCGTTGCTATTCACCTCGTGAACTCAAGGAATAATATTCTTCGGAATTGCGTGTGTCATGATAATGCGGATGCAATTACGCTCTATCAATCCTCAGATGATAACCAACTCATAGACTGCATCTGTAGTAGAAATCATTTTGATGGCATTCTCATCCAGCAGTCTTCAGGAAATCATCTCATGGGGTGTGTCTGTCAAAATGGGTACGATGGGATTAGCCTTCCGTATGCTCCTGATACAACAATGCGGAACAACTCACTGTTGAATAATTACGCGAACTTTGGTATCGGTTCATCATCAGTATCAGACTTTTACTGCGATATCGACACGTCGAATACCATTAATGGAAAACCGATGTATTACCTCATCGAACAAAACAATCGTATGTTTGATGAAACAACAGAGTTGGGGTTCCTTGGTTTAGTCAACTGTCAGAATATCTCTGTGAAACACTGTAATTTTTCTCATAATTTTGAAGGTATCCTTCTAGCAGGTACCACTGATGCTGTTATTGAGAACTGCAGTTTTCGTCATAACGATGGCCATGGGATGTATCTTATCTCTTGCCAAAATATTACCATAAAAACCTGTGTATTCCAGGACAGTTTCTGGGATGGTATCTTTCTATTTGATTCATCAAACAACTCGATACAAAACTGTTCATATTACGGGTCTGTAGCAGGCTTGAACCTTGATATGAGCACGCATAATACGCTTCAGGGGCTGACCATTGACCACTGCAGTGTTGGCATCTCGTTAGATTCATCTGAGGATAATGTCCTGAAAGACAATGAAATGTTTCTGTGTGGATTGCAGGTCTCGGGGAATACTCCTGCTGAGTATCGAAATGATGTTGATTCAAGCAATACGGTCAATGGAAAACCCGTGTATTATTACCTTAATGAAACGAATAAAACGATTCCTTTGGACGCAGGGCAAGTCATCCTCACCAGATGTACCGGTTGTACTGTCTCGGAATGTCACCTCAGCGATGCGAGCATAGGCATCGAACTTGCCTATAGTACGATGAACATCATCCAAGACAACGTTCTAACCAACAACAGCATTGTTGCAATTGATTTAGATGGTTCTGATAACGAGAACAACATCATCCGGGATAACCTCATACAAGGGAATAACTATGGGATCGATGTCGATTCATCAAATATGAATATTTTTCAAGACAATGTAATGATTCAGAATGGTATGGGTTTTTCCTTTGATGCCTGCTGGAAAAATACGATTATCGGAAACATCATCCAAGACGGCTCCTGCGGTATCTATCTTGTGTCTTCCTCGGATAATACCCTTACGGGTAATTCAATTCGTAATACCAGTGTTTTTGGCTTGTATTTTCTGTCCTCTTGTCGGAATGTACTTGATTTCAATGCAATGATCAACTGCAGCATTATGGTATATGGGTATGACGCTGATGAGTTCAGAAATGATGTTGATTCAACCAACACGGTCAACGGAAAACCTGTGTATTACCTCTTCGGTCAACATCGGATAACCGTACCGCAGGACGCTGGTGAAGTAATCTTGATTGATTCGGAGCATTGTACCATCAAAGGTCTTGATCTGAATAAGGGGACAATTGGGATAATCCTTGCGTACTCGTCAAACAACATCATTCAAGGAAACATCATAAAAAACCAAAGCATGACTGCTATCGATCTTGGTTCGGCGCACAACGACTACACTACCATTTCGGGAAACATCATCCAGGAGAACAGCTACGGTATCGACCTTGAATATTCCAAGAATAACATCATTAGAAAAAATAGGATCGTTTCAAATGGGTATGGAATCTTTCTTGGTAATACACTGAACACGATCATCTGGAGAAATACCCTTACAAAAAATACTTATGGTGTCATTGCAACAAAGGCAAATGTGAGTAAGATTTTCTTAAACAACTTCTGTCAGAATTACGCCTACGGGCTGTCTGTAGAGGCCTGTGCTGTAACTGCCCGGTGGAACTGGTGGGGTGCAATAACAGGTCCGGATGCGGATGGCAACGGGGACCATTTACATGTTGCTGAGAACGGCCAGATTACGTATGCCCCCTGGTTACGTCTCCCTGTTCTTTTCACAGGGATGCTTCGCTTTCTGTTCATGACTGAGCATCAAAATCCTACAAATGCAACATCGAGGTCACCTTCACAGGCCAATTTTGTACCACAGAAAACCAATAGTAACCATTTTGATTGGTTTGGTTTGGAAATCATGCATGATGAAAAAGAATATGTTCCGCCAAAAACCGCAATTAATCAGTATTTTGATAGTTGATTTCCTTTTAATTTATCTTTAATAAAATAACAACCTTTTTTAATTCTCAAACGATATCCGCCACAGGGGACTGGGGCCTTGAACGGTTGAAAGTCCTGAGGGGAAGTAAGTTATGTCACATAAAGTGTGTATCATCGGCGGAGCTACTACACCATTTGACTACGGTCCGACTGGTTTTGAAAGCATCGAAGGCGGGGCAGCAGAATGCATCAAAGAAACCCAACAGGATGTCCCAGGATTCTCACTGCGGGACCTTGACCTGATGATCTATTCACATTTTTCAGTCCATTTCAGCCATCAACTCGCGCCAGAGTGGATCATCCATGATCATCTTGGACTTGTCGGTCTCCCTCATTATCGAGTAGAAAACGGGGGGAACACCGGAGGCTCTTCACTGTACGCTGCAGCGCTTGCTATCATGTCCGGTCATCATGATGTCGTTGGAATCGTCGGCTGGGAGACGATGGATTCGGTCTCACAGTCGCAGGGCAGCGAGTTCATCGCCATGGCATCTGACATCAGATATGAACTCATGGTCGGGGGTATCTACCCTATTTACTATGCTGCGATGGCGAACAAATGGATGAAGGAAAACCATGTCACTGAGGAAGACGTCGCGGCCATCGCGGTGAAAAACAAAAACAATGCCATGGATAACCCAAAGGCACAATGGTACCGCAACGACCATCGGTACATCACAGTTGATGATGTCATGAAATCCCGGCTGATCTCATACCCTCTAAAGAAATATGATTGTTGTTTGATGAGCAGGGGTGTGGCGTTTCTTCTCGTCTGCACTGAGGAGTACGCCAAGAAGGTCAACCCAGACCACTATGTCACGGTGGATGGTATGGGGTTGTCTAGCTGCACAATCCGGGCGGGGGATCGACTGAACAATCCGAGTTGGACCCAGCGCTACGGACCCGGGTACCCCGGGATGACAGAGTTTGCAGCCTGTCGGTGCTCCGCGGAGCAGGCATATAAGATGGCAGGCATCAAAGACCCGCTGAAAGACATTGATTTTGGTGAGATCCATGATGCATTCTCGACTTCAGAAGCACAGATCTATAAAGCGCTGGGTTTGGCTGATGAAAAAACTATCGCGAAATTCATTCGTGATGAGCGAACCAGCATGCATGGTGATATCCCCATGAACCCTGGTGGAGGATTGCTTGGGTACGGTCACCCGGTTGGTGCCACTGGTCTGATGAGCACGATTGAATGTTACTATCAGCTCGCAGGGATGATTCCGCAGAAACATCTGAGTAAAAAAACCGAGGTCCCCGATTCAGAATGTGGGGTCGTCAACAGCCATGCCGGGACTGGAACAAGTATTTCGAATTTCATTCTCAGGAGGCATTAATCTATGACGGTAACAGTTGTTATGAAACATACTAAAGAAAAATTCGCAGACCCGCCGAATTTCACCGAGAAAAAAGAGTATCGGCCTGCAGATGTCAAAGAAAAAGGTCTGGTGTTTGTCGGTCATGAGGTCTCAGAGGATCGAACCGTGATGAACCAGTTCCTCCATTATGATCAGCTGTACACGATTCGACATGGGTGGAACAGCAGATTCTTCATCGGTTTACTTGATGGGAAGATCATGGGAACCCGCTGTCCGAAATGTGGGGATTCCTGGGTTCCTGTCCGAACTCATTGTTGGAATCTTGACTGTAATTTAGAAAAAACCGAATGGATAGAGATGCCCCTGACCGCAAAAGTGCACACCTGGACTGTCGCGGGATGGAGTGGACGGTCATCACTGAAACGACTGCCGATCATCCTTGTGTACGCAAATATTGGGACCAGTAAAGTAGCGATGGCAAACGAGCTACATGGGATGAATCCCTGGGATGTTGAGTTTGGGATGCCTTTGAAGATCGTGTTTAAACCTAAGGAACAGCGTGTCGGAGCGGTGACTGATTTTCATTTCGAGCCAGCGGATTTCTGGAAACCATCACCGATGAATCCTGAAAAACAGAGAATAAAAGCTCTGGTGACACCGGTCTACGAGTGGGTAAAAACCCTCAAATAACAACGTGACAAAAAGCCAAATTCACCTACTCTTTCCTTCTTTTCTCTCTTACTGTTGTTTTATTTTTTCTTTGACAAATGCAACTAGTTCTTCCTGAGTGAATGGTTTTTGTAAGAAATTCTCAATACCTGCTGGCAGTTTTTTCAACCCAGGCCTCACAGAAAAAAATGCATTTGTGAGAAGACTACCGGGCATTCTTGTATTCACCAGGATTAAATCAAAGGTTTCTTCATTCTCTTCTTCCAGTCGCTCCAGTGCCTCTCTACTGTTTCTCGCTGTCACGACCTCAACGTCTTCCTTTTCTAACACTGTTTTGATTTGTCTGAGAAAATCATCTTCCTCATCAACAATCATAATAGTTTTGATGTTTGCACCAACGAAAGAGAAAACAGATCGCCTACTTAAAATCTTTTGATTCGGTCTGAGGAAAGTTTAAATTTACTGCCTCTTTACTCCTCTTTTGTATGCTGACTCGAGCAGAAGCTGTACAGCTTCTTAAGAAAAACCTTCGAACAGAGAATCTTATGAAACATTCATTGGCAGTGGAAGCAATCCTTGTGGATATGGCAAAGAAGCTTGGGGAGGATCCACAGCTTTGGGGACTGACTGGATTATTGCATGACCTGGATTATGATTTTACAAAAAACGATCCGGAAAAGCATTCGCAGATTACCGTAAAAGTATTAAATGATCTCTTACCCCTGGAAGCAAACAATGCGATCAAAGCACATAACTACCAATACACCGCCCAGATCCCACAGACATACCTGGATAAATCCTTGATTGCTGCTGATGCAGTCTCTGGTCTGATTATCGCAGCTGCTCTTGTGATGCCTTCGAAAAAACTTGCTGATGTCACTCCAAAGACCTTACTGGCGAAGTTTAAGGATAAATCCTTTGCTGCAGGTTGTAACCGAAAAAGAATTGAACTCTGTGAGGATATGGAACTAGAACTTCAGACGTTTCTTGAGATGAGTTTAGACTCACTGAAAGGAATCTCTGGTTCATTGGGGCTTTAAACTATGACACCACCCGGAAATACGTATGCAAAAGCACATCGTTCACATTCAACCCAAGAAGGCGAGGACGGATATTATCGATTACCGTTACCAAATCGAAAAAACAATGAGTTGTTTGCGATTGCGGATCAACTCCTTGGTGGGTCTCGTATTCATGTTGTCTGCGAGGATAAGAAATCTCGGATGGCTCGCATCCCTGGGAAGATGAAACGGAAAGCCCGGGTGCGCGCTGGTGACCTGCTTATCATCAAACCATGGGATATCCAAAATGAGAAAGCAGATATTGTTTTTCGTTACAGTCGGACTCAGGCGAGTAGTCTGAGCAGAAGAAAAATGCTCCCAGAGGAAATTAATGTCTTCTGATGAACTTCTTAACGATAAGTGGTTAAAAAAACTCGATCGGCAATCACAAGTGATATTGGACCGAGTGGTTTTTAACAGGAAAACATTCGGGGAGGTTTTTGATAGACAGACGCTTCTGCTGCTGGGGACACTGATTTCTAATGGCATCATCGATCAGGTTGACTTCCCGGTCTCAACAGGGAAAGAAGCGAATATCTTCCGTGGGACGACCCCTGAGAAGGAGTTTGTTGCGATTAAGATTTTCCGGACTGCGACTATGACGTTCAAACATATCGCCTCGTACATCGAAGGGGACCCTCGATTTGATTATGGCTATAAGAACAGACGTACTATCATTGAGGAATGGGCACGAAAGGAATATAGAAACCTTGAGTTGTTGCATGAGGCCAAAGTCCGAGCACCCTCCCCGATAAAATGCGTCCATAACGTGTTAATCATGGAGTATATTGGTGATGCGAACAAACCAGCACCGATGCTCAAGGACGTACCTCTTAAGAACCCGCAGAAGATCTTTGACGAAATTGTGCTGTTTATAAAAAAGATGTATGCGAAACAGCTCGTCCATGCGGATCTGAGTGCGTTTAATGTTCTTCTGTTCCGCCAGAAACCGTACGTCATCGATGTCGGTCAGGCGGTCCTACTTGATCATCCCTCTTCCTCGGAATTCTTAAAAAGGGATATCCATAATGTCCTGCATTATTTCAAGAAATACGACATCGAAAGCAATGAACAAGAACTCTTTGAGGCACTCGTGAAAACAAAGAAGTGAATGACCATGAAATACGTACGCATCCCAAAAGAACGTGTCGGGGTATTGATCGGCAAGGACGGTGAGACTAAAAAGAACATCGAACGAATCTCACAGATGCATCTTGAGATCGACTCTGAGGAAGGAGATGTTTCGTTCAACGAACAAGATGCAAAAGACCCTCTCATCCCTTTAAAGGTCGAAGACGTAGTACGTGCGATCGGACGAGGGTTCTCCCCGGAACATGCTTTTCGTATATTTGGAGAGGAAACCGAACTGTATATCTTTGATATTTATGATTATGTGGGAAAAAAGGAGTCTCATCTTATCCGGGTGAAAGCCCGGGTCATTGGGCGTGAGGGAAAAACAAAACGGGTCATCGAAGGACTCACTGGTGGGGTTCTAGCCGTCTATGGGCACACCGTTGCAGTGATCGCAGATTTTGAAAGTATGGATATTGCGAAAAAAGCAATTGATATGCTGCTGAGTGGTAGCGAGCATCCAACGGTCTATCGGTACCTTGAACGAGAAATGAAAAAATATCATCTGAGCCGACGTATTTCACGCGATTGATGCAACTGACCCGCAACCATCGGTACCAGAAGCTTTTAATCCTCAGACATGGTTATTGCCTGTTCGCACAGGTGTTTCTATGGAAGATGATCTAACCTTACTTGGTGTGGTTCCCTCTGATCGAAAAAAATTGGAGAACATGGGAATTACGACCCTGGAACAGATTGCTCTGATGTCGGTTTCCGCCCTAGGGATGGGATCTAGCAAAGGCATGATGCTGGTACAGCGAGCACGAAACATCCTTGCCAATGCAAACATCCTTGATATCGTTATCACCAATGGTGATTTCATTGAGGTCACCTCGAAAAAAACCGATCGGGCGGTTATCAAATCAATTCTGAATGCCTTAGATGTCTACGTGGTTGGATGGGGAAACGCTGCGTTAACTATCGAGGGAAACGTGTTGAAGCTCTCACGGAAATCAGAGGCTTTTTCCAAGGTGATTTCAAAAGCAGAAGGTCTTCGTGAGATCCTTGAGTCAAAGAAGATAGTAGAGCGTGAAAAAAGCGGAATATACTTACCAGAGGATGAATTAAAAAAGTTTGCAAAAGAACGTGGATTCCATGGGTTCTGGGAAAACGTCTTCCAGGAGATTCATGGGAACGATATCATGAAGAAGGTGATCGCAGCAAGCATCTTTTCGACCTTTAAAGAACCAGTCCATTCTCTGATCATCGGAGAACCAGGGAGCAGCAAGACGATGGCAAAGGAAATAATCACGGATCGATTTTCCGATATCATCACTATTGGCGCGAACACCACACGATCAGGATTGGTCTGCCATCTTGGCACTGGTGATCTGGGGGCACTTCCTCATGCGAACCAAAAACTCGTCTTAGTCGACGAGTTTGATAAAATCCCTGGCGAAGACATTGAGTATTGCTATGAACTGCTCTCCAATGGGAAATGCAGTGTACATTCCGCTAAACTTCATCAAAGCATCGAAAGCAACTTCATCATGATCGCGTTCGCAAACCCAAAATCACAGGTGTTTGGTAAAAACGCGTTAAAAGACATCGGGCTATCCCCTCTGCTGATGAGTCGATGTGCTTTAGTCGTCAAAGTCCAGAACATCGGTAAAGAAGACCGACTCAACCTGTTTAAGAAAAAATTCTATGGAACTGGGGAACTGAAAGAGAAACATGACTATTACGACCAATGGGTCAAACTCGCCAGACGCTTCGAACCAACCATCACAGCATCTGAGAAAAATGTCAATAAATACCTTAATATGATGAATGACATCGTAGAAGACCACTATAACACGACCCTGCGACGGGACCTGCGCATGTCCGATTATCTGCGAAGGATACCTCTGGCTATTGCTCGTTCCTCATTTGCCTCCGTCGATAACAAGGTATTGACCGAGGCAGAAACCTTAATAAAAGAATCAATTGAGACCTGGATGTGAAGAAAAACATGGTCGATCTCCAAAACCCAAAGGATGTTGCCACGATCATAAAAGAATTCATTAAAACCTACGTGGAAAACGCTAGCTGTAAGAGCATTGTACTTGGTCTTTCTGGTGGTGTAGACTCTGCAGTCTGCGCATTATTATGCAAAGATGCCCTCGGAACACATAATGTTCAATGTGTCTTCCTGCCTGATGAAACCACACCAACGCTCGATTGCAAACATGTCAAACTTTTCGTAAACACCTTTCAGCTCAATTGCACAGAAATAGATATCTCCTCTTTTGTCTCATCATTTCATGAGGCGTTAAAGCAAAAAAAGAGATTGACGCTTGCAAACATCAAACCCCGGGTGCGAATGATCCTGTTATATGAATATGCAAATGAGACCGATAGTCTGGTCTGCGGCACATCAAACAAATCAGAAATCCTCGTGGGGTATTTCACCAAATACGGAGATGGCGGTGTTGATTTTCAACCACTTGGTGATCTGTATAAAACCCAGATTTTCCAGCTCGCTAGATACCTAAAAGTCCCTGCGCCTATCATCCGGAAACCACCGACCGCGGGGCTCTGGGTTGGGCAGACCGATGAAAAAGAACTTCGGATGAGTTACAAGACCCTTGATGAAATTCTCTATGGATTGGAACAGAAGATTGATATTGGTGAGATACAAAAATCCTCATCTGCATCCAAGGAACAAATCGAGCGGATCAGGTTGATGCGGGTGAAAAGTCAACATAAACGCAGATTTCCCTTAGTCCCAAAAATAGGGATTCGGACTCCTGGTCTTGATTGGCGTTCCCCTGTCCAGGAAGGATAACCGGGTTTTAGAAGAACTTCCACAGCGTTAGTTCTCTTGAGCTGTTATGCCCTTCGGAATCGTAGGCGATGATTTTTATGTTATGCTGTAGGAATGCGAAACGATTCCACGTCCAACTATACGGTGCTACGGTATCCGTAATCTGTAATATACCATCAAGGAAGAACTCCACACGGTCTATTTCATAATTATTACTGGTTACATTTGTCTCAATCGTTATCCTGCCGATACTCACCGGTGTGAAAAACGGCATGATCATTTTATCGCCAATGTAGAGTGCTTTCTGTGGTTTTGTCACCTGCATTTGAATGTATGTCGGGAGGCGTAACGTTGGATCACCAAACACCACCATCCCATAGTACCATTCCTTTTCCCATTGGACAAATGGGGCTTGGGCATCGAACCAGAGACGGAACGCCTCACCAATACTTTTTCCCTCAGAAAGCGGCTGAGTGAAATCAACAAAATTCAGCATGCTGCCACTCTTCGAGGAAGCGACGGTGATCAACCCTGAGGAGGTATGAAAGACATACGCCCCAGCAAGATAATTCTCATCGGTGAAACGCCCTGGTCCACAGGCAAAAAGATTATAGAACAGTACGGGAGGGTCACGGTCTTGGATATCCTGTGAGAGAACCCAGGCTCCACGATCATAAAACCCACCGAGGTTGAACGGGTATCCATTTCCAATCCCTCGCTCCCAGATGCCGAATGGAGCGGGCTCCCCTTCATTTGGGGTTACATGTGCTTCGTCACCAAGGTAGTCTGTGCTTAGCCGTGTCGCCTTATCTGGATTTGCGTAGGGGCCGTTCACCAACCAAGTCCCAAGGTATGTGATTGGCGTCGGCTCTGGGTCATAGGTCAATCCATTCACAACACCGCCATCCGGTGCGCAGAAACGGGCGGCGAACCCATGATCCCCCATCCACTCTGAAATCTTAATTAATAATCGATTTTCTCCGGCTTGCAGGGTGACGTTGATTTTTTTCATATCAATCTCAAAACCACCGTACCGATTATCATAGAGGACTTCGTTTCCATTCAGCCAAACACGTGCACCATCGTCATACCCCATCCAGAGTTGACAGGTTGTCTGTGTTGAAGCATACACTTGGGCAAACGCATAACAAGCCCCGTAATCAGTATCGTTACAATAATCACTCAGATCAATATACGGGTTACCTGCATTGTATCTCGTCCAGATTTTTCCTCCGTTTTCATCTCCTTCATCAGGGTTTAAGGATTCTTCACTGACGCCCAGATAGTTCGTGGTGAGGTACTCCCAGAAATTATCTGCGATATCCTGATGGAATCCATTGAGTAAGAAACTCCGAATGTACTCTGCTTCCCCTCCATGTTCCGCTGGGTCGCTGAGTTGATAGGAAAGGTCGTCAAAAGCCATACCATTGAGGTCGCTGAGTCGAGCGGACAATTGATAATTCCCGCCGTCTTGACTGACCTTGCACAGCAGTTGATTCCATCCACTGTTTAACGAGATGTTCGTAGTGTATTGGTCCGGAGTCCATCCACCATAACGATCCTTAGTAAGCACGTTAACTCCGTTGACCCATGCTTTAACCCCATCATCACATCCAAGCAGGAGGTTAGCTTGTCGTGCTGTGGGGCTATCGATGTAGATATGGGCATATGCGGCTGATTCTGTTGGTCTGGTGCTAAAATAATGTCCCCCTGAGTAACTATGAACGCAGACCTGTACGAAATGTTGTCCAAAGTCCATCTGGTTAAGATAATCCTCTGCGGTGGTAAAAAATCCATAATCATAGCGTGTCACATTTGCCTCATAAATACGGTCAAGGTTCACATCCATGTCAAACCAGTCTTCTTCAACGTACTCCAATCCACGCCAGGGCTGGGTCAGCTCTCCCATGCGATACGCATGGGCTTTGGCAAAGTACTCGTTGACCATATTTGCCTCGCTGTCATAGGTCAAGGTAGATGCGTAAATACGTCCGACGTACACCTCAGGTCCCATATCACCAGAACCTGCCATGTGGACTTCATAGACTCCGTCATGGTTCAAATCCTGCCAAGTGCCGTCAAGGTCCATGTAGAACAGATCACTTGGGAACTGATCCCCGGAGACTTCCGCCCATGCTGCGGTGATATCACCAATGAAGAGTACCCCGGTGATTCCGACTCCTGTGGAATATTGTTCTTGTACCCATGCTTTGATTTCTTCAGCTGTTCCACCAGAAACCTCTTGTAGAATCACACCGTATCCTTCCAATACAAGATCAGAAATATATTGATGCAACATGGTATCAATCAATGGATAGAGGTTTTCATTTACGAGGATCGCTAGTGAATAATTCTCAGAAAACACAGATATATGCCAATTTTTAAGTGTTGAAAAACAAGCAGGTTTATAAGGGTGGCTCCGAAGGTAGTCTTCGTAGGTTCCTGGTAGTTCCCCGTCCGGGGAGCGCCATTGAAGTTTTTCCATGAATCGTCCGTCTTGTCTCCCTGACTCGCTTTGGTTGAGGAGACCATCTTGTTGAAAACTGGTGTTGGAAGTGTTTCCTTGAATAAGTGCTGCTGGTGCGAGAAGTAGAATCAGAATTACAACGATGAATGCCGTTATTTTTTTCTTCATGAAATCCCCCTATAGTTTTTGTGACAAGATATCTATTACTGGAGTCTCTTTTTTAATCTTTTGCCTTTGCGATAAATAGGTATCATATACAATATAATGAGTCTGAATGCTGTTTATTGGAAAAGGAATTTTTTCCCGGTGATCTTCTCGTAGGCTTCTTGGTATTTCTTCGAGGTTTCAGCAATGACCTGTCGGGGGAGGTTCGGTGGTGCTGAGTTATGATCCCATCCTGTTGAATTCAGGTAATCACGTACGTATTGTTTATCAAAACTTGGTTGCGGTTTGCCTGGTTCGTAGCTCTGCGATGGCCAGAATCGAGATGAGTCGGGGGTGAGGGCTTCATCGATCCATATGATTTCGTCGTTGTACGTACCGAACTCAAACTTTGTGTCAGCGATAATGATTCCGCGTTTTTTTGCGTATTTCACTGCGGTGTCATAGATTTTTAAAGAATAATCGTTTAAGGTGTTTCCGATATCGGAGCCGACTAGTTTTTTCATCTCCGCTATCGATATGTTGATGTCGTGGCCTGCTTTTGCTTTGGTCGATGGGGTGAAGAGTGGTTCAGCGAATTGGTCTGATTCCTTCAGGCCGCTTGGGAGTTTTACCCCGCAGACGGTCCCGTCTTTTTTATAGGTGTTCCAGGCTGAGCCGGAGAGGTATCCTCGTACGATGCATTCAATCGGGATAACCTTGGTTTTTTTCACCAACATACTGCGGTACGCAAGTTGTGTTTTAAACGCTTGTAATTCCTTTGGAAAATCAGATATTTCGGTGGAGATCACATGGTTCGGGATGCTTTTTTTTGTGTAGTCAAACCAGAATTTTGATAATTGTGTGAGGCAGACGCCTTTTGATGGTATCGGGTCTGGGAGCACGACATCGAAGGCTGAGAGCCGGTCGGTTGCGATCAGCAAGATGTCATTGTTTACCTCATAGACATCTCGTACTTTGCCTTTGTTCAATATTTTGGCTGGTAGTTCTGTTTCGATAACGATTGGTGCAATCATATGTGTCTCTCCTATGATATTTTTGCTCCTTCTTTGACCGCGCGGTCTGTAGTGATGATGATATCTTTTGTTTTTAATGGTTTGCCGTTGTAGACAGCGTTTCCTTTTGCGTCAGTTACCATTGGTGCGAGTTTGAACGCATCAAATTCAAGGATGGGGGCTGGTTCTCGTGCAATGCCGTCGACTCCGACTTCCGTTCCGGGGGTGCTTTCTTTTGGGTCGAGGAGGGAGACGACATGATCTGCGTCGGTCGCTGCTAGTAGCATTCCTTTTGATTCGACACCGCGGATGATTGCTGGTTTGAGGTTGATTACCATGACGATCGATTTTCCTGTGATTTCTTCTTTTGGATAGTATGGTTTCATGCCAGCGACGATCGTTCGCTTGCCGAGTGGTCCAAGGTCGACCTGCATGATGTAGAGTTTGTCTGCCTGTGGATGATCTGAGACTTCTAGGATTTTTGCGACGCGTAAATCCAGCTTTGAAAAAGGGTCTGCTGTGGTCACGATGTTCGTTAACTCCAGTTTCTTAAATAAAGGTGTCGGTGTTTCAAGAGGTGTTCCTGGATGTGATTCAAGGAGAGCGTCTTCCCAGTTTTGAATCGGTTGTGTCTGTCCGAGCATTTTCCAGACACGTTGCGATGAGAAGGGGAGGTATGGTGTCATGGTGACAGCGAGTGCCTGGACTAGGCGAAGACTGATGTGCAAGACAGTCTTGCAACGCTCCTGGTCTGTTTTGAGCAGTATCCAGGGTTGATTATGATCGAAGTACACATTGCCATATTGAGCCAGGTTCATGACTGCTCGTAAGCCTTTTTTGAAGCTGCATTGTTCGAGTGCTGCTTCGATTTCCTTCTGTGTTTCTTGTATCTTTTGCAACGCCTCTTTGTCTACGTCTGTGAGGGTGCCTGCCTCAGGGATTGAACCGAAGTTCTTACTGGCGAAGGTGATTACCCGGTGGATGAAGTTGCCGTAGGTGCCGAGAAGCTCGTCATTGTTTTTTGTGACAAAATCATTCCACGTCCAGTCCGCGTCCTTGTTCTCTGGCATGTTGATGGCGAGGTAGTAGCGGATGACGTCTGGGTCGAAGCGTTGGAGGATTTCAGGGACCCCGATGCCGATTCCCCTGCTTTTTGAGAATTGCTCTCCTTTTAATGTAAGATACTCGTTTGCTGGGATGTTATACGGGAGGTTTAAGGTCTCGTCGTATCCCATGAGGATAGATGGCCAGATGATGGAGTGGAACGGGATGTTGTCCTTTGCCAGGAAATAGTAATGTTTGGCTTGCTGGTTCTGCCACCATTCTTTCCATTTTGTTGGTTCTTTTTGTTTCTTTGCCCATTCTTTGCTTGCAGAGAGATACCCTATCACTGCGTCGAACCAGACGTAGATGCGTTTGTTCTCAAAGCCGAACACCGGGACCTTGATGCCCCAGTTGATGTCTCTGGTGATCGCTCGGTCGTGGAGTCCGTTCTGCAGCCAGTTGTTGGTGAATTTCAGCACGTTTGCCTTCCAGTATGTTTTCTCTTTTAGCCATGCGATGAGTTTTGGCTCAAAGGCGCTGAGTGCGAAGAACAGGTGCTCTGTTTTTTGTTTGACGGGTGTTCCTCCGCACACCTTACATCGTACGTTGAGTAATTCGAAGGTGTCTAGGAGTTTTCCGCAGTTGTCACATTGGTCTCCCCGTGCTCCCTCTTTTTGGCAATGCGGACAGGTTCCTTCTACATAACGGTCTGGGAGGAATCGCGCGCAGGCTGGGCAGAAGAGTGCGTCAATGCTTTTTTTCTTGATGAGTTCCTTCTGATAGAGATTGAGGAATATCTCTTGGACAAGCGTTTCATGGTTCGTTGTCGTTGTCCGGGTGAAGAGGTCAAAGGAGATGCCAAGCTGCTGCATGTTTTCGGTGTGTTCCTTGTTATATCGATCGACGACTGCCTGTGGTGTGATTTTTTCTTTGTCTGCCGTGATGGTGATAGGAGTCCCATGTTCGTCGCTGCCGGAGACCATGAGAACGTCTCTTCCTTTGAGCCGGTTGAACCGGGCGAAGATATCTGCTGGGAGGTAGCATCCCGCGATATGACCCAGATGCAGTGAGCCGTTTGCGTATGGCCATGCGACGCCGATGAAGATTTTTTCAGCCATGAAAATCCTTTCTGAATAACTAGTGCGACATTTAATTGTAACGGTGAAAAACCATCGTCTTTTTTGTTTTTCAAATGAAAAATGGTTTTACAGGTTTCTTTGCTTGGTTTTCAATCTTTTATAAAAATGTTTCAGGTTAGCTTTAATTAATAGAGGTTCGATTGCGGGCCCATGCCGTGTAAAATCTGTAAATCGGAGTTAGAGCCAGAGAATGATACGAACTTTTGTCATAGCTGCCAGCGTATGATTGCTGAGATTGAGGAAAAAGTAGATTGTTTTTAATCTATGGCTGAAGTAAAGAAATATTATTGTAAGATATGCAAACGGGAATTGCTGCCACGAGATTCTCCTGCGCAGGACTCTGAGATGCCAAGGATTTCTTTGCATCATGTTGATTATAAGAATAATATTGCGATTCGGGTGTGCAAGGAGTGTCATAATAAGTTACATACGACGATGAAGAAGCATAAATACGGGTATCATAACATCATCAGGAGGGATGGTTCGAAAAAAGGTCGGTTGTCCCCTGGTCCGTATCCGAAACAAATCATTGAATAGGACTTATTTTTTGGATTTCCTGTTCATGAGCTGCTCTTCGCTG
>JBFYMQ010000035.1:0-18419 GCA_041304825.1 Thermoplasmatales archaeon
TGACTCGGTCCCATCTTGAATCATGACAACAACTGTGCCAACTGCCAGGTAGATAAAGATAAGAAGTAATATCCATCTTAACGCATTCATCGTGCCGTGAAAACTCAGAAACGGTTTTATTTTAAGTGGTCTTTTTTCCCCTGATTTTTTCACGTTTTTCCCGGTTCTGGTTACTTTTTCGACGGTGCACTGGACTGTCGGTGAACCGATTTGTTTTAATTTTGATGATTTCCTATCTTGTTTCTGTGTGAGTTGATTCAGACGGTGTCTTTTATGGATCGGTGTTAACGGAAGCACACGTAAGGGTACTTTTCTTGTTTTAAGATTTCGAGAGAGTCTTTTATTGCTAATTTTTCTTATTGACACCGTTCTTCCTCCTAGTGAAGAATATTTTTTAAGTGATCCCAAAAAAGCAACCAATCGGAACTATAAAAGGCTGTTTTGTAGATACCTATGCATCTACGGGGCAGCTCATTATCCCTTCGCGGTGCAACCTTATATGCACCTACATGTTCGGCAAGATATCCTCGCTCGATGTCATATATCTGCGATGATGCTGATGATATCGCCGTCTTTTAGCTCATGGTCTGCACCGATGACGCGATGGGTGCGTGCATCAATGCCCCTGATGAAATGATCCCCTAGATCCGTATGGACTTTATACGCAAGGTCTTTTGCGGTGGACCCCCGGGGGATTAAGTGTGCATCTGGGAGGACTCGTCCTTCTTTGTCTGTGAGATGATGTTCGTCCTGTACAGGGTAGACGACGATTAGATCGAGCATTCGGACGGCTTCGTCGATGCATCGCTGAACGCCAGTTGATCCGTATTTTTGAAGGACATGTGTCTTGATGTATTCCAATGCTTTGAGTTGCTTTTCGGAGAGTTCCTCTTTTTTTAGGACGGTGAAGTCATTGCTGCCTGGTGTATAGGAGATGATTCCTTTTTCTGAAGCGTTGCTTAACGCAAGTTCGCTTTCAGCGCTGCAGGGGATAACGATGTATTTTGTCAATTCTTTTCTTTTTTCCATGAGGTTGTCTGGTGCTTTGTCACTTTTGTTAAACGCGATGATGATTGGCTTACTGATTGCGCGTACATAGTCGGTGAGTTTGAAAATCTGATCTTCTTTCCAATGCGATGGTTTTGTGATATCGAGGTTGATTTTTCGTATCGCTCCATTGATATGTTCTTCTCGTATCCCTAGTCCGGTGAGTTGCTCTGCGAGCATTTTTTCTATTTTTTTGTTTTCAAGCTCGCATTTGCGTGCAATGATCTCCCAGCTTTTTTTGATGATACCGAACAACCAGTAATTGATTTCTTTTTCAAGAAATTCGATGTCTAAGAGCGGATCATGGGCGCCAAGTTCACAGGGATTTCCTTCTGCGTCAGTGCTTCCTGATGCATCGACGATATGGATTAGTGCATGGGCTTGTCGCAAATCATCAAGGAATTTGTTTCCTAACCCTTTTCCTTTATGGGCATCGGGGACTAAACCTGCGACATCGATTGCCTCGATTGGTACAAATCTGATTCCATCGATACATCTTGAGTTATGGGGGGTACAGGTGACATGAGCATCTCGGCAGGGACATGGTTTCCGTATGTACATGACCCCGCGATTTGCCTCGATGGTCGTGAATGGATAATTTGCAACCTCTGCATGTGCTTTTGTGGCGGCGTTGAAAAATGTAGATTTTCCGACATTTGGTTTTCCTACAATTCCTAGTTGCATTGTTTCTACTCCAAGAGTTCTTTTACTTCATCGACAACATCGATATCGTTTTCAAAGCGTTTAATCTTTTCAGTGGCTTGTTCTTTTGAACTGTCGACAAAGGAGATGCCTTTCTTCGCATGGAATGTTCCCTGGATCGAAGCTGTTTTTGACAGGGAGATTTCCTCTGCAGAGATGTTCCCGATGATGTCTGCTTGCTCTGTGATATTGACCGTGGCTTGGGATTCGATATTGCCATGGATTTTTACCTTTTTGCCGACAAAGATGTTGCCTGTTGCTTTCAAGGTGCCGAAGATTTCTGATTTTTCTTCGATAGAGATGTTGCCTTTCACATCGTAGTTCCCTACTAATTTACATTCTTTGCCGATTTGAAGGTTTCCTTCTACTTTTGAATTTGAGATGCTCATGATGGAGTTATTTGGTAAAAAGAGGAAAGATTCTGATATTGGTATGGTGTCTCCGTCGTTTTGCTCAAGTTCTTCAAGAATGCGTTCGATTTCTTCGCTTCGTCCCATTTTTAACAACTGTAAAAGATATACAAAAATATATATAACCATGGGGACGGGGTTCCTGATATTAATCCATCCTTTCGCCTCGAATCCCTTCTCGATCTCAACACTATCACCGACATCCAGATCACCCTTGAGTGATAAGGCACCCTTGATTTTTGTTTTCTCCCCAAGATACACGTTCCCTCCGCTTCGGATATCCCCCCCGATCGAAGAAAAAATATCCACACGGACATCATGAGGTGAATCAAGATTCCCATCGATAATCGCATGTTCCCCAACAAAAATTCGACCATCGGTATGAACCCCAAAACGAACGAGCGAACGATCACCGATGACAACATCACCCTTGGTCATAATCACCGTTTCATCAAACAAGGTCTTATCTGGAATCACAAGTGTTTTTCTGTCAAAAGGCATTGTTCAAGGATATGAACTATTGCATTATAAAACCAACGGCATTGCCGTTTCCAGGGAAGAAAAAAATTGATATATGAAATGCGTATATGTCGGTGAATCTCAAACAAGGACGTTTCATCACGATCTTGGTGAGTGGAAGTTTTACCTATGCCAACAAAACAAACAGACATACAACCAGAACAAAATGAACAGAGTAAGGAAGAATTACCTCCTATCGATGTCTGGATTCAGAACATAAAATTTACGACCACCGAGGAAATCAAAGTCCCAGAAAACCTCTTAGATCAAGTCATTGGACAAGACCAAACCGTCGCTATCGTAAAAAAAGCAGCTGAACAAAAACGACATGTCATGCTCATCGGAGACCCAGGTACAGGAAAATCAATGGTAGCACGTGCCATGACTGAGTTTTTACCAAAAGGAGAACTCGAAGATATCATCGTCTACCCCAACAACGAAGATACGAATACCCCAACCATTCGGGTAGTTCCCGCTGGAAAAGCACATGAAATCATCAGAATGCAACGAGAGGAAGCAAAACGAAAAGTCGAACAACAGAATAGCATGATCCTTGGTATCGTTTTATTGATAGTAACACTCTCTCTGATAGGAGCAATGGTCACCAGTCATTTCGAATATGCGATTTTTGGTGTGATCGCCGCGGTCATGGTCTATCTCATAGTCGCACGAGGCGGTTTTTCTCAGAGACGAGAAATACAAATGATACCTAAACTCTTAGTCTCACATGAGAAAAACGATGTCCCTCCGTTCATAGATGCAACCGCTGCGCATTCTGGTGCTTTACTTGGGGATGTACGACACGATCCGTTTCAATCCGCTGGATTAGAAACACCACCCCATCAACTAGTAGAAGCAGGTGCCATTCATCGAGCGCACAAGGGCGTTTTGTATATCGATGAAATCAATACATTAAGTCTTCCCTCACAACAGCATTTACTCACCGCCATCCAGGAGAAAAAATTTCAAATAACCGGACAATCTGAGCGAAGTTTCGGTGCTATGGTAAAAACAGAACCAGCGCCCTGTGATTTTATCCTGGTTTCTGCAGGAAACCTCGATGCGTTAAACGGAATGCATCCCGCATTACGCTCGCGAATACGAGGGTATGGATATGAAAGTTATCTTTACAGCGTCATGGATGATACCCAGGCGAATCGAGAAAAACTTATCAGATTCGTAGCCCAAGAAGTAAAAAAAGATGGAAAAATACATCATTTCAACAAAGAAGCAGTCGGGGAAGTCATTCATGAAGCACAACGACGAGCAGGGCGCAAAGGCAAACTCTCCTTACGATTACGTGAACTTGGAGGGTTAATCCGAGTCGCTGGAGATATCGCGTATGAGCGAGGCGATAAAATTATCACGCAGCAACATGTCATTGAAGCAAAACGTATCGCACGATCACTAGAACAACAAGTCTCAGACCGGGCGTTAGAGTCACAAAAGAGCTATCGTTCCTTTAGAACCATAGGTGACGAAGTCGGCGTCGTCAATGGACTTGCGGTGCATTCTGCTGATCCTTCGATGAGCGAGTTCTCCGGGTTGGTCCTCCCGATTGTTGCGGAAGTAACACCCGCAGGGTCTCAATCAGAGGGAAAAGTGATAGCGACAGGAAAACTTGGTGATATCGCGAAAGAATCGGTTCAAAACATCTCTGCGATTATTAAAAAATATATGGGCAGAGATATTTCGAAACATGATATTCATATTCAATTTATCGGTACCTATGAAGGTGTTGAGGGCGACTCGGCAAGTATTTCTTTAATTACCGCGGTCATCTCTGCTATGGAAAATGTTCCAGTTCGACAGGATGTCGCCATGACCGGTTCGATAAGTATTCGAGGAACCGTGCTTCCCATTGGCGGGGTCACAGCAAAAATTGAGGCAGCAGCGGAGGCCGGGGTGAAAACCGTGCTTATCCCTAAAGCGAATCTCAATGATGTGTTAATCGAAGATAAATACAGGAAAATCATCGAAATCATCCCTGTTGAGACCTTAACAGATGTACTCCAAAACGCTCTCGTAGGCAGCGGCAAAGACGAGCTCTTACGAAAATTAAAAGAGATGCGTCCTCCAAAAATCATAGGTAAAGTGGAACTGGAATCAGAGCGGAAGAAACCAACTTCTCTTCGTCCCGAAGAACAGAGAAATTAACCCGCTCATTCGTTCTTCCCATTAAAGAAAGAAAAAATCTTGCGATAAAAAATTTCGTAGGTTAACTATGAAAGCGTTGTTTATCGGGCGTTTTCAACCCTTCCATACGGGACATCTCTTGTTATTACAACGACTGATGACAGAGTATGAAGAAATAATCATCGGGATCGGATCTTCTCAATACCATGATACGGCTGACAATCCATTTTCTGAAACTGAACGGTATCAAATGATTACACGAGCTCTTGAGGCGGCTCATATTCAGAACTACCGCATCGCCTCCATACCTGATATTCACAATCCTCCAAAATGGGTTGATCATGTCTGTTCCATCGTAACTGATTTTGATGTAATCATCGCAAACAATCCATTCACACGAAAATTATTCTCCGAGAAAGGATATGTGGTAAAGGGTACAACCTATTTTGATCGAAAACGGTATTCTGGAAAAGAGATACGACGACGAATACTTCAAGATGAGCCTTGGGGTGATTTGGTCCCTCAGGCGGTCTTCGATCTCATCAATAAAATCGACGGAATTACTCGTGTTAAAAGGATAACACCTTGATTTTTTTTAAAAAAATGATTTTTGATAAGAACCGTAAAGAAATATTTATATAAAATAACAAAGAACCGTATCAATATGAGTGGTTCAGGTGAGGTTATTATTCATAGGATATGCGTGTATCTGAAACTTCTTAGACCATTTACCCTTCTAGCGCCATTGATTGTATCCAGCAGTGTCATTATCGCAAGTCTTGTCAGCTCTCATATCGCAGATCAAACAGGTATTTCCCTTCTTATTACAATTATTTCTGCAAGTTTTTGTTTCGCACTGCTAAACGGGGCCTCCAATGTCTTGAATCAAGCGACTGATTGGAGAGAAGACGCCTTGTCAAAGCCCTATCGTCCGATACCTAAAGGAATCGTCACCTCAAAAGAAGCATATCAGCTTTCTTTTATGCTCTATATAGGAGCATTCTTCCTCTCCTTCACCATACATAACCTCTTCAGTGTCTTTATCACCATGATTGCTTTTTTCTCTATCACATACTCACTCGCGCCACGCATGAAAAAATTCCTGTTTTTGAATCAACTATGGGTAGCACTCCCACGAGGTTTCTTCGCCATTCTTGCTTCTTGGAGTGTGTTTGGAAACCCTTTTGAACCCCTTCCTCTCGCTATGGGGTGTGTTGCTGCTCTGTTTCTTTTTGGCGGAACCACCACAAAAGACATTCTGGATGCAGAGGCGGACCGGACTGTCGGAACGAAAACATTGGTAAATGTCTTTGGTTTGAAAATCGCCTCTGTTTTCTCACTTATCTTCATGGTCGGTGCATTTTTTTTGATTATCCCATTAGTGTATTTTCATATCCTTCCCCCGGACGTTTTTCCTCTCACCTTTCTTAGTATCCTTAGTGTCATAATCGGATGGTTAATGCTCCATAAACACCAAAATTCAAAATGTGAGAACACATCGGCTTGGACAATTATGTATACAACCTATTTTCTCTTTGCATTCAGTTTCGCAATCATCACTATCTTTTCTTCTGCGTAAACCTTGCCCGGATATCCAAGAGGATTGCTGCCACTGCAACGATGAAAGCGAGACAAATGAGGTAGAATCCCGTACTAAATCCCCAGGTTGAAATCATAATAATATCTTCTGAACCCATTGATATCGAGAGTGCTTCTTCTCCTTGAACTGAGCCAAGGCTTGTTTCGATCAAACGTGTCGTCCCATATGAAAAAGCAGCTAAGAGGATTCCTAGGAATATTACTCCGATGATACTAAGAAAAAATCCGTAATTCTTTTTCGTTGTTCTTCTCAAAATGATTCCTATCGTAATACTCATACATGAAACGGTCGCAATCGGTACAATCCAAACTAGAAACAGGAGAAACATATCAGGCATTTCCGCCAGACTCAGCGATACCTCACCATAGTAGGTCATCGTCTCAATCATCATCCCTGGGTAGACATACAATGCCGTGGTTTTTTCTGCAGGAAGTGTCGAACATGAACCTGTGAATAACCACCAAGCTTGGAAGAACGATAAGATAACCAATAGGATAGCAAGGGATTTTAATAGGGATGATACTGAAAATTTCCTCAAGAGCGTTAATATCACAAAGAACCCAAATAACATATAAAAAAGCAACGATAGGAGCAATGGGAACAAGGATTCAATTATCGTCACAAACGTTAGATGTTTATCATTAGTTAGCTCCACAGGTTTAACTCCGATGAGCTCATTGTCTAAGTAGGCTTTGATCGTATAACGAGCGGGTGGAAGGGTAACGGTTTTTTCCTTTGTTCTTCCAATAGTTTGATTGTCTCGGAAGATAACAAATTCAATATCGTCATTGACCAACATATTTCCTTTGGAATCGAATAAATCAATGATGAGATTAAAAAGAGCTGAAAATTTCATTTGAATAAGGTTTCCGGAATTGGGGATTGTGATATGAACATCGTCGACAAACTCACCAAAGCTGATTTGGAGATGGTAATCACCTGCGGGGACACTTTCAAAGATAAAGGATCCTCTGTCGTTATCTTTCGGTGTTATTTGGACTGTTTTATTTTCGTTGGATGCGATAAGAATAGGTGTTAGCTCAATTCCCGGTGGCAGATCAATTACATCGGTTATGACGACTGTAATGTCATAGAGTTCTAAGCTAACCTGTTTACTCAATTTTCTTATAGTCTTTTGCAGCTTCTGATTGTAGATAGTTAAATCCTTATATTCCGCTCGAAGCACATAGGAATCTTGTGGATCAAAAGGGGCTCTGACGATCAACTCTCCGTTGTTCTGTGTACTATTTTCGTCGAACAGTATCCCGTCTTCATTCGTTAACCAGGCATGAATCCCGGGTATCCCCTGTCCGTCTTGATCAAGAAATGTAAATTTTATTATTCGTTCCCAAGTACAAAAAACATTTATTCTCATGTCTCTGTTCAAACGAAGGGTTGTTGAACCTGTGAAAATTTTCTTATTACCCCATTTGAAAAATATTTTAACAAGATAGTCGCCTTCTAAGATATCTGTAAAAGTTTTTTTCGCTCGTATGAAAAGAGAGCGATTTGCCGCTCCTTCTGCGACCAACCTTTCTTCTTGGTGAAGTTCAATCCACATCACAGGGAATGCATTACCTGTGAGGTTGGACAACCATGGATGCGACAGATGGGTTCTACCCAAGCGAGGGATGATGGTGACATTATATCTTTTTTGTTCTCTTTCAAAGGGGATGTCACCAGAAAATCTACGAGATTTTATCAACGCTTTGTAAAAATAAGACTCCTTTTGAACACTCTGATATCCACCAGTTTCAGACGCAAAGACCTCTGCGTCGAATTGAACAATTAAATCCGAAGGTATAGTGACATCGTGACTATGCCCTGGTTCGTATGAATGTCTACCAAAATTAATTGATACGTAATCCACTTCTGTTCCAAGGAAGTTGACATATTCCTTTTCCGCGACTTTTAATTGAACACCATCTCGTTCATCAATACCTGATGTCAGAAGACCTTGATTGGACGAAAAGAGAACCGCATTTGCGTAGCCTTTCTTACCATCTCCATAACAAAGCCATGCCTCGGATCCAAGAGTTGCATCATTCTTATATGAGATGACCCATTCCCGTTCTTTTGTGGAAGGATTTCGATTTAATTGGTATTGTTCAATCTTCTCATTCTTGCTGTAAAAATTAAGATACGGGTAGATTTCCCCAAAGTTTAAAGATTCCACCGCAGCGCTTCGTGATTTAAACGAAATCAGAGAACCGAATCTTCCATCGACATTATCAATCCCTTGCACGGTTGCATCTTTTAACATTTCATGTTTCACATGAACATTGATCCGTTTTTCTTCAATTGGGCAATAATAATATCGATAAATCGCGGTTGTCTGGACATCCTTCTTTTTCGATTCACTAAATATTCCAAACTCGACCATGAGATTTCCATCGATGAAAATTTTTTTATCGATAAACACCTGATCCGATGAACTCTCATCTTTCTCTTTATCACCATAATAATAGGAAAACGCAAATGAAACGATTTGATCAGAATCAATAATATCAAATTGCTTACAATTTTTCTTTTGTTTCACAACCACCTGGGCACAGGATCTATCCAAGAGTTGTCCCTCTTGGCCTACCCCGTAGACACAATATCCGTCTTCTTTGATACCATAGAATTTTGCGACTGCAGAGATCTCCGGTATAGGCGTTGAAGAGTAGTTCAAATCCTCAATAGTCACATGATCCTTATAATTTGGTTTTGCTGTTTCTGCATCATCGTAGTACATGAAATACTGTTCAGTTCCATCTGCAAAATCAGGAATCAAAAAGATAACGTTACATTCGCTGATAACGCTTGTTTCTCCTAGGGTTTTTTCAAGAGAATAAATCTGTGATTCAAGATTATGCCATTGTTCTTGATACCAGCAGGCCACCCGTACGGACGTTTTATTTTCGTTTTCTGTCCAACAAGGGTTTTCGAACTGAAGACGCAGATCAATTGGTTGGTAATGGGATATGGAATCTTTTGTTTGAATCGGAAGGGGTATCTCTTGTCGATACGCCCATTCTTTATACTCTGGATTCCAAAAGGGACTTCCATCGTCTTGAGATGATCCTGGCAGACTTACCGCTGGTATAACCAACAGAAGAAGTGTTCCAACTATGAATATATTGGACCCTTGCATAGGTCTCCTTTCTTAATATTTATTTAAACGTTCTATATAAAAGAGTTGTTTTATAGATATAAGAACCTTTTTCCTACAAGGAGGTGCTAAAATCCATGATTTTCTCCTTATTTTTATTGAGATGGGTAAAAATACGCGTCTTGGTTAATCAGATGACTGTGAAAAAATTCAGTTGACCTAATTCTCCTAAAATAATAAGTGCTGTAAATCCGATTGCATAGAGTAGATACGTCACGTACATCAATGACCAGGCTGAAACGTTTTCTAAGTTTTCGCTTTGTTGTTGTTTAAGTATTAGGTAAAAAACGAGGAACGCCGGGATGATAACAATCGTGAGTGGTAAAAAGTACGCGTCTATCAAATGGTAATGAATAAAGACCGGAATCAATGCGAAAGGAACAATAAGAAAAGGCAGCGATATGAAAGCTGCTTTTCTCGTACCATACGTGTTGATGAGGGTTCGCGTCCCGGTTTTCCGATCCGCTTCACAATCGACGATATCTTTCGATGTCATTGCTCCGATGAAATACATGAGCGCAACTAAGCCAATTGCTAACGGAACCGGTTGGAAGGGGTCCCCAAATACACTCCAGGATGCAAGGACTGCGAATAAGCCTCGTGGAATGGCAATCCATACTTGATTGATGAAAAGAAATCGTTTCATTCGTGGCGGAAGGGAATATACCACTGTAAATAGCATGATGAGGAAAACAAAAACTCCGAACCAAGTATTGATGGTTACAGCACGTAACAGGCCGAAGAGGTAAAAAATATACGCGATGCTTTGTGCTTCATCTCGTTCGACAACCCCTCGGGGAATGGGGCGATATGGTTTTGAGATTTTATCTGCTTCTATATCTGTTGCTTGATTGAGTGCGTTTGAAGCGGCATTCAGAAATGCTAAGGTAAGGCTGGCTTGACCAATGATGATCCACCAGTTAGGGAATTCAACAAACTTATTATTGTATACAAGGCTTGCGAACATGATGAACATCGAGACAAAAAAGGGAGCCAGTAACGTAAAAGGTCTGACTAAATCGAAATATCCTCTAAATTTCTTTGAAAGAAATCTACTTTTTGTAAATGGTTCTTTCATGGTCAATTTCACAGACATTCTGGCACCAGGAACCTCGATATTTTGTTGTTGTGAATAGAGATGGAGATTATATTAATTCCTCTTAGTATTCAGCCGATACATTTTTGGGTAATACTCAAATAAAAAATATTAAATTTTTAAATAGATTTCCTAAGCAGTTCTTGGACGATTCGTGCTGAATTTATCGCACAATTAATTCCGATACCTGGTGCTTTTACGCAATCTCCAATGATGTAAAGGTTTTGGACAGGTGTCTGTATGTCAGGCTTTGTGTTCATAAGCGTTTTTGCGACGCCATCGAGATGCCAGACTGAGGGGTAAATTGCCCACTGGAGCTGTGAATGAAACTGCGGGATGATCCGTTCTAAATTTTTATCTAACGTCTCTTTCAACTTGTTAAGTATTTTTTTATCTCTTGCCTCTTTTGGTGTGCAGATAATATAGGATTGAACAAGATATTGGGATGGTGGTGATAATCCTGTTTCTGTCTTTGCGGTAATAAAATCGATCATACCGACCGCATCGTTTCCAACAACACCGATATCCCGCTCAATGAAAATAAATGATTTTCCTACTAATTTTTGGTCAATCTTTTTTAGTGAATAATATGCGCAAAGACTCCCTGTTCCCTCAAGAGTCTTTACTGTTGTGACATACTCATTTGGAAACTGATGTTCGTCAGCAATAGTAAAAAGTTTTTGGACCAATATATTTGATAGTACATTATCAAACCGATATTCCTTGCCATCAACGACGACTCCTTCTGCTTTCTTATTATTAATAAGAATTTTTGATACCGGGGAATTCAGATGGATTTTTCCACCGTTTTTTTCGATATATTCAGCAGCTGTTTGGCATATTTTTAAGAGGCCATGCTGTGGGTAGTTGACGCCACCTAGTCTCATGTCTTTTTGTGTTCTGAACACTTCACCTGTCGATATCAAATCAAGATTGTTGATTGTGCTGATTAAACGCGAATTCACCTCAAGCACAATCTTCATTTTCCCTTTTCCATATTTTTTTATCGTCTCCGTCATAGAAACAGTATCAAGGTCCTTCATTGTTTTTTCACCGGAAAGAAGAAGTCTTGCGATATTGGGCAACATCGCGATTTTATCAGCAGTGGTCGCAAAATAACCGAAATGGTTGTTTTTCTGTTCATATAACCGGGATTTATACATGGTGATATTCTCAAAATATTCCATGAGTATATCCTTGAGTTTCACGACAATTCCACTTCCAATCATGTGGAACCCTAAATCAAGTGTATAGCCTTCGAACATCTTTTTTCTGAAGATTTCCTCTAGCGGAGGATCTGAAAAAACGATGGCCGTATTGAATTTGGCTAATGTTTGTTTGTAGGACTCTACGGTCTGGGACGACATCTCTAAGGACAGTGCTCTTCCCCCGACCGTTGGTTCCTTTTCAAAGATATCAACAGAATATCCTTGTTTCAGAAGAAGTGCACCGGCCGTAAGACCACCGATGCCAGCACCAATGATACATACTTTTTTCGCATTCATTTTCGATAACACCTTTTTTGTTTATTTTAACAGATGTAATCTGTTTCTCAATGAGCTAGAAAAAAACCTTCGTACTATCTTCCATTTATATTGTTGTACACTAAATTGTCCCGTAATAACCCCCATCATTAGGTCTGTTAGTACTGGATCTTTACAGGCTATTTTGAACACCTTTTCTGCATATTCCATGCTTCCTCGTTTCACAACCTTTAATATCAGATCAATATCCCTTCCGAAATCGTTTTGCCAGCGTGTTTGGTATTGTGATAAAAACTCTTGGTTTGTCTGTTGTTTTTCCAATGCCTCAGTGATAACGTCTGCTGCGATTTGCCCCGATACCATCGCGTAATAAATTCCTTCCCCTGTTAAGGGATTGATAAATCCTGCTGCATCTCCGACAAGAAGGAGCCGGTCTGCATAGGTTTTTTCCAGTGGACGGGTTAGTAACGCTCCTCCTTTTACAGGTGTATCTTTTAATTGCTGCGGAATGAGGTCCTCTTTTTTCAATAACGCAAGATACTCTTGGTAACTCGTAAGAAGATTGAGTTTCTGCTGATAGTTTTTGTCTATCTGAATGATTCCAAATCCAATGTTCAAATGCTCTTTTTTCGGAAAAACCCAACCATATCCTGCGACTGACTTGAGCCTCGAATGAATATAACCATGGCGTGATTTTTTAAAATAATCATCCATAATTTTTTCATCAACTTCAAATTCTTGTAAGACGCATGCCCCTTTTTCTGTTCGGCTTGTTCGTAATCTCGTGTTTCGTACTATCGTACTATTTACACCATCAGCACCAACGATTATTTCTGAATCTATTCTTCTTCCTTGGTCTATAATCAGTTGTGCCGTGTCTTTGGTGAGTTGAACGGAAGATACCGGTGTTCCTTCTTGGAAAACAGCACCTGCGCCAGTCGCGAATTTCACCAATTCATAATCGAATTTTTTTCTCAGAGTCATCGCTAAGATAGGTGTTTTTTTATTGATTTCAATCCGATGTTGTAAGGATGGCGAAAAGACCGTTCCACTATACGAATACGATTCGATTATGGTATCATTAACAACGTAGGGAAATCGTTGTAGCACCCGTATCGGCAATCCCCCTCCGCATGGTTTATCACGTGGATATTTCTCTTTGTCGAGTAAAAGAGTTTTAAAGCCTTTTTCAGCAAGAAATTTTGCGGTTGTTGACCCCGCAGGGCCTGCTCCAACTATCGTTACATCATATTTCATAGATTCCCCAAATCATGAAACATTATTTTCATTTCTTTACATTCTTGGTTTGAATATTTTCTCCCCGAGGAACGGAGTAAATAAGATGTACCACACGATTGGGATGATGATCAAGAGAACGGAAGGAAGTATCCCTATGATTTTAAAGAGCATTACTGGCACAAGGGAATATCGTAAAAACGATTGAATTGCGATTAGCTTACGAATCTGACTGCGGTCATATATTTTTAACATAAGCAGCTTCGCATCTAAAAATAAATAAACGATGATGAGCAGGACGAGCAAAATTATTTGCCACAGATAATACTCATACCCAAATAGAATAAAGGGGACAAAAAACAGTACTGCAGCAAAAAGGCGTAGTCCGAAACCAAATGCCTGGAAACTACGGGGGATGACGATCTTTTTTTCTTGTACTTCAACGCCCAGGGTACGAGCGATGTTTTTGACTCCCAGTTTATAATCATGATCCGCGTCTTTTATTCCGTTCTGTACGACATTCATATACAGAATGTTTTCGAATGTGAGGATAAATATGATCCAGATGATCGTGGTTGGTTGACCATACGTTAATGCTCCGAATAAAAATATCAAAGCGACTGAAATTGCGACAAAAAAATCAGATCCAACGATCCTTTTGCCATACACATCATAAAAAGTCCCAAAAATACCCGCAAGGATAATACAGATTAACGCACTAAATTTAAACGAATCAATCGGTTGATCATACCAGAGCAAGGCGATAAAAAAGAAGGTGGTAAACGCAAGATAGAACGCGATGAGCAATGCATTCTTTTTTGAGACATCCCCGCTCACCAAAGGTTTCTTTTTCAGCTCATCAACGAACCCGTCTAACTCGATATCCACATAGTCGTTGATGAGAAATCCAAAGACACTTGCAAAAGCACCAATGATAAAGATAAGAGAAAGCGAGTAGATGTCCGAAGCTCCCATCGCTAATGCAGCAATGACCGGAATAATCCCAAAAGCACCAATACCCGGAACTCGAAGCAGTTTCGCGTACGAAACAACCTTACTCATGGAAGTGTGTTAAAGTATGACTCTATTTGAGTTTTTCTAATTTATATGCATTCTGTTTAGTAAAATACTTCAATTAAAATAAAAATCTGGAAGATGATGATCATGACCCGGGTCCCGGTCCGCTCATACCGCTCAAATGATTTCCATATCCTTTTTTCGTCATCTGTTGTAACGACAACCCTATACGTAAACCACCAGGTGAGTAACAGAGACGCAGCTAAAATACCCCCGCCGATAAGATAAATTGCACCGAAGACTGGGGGCATATGAATGCCTGCCCAATCCCATGCAGACAAGGGAAAAATAGGGATAAACAGCAGATAAAAGAACAAGGCGATCTGCATGGATCGTTTCCGTCCATGGCGAACCGGTGTTGTTTTGAAACCTGCCTTAAGATCACCGACGTAGTCACCCGCGCACACCATGATTTCCCTTCCCGTCTCTTGGAAGAAGATTGCGATCGCGAGTGGCAACATCAACAATGGTTGGTCCGGGAATACCGCAAGACCTCCCCAATACGGTATCGCACCAACACCAAAGGCAACCGCCATATGTCCTAACAGCCCATGGTGCTTCCCATAATAATTATAATATAAACCAATGATGACCAGAATGAACGTGAAAAGACCGCACTCCCAATTGAGAGCCCCCGTGTCCATATAATTCACAAGGGTTCCAAGAAAAATCGAGCCAATCATCAATGCTAATCCCGTGTAATAGACTGTTTTTTCTCTAAGGATTCCTGCAGGGACTGGTTTTTTTGGCCGGTTAATCTTATCTGACTCAAGATCAGTGATATCATTATGAAACATTGTCCCTGTCGAAAGAAACGCAGGGGCTAAAATTAACAACAGAATCTGGAAAATTGATAATGTTTGATTGTTATACATCGCACAATTTAAGGCGCTCACCAGGGCTCCAAAACAACAAAGGAATAAAATCGGAGGACGAATCATTCGTATCCAGGCGATTGTTAATGTCCCTAAACCCATGCCTTCCAATAATGGTGATTTCCTTTATTACTTTAATGGTTTCCTCTAGGTGAAAAAAGTAAGAAGTAATTCTTACGACAGACCGATAAATTCGAAAAATTTCACGATAACTCCATGGACGATGAAAATAACAGAACCGGTAATCGCAAGGGATGAAATCGAAAGAAGGACCTTTCTGTTCTCTGAAAATCGTGATCGTTCGAGAAGCAAGGTAGCAATGGACATAAAAAATACGAGGATAAACCAACCAATAAAATTGAGGATTGGTACTTCAAAAAATTTTATGCCCTTCAATGATGATTCCCATATCCACCAATTGTTATAATGAGCGATGGGGTCCTCTAATAAATCGAGGCAGACGCCAAATAATCCTGCGGCAAGCGATATGAACAAAATTTGTAAATAATTTTGCCTTTGGTACAGCTTTGAGATAAAATATTTGCCTAAATTCATGAATAAAAAAAGATTAACGCTCCATGCAAGAATTATGATTAAAGGAACAGCGCCACCAACGACGGAGATGTAGACAAGGTATCCTGGGTAATAATATCTGCCTCCTGCGACTCCTGCTGATTCCATGAAAAGGGTCGCGATGATGATAGGCAAAAAATACACGATAGTTTTTTTCGTCCCATATTTTCTGTAAGAGTAATAGACAAGAAACACCCAAGCGATTGCGATCACCGCAATAAAAGGGGCGAGAAGCCGTGTCTGTTCTCCGAAATTCTGGTTGATCTCAATAAAGAACATGCGTTTATGACCCCTTTGATTTGTTCGTTTTGTATTCGAGGAGCATCAATATGATAAGCGGAACAGATGCGATGATACCACCGATAAGCGTGGGAATCAAAAAGTCTGACAACACTCCAATGATGATGATCATTATCCAAACAAACAGGTACACAACAACATAGATGTTCAATCGGATTTTGACAAATGTCATAACGTCGGATTTCAAGTCTTCAGAATACTGAGACGTTTCTTTTTTTGGGAGGAAAAACAGAACAATAGTCGCAATAATTCCTGCCGCACCTAATGGGAGAAATAGAAAGAAATTATCTAAGATGAATTGGACAATAGTTTTCTCCATGTATTGCTCAATTTGTTGTAAACCTACTAGGTCTTAATAATGTTTTTGTGATTTTTTCTCTGGATGTTTTATCCGTCAAATCATTTCTATTGAGAAGCAGCAAAACATATTCTTATTAACCTGTTTTTCTATGTTGAGGTTAATGATTATTACAAAGCAAAAAAATTTTGACGACCTTCTTCGCAGCATTGGTTCAAAACCAGTGTTCCTAATTGGATGCAATCAATGTGCAACGCTTTGCCATACCGGCGGAAAAGATGAAGTTTTAGCATTAAAGAAAGCGCTTGAAACTAAAAAAATCTCTGTATCAGGTTGGGTGATCCTCGAACCTGCGTGCCATACGATGAATGACAAACGGATGCTCAAAGACCATGCAGCGGAATTAAGCCAATCCGAAAAAATCCTTGTGCTTGCCTGTGGGAATGGTGTACAAACCCTTGCCGGGCTTGTCACTGAAAAAGAAATAATCGCTGGGACTGATACCTTATTTTTAGGGGAAATTTCCCATATCACTGAATTTAACAAACGATGCGTCATGTGTGGTGAATGCCTCTTGGATTCGTATGGGGGGCTCTGCCCTGTCTCACAATGTCCAAAATCGATGCTTAACGGTCCTTGTGGTGGTTCTTTCCATGGGAAATGTGAGATAAACCAGCAAGTTGAATGCGTCTGGGATCGTATCATTCAAGGATTAAAAAAACGAGGAGCACTTCAAGCATTATCGATAATCCAACCGCCGAAAGACTGGTCCAAGGCTGGCGAGATGAACAGGAGAATCTAACGTGACTTATCGCAGTACTTTTGAAAAAAGTCTATCTGAAGAACGGTTTGTGGTCACCGCTGAAATTGGGCCGCCTAAAAGTGCTGATCCTCTGAAGATTCGAGATAAAGCGATCCTGTTGGAAGGCTGTGCTGATGCTTTTAACGTCACTGATAATCAGACCGCTGTTGTGCGTCTATCCAGTCTTGCGGGTTCTTTGATTCTTCTCCAGATGGATATGGAACCGATTATGCAGATGACCTGTCGAGACAGGAATCGTATCGGTTTGCAAAGCGATGTGCTTGGTGCTGCTGCGCTTGGTGTTCGCAATATTCTTTGTCTTACCGGTGATCATCAGTCGGTTGGGAATCATCCAGGTGCAAAAGGCGTTTTTGACATTGATTCCATTCAACTTCTTCAGATTATAAAAAATATGAGAGATGAAGGAATTTTTCAAAGCGGTGATCTGTTGCGTGGGACGCGACCCTGCGTGTTTCTCGGTGCAGCAGCAAACCCGTATGCAGATCCCTCTGAAATACAGGTTGATCGTTTGCGGAAAAAGATCGACGCAGGGGCGGAATTTATTCAGACGCAGAGCGTCTATAATGTCGAGAAATTCTTAGTCTGGATAGATGATGTCCGTTCGCAGGGTCTCGATAAACAGGTTCACATCCTAGCAGGTATCACTCCTCTGAAATCAGTCAAAATGGCAGAGCGGATGAAATATCATGTACCTGGGACCGATGTTCCAGATGCGGTGTACGAACGTATAAAAAATGCGTCTGACCCTGCAAAGGAAGGATATCAAATAGCTTTACAGACCATCCGGGAATTAAAAGATATCAAAGGAATCCATGGCATCCATATCACAGCGTTGTTTTGGGAGGAGATAATTCCTGCCCTTACAACAGAGTCCGGTCTCCATACAAAGAGGTGATATCTATGGGCATCTTTTCCATTTCCGCTCTATATTAATATATTTAAATGATAATATAATGAGACTATTCATTTGGGCGTATCAATCACCTAGAATCTTAGAAAAAATTGGATATTTTGTAAGAACGAAGAAAGAGCAATGAACATGTTTGAACAACTGGGAAGAATCATAGAAAAAAAACCATGGCTCGTGGT
>JBFYMQ010000036.1:0-17503 GCA_041304825.1 Thermoplasmatales archaeon
ATTATCAACATCCTTGCTGGAGCGACACGGGGAACAATAGTCATCGTCGTATATTACGTTTTAAAAATAAAACTCACTTAAACCTTAAACACTTGATTGCATGTTTTTCTAAGAACCTATTTGGAAAAATTTACCTTCTTACCTTTACCTTTTTTGTGAAGATACAATAGATAGTAGAACAAGATGCCGAGCAATCCAAGGATTGCGCCAAGTCCAAGAACTTCAAGAGGAAGGCTTATCAACATAAATGCTACTGAACAAAATCCTAAGAAAGGGATTACTGGCATTTTTCCAATGGCAAAGGGAATTCTGAATCCATTCTGAGTTTGTGGAGACTTATAGCGAAGGTAAATAACCGCTGCATTGACTGCAAGAAATACGATAAAGATCGTGAAATTGGTAAGATTCGCGATAATAGCAATATCTCCAATAATGAGGAAAAACATCGCAGCGAACATTAAGGCGATAATAGCTATCCACGGTGTTTGTCGAATTTTTAATATTGCAGTGAAACGATCTGGTAAAGCTTTTTCTCGTGCCATCCCATAGACAATGCGCGATCCGCTGAGAAGCATGACCAATGTCGTGTTAAAAGTTGAGAAGAGCGCGATAACTGAGAGGATAAGGAAACTTTGTGATCCAAAGACACGTTCTGCTATGAGTGAAAGAGGCGCTTTAGCAGTTGTGAGCTCCTGCCAGGGAACGACACTGACTGCCGAGATACCGACCAAGATATAAAAAACCGTCGTTATGATAATGGAATAGATAATCGCCCGTGGTATTGTTTTTTTAGGATTCTTCGTTTCTTCTGCAAGACGAGTGATGCTTTCAAATCCTATGTATCCAAAGAAAATCAACACTCCTGCTTGGATGATGCCACTAAATCCTTTAGCAAGTTCAGTATAATCTACAGACCCATAGTCTGGGATACCGATGACGATGATGATAACAAGCCCAGCTGCCTCAATGAGAGTGAAAATGATGGTCATAAGCGCACTTTCTTTGACTCCTAGGATAAGGATTGCTCCACAAATTGCGAGTAGGATAAAAGCGGTGATAATGACAGGAGTTTGGAAGAGTACAGAAAAATAGTTTGCAAATCCCATGGCAACAGTCGTCGCTCCAATTACGCTACCTACGATGATGAACCAGCCGACCAGCCATGCGAGGTGTGGACCAAAGGAATTCTTCACATAGATGTACTCTGCAGCTGCATGAGGGAAACGTGAAGAGAGTTCTGCATAGCTAAGACCTGTAAGTGATGCAACAATTGCAGCAAGGATGAACGAGAGCCATAACGCATTCCCACTCAACCCAGCGGCTTTACCAATAAGAACGTACACCCCAGCACCAAGAATGACGCCGACGCTCATGAGCGTCACTTCAAGGAGGCCTAATGATCGTTTTAACTGTACCATAGAATGTACCTCAAATGTTTAGGTGTATATTGTCTTTCTTTAAAGGATTTTTTATTTATATTCATAATGAATGATAATGAGGTAAGATAAAAAATATTTCTTTACCAATCAGATATGGAAAGTCGTTGGTTACTTTTTCTTTATATCCTCCAGATGCCGGTTTAAAATAAATAATGGTGGAATGGAAAGCAATATTCCTATGATAAGGAAGGGAATTAGAAATGAGGAACCAAAATACGTATCAAGAAGAAGCCAACCACTTCTAAATATAAAAACCGAAGCAATAACCAAAATAAGTTCCCAGAATATATGATACTGTTCTTTCATAGAAAAAAGAAATCCTGGAATTTATTATAAATATTATGATTAGGGGGGCTTTAAATCTATGCTGTAAGAGCCGCCCGTGGGATTGCATTTTTGGTAGTCTACAACAGGAACAAAAAAATTCGGAGAGCCGTTGGGGGGATTATCGTGTATGACTAGAAACCCGCAGGAAAAACACTCAAGCAACAGATCCAACAATCACACGAATCTACGATATACTACAGCCAGTAAAAAAATACCGGCAGCAGTAAACACGATAACACCACTTGTTGCAACATTATAGATTGCAGAAAGAAAAATACCGATAATAACACTCATGATGGAAAAAACAATTGTAGCCAGCATAGTTCCTTTGAACGATCGTTTTAATTGTAACGCAGCAAGACCTGGTAAAACCATCAGGGCAACAACAAGGATTACTCCAATGACTTTAATGGAAAGAGCAATAGTGGAAGCAACAAGAAGATTAAAACCAAACGAAAAAAGACCCACTGGTATCCCTGTGACCTTTGCAGACTCTTCATCAAACGTTATCGCAAGTAACTCCTTGTAAAAAATACCAAAGAAACACAGTGATGCAACACCAAGTACTGAGACAATGATAAGATCAGTTTGATCAATCGTCAGAATGGAACCAAACAAATAGCTAAAGATCTCAACATTAAAACCACCAGCAATACTAATGATGATTAACCCTGAAGAAAAACCAAGGGAAAGCATAACCGCGATTGCCGCATCTGATTTTGCAAGCCCTTTTTTCCGCATGTAGGAGATGCCAAAGACCGCAAGAATCGAGACAAGCAATGCAGTGATAAGAGGATGAATCCCAAGCAATAACCCTAATGCTATACCACCAAAAGCGGTATGGGCGATTCCATCACCTATCATTGCCTCGCGGCGAAGAACCAGAAAAAGCCCAACCCATGATGTTGCAAGCGCAGCAATCATCCCACCAAGTAACGCATATTGGAAGAACTGGTACCCAAGAAGTTTAGGAATATCGAACAATAATGAGTCAATCATGGTGAAAGTCTCCTTTGCACTCATGCTTGTGGAAAACAAAATGAAAATGCTCCCCGTACACTTTTTTTAAGATAACATTCGGGTCGCTTTCTTTTGTGATATCACTGAGATACACCTTTTTATTGACACAGAGTAGTTTTGTCATTCGACAAAAAACCGCTGATAAATCATGAGAAACAATTAAAATAGTAAGGTTTTTTTGTTGGTTCAAATCACTTAATTGTTTGTAAAAATTCTCCAATGATGTAGCATCGATTCCTGCGACCGGTTCATCAAGAATCAAGATTTCCGGATTTCGCACAAGTGCCTTTGCGATAAATGCTCGTTGTTTCTGTCCACCAGATAATGTACCTATCCTTTTACTCGCGAGATCTTGAATGTCCATAAGCTGAAGAGATTCATCAACAGCCTCCCAATCAATCTTCTTGAGAGGTCGGCCGATATTTGTTCGTTGTATTCTCCCAAGTGATACTAACTCTTGAACCGTAAGAGGAAAATTACTATCAAAATACGTAGCTCCCTGGGAAACATACGCGATACGTTCCCAGGATGAAAAAGTGTTGATGTTTTGTGAAAACAATTGTATAGAACCTTTTTTTATGGGAAGAAAACCAAGAATTGCTAATAATAAGGTAGTTTTTCCGCCTCCATTTGGTCCGACCACTCCGACATAATCCCCTTGTTCAATTGAAAAAGACGCATCTTCAACAACAAGGTCTTTTGATCGTACAATATCTACGTGTTGTATTTCAAGAACAATTTTTTTTTGCATACAGCTAGGCTTCTTTTTTTTCTTATGATGCTTGTAGCCCTATTTTTAGATTTTCTAGGTTTTTTTCAAGTTGTTCGAAATAATTCATGTTACCTACAGTACCTGACATTATATACAATGTGAGAATTTGTACATTCTGACCGGTTGATGATTCAAGCGTGCTTTTCAACGTCTGTGCATAACTATCAGAATAGACGGGATCGACATAGACTGTATAGGTTTCGTATTCAATCATGGTGCTGACTAATGTCGAAATTGTTGATGCACTTGGTTGCTCATCAGCGGAAAGGCCAATTACACCATGCTGGTGAAAACCATATCGGTCTGCAAGATAGCCAAATGCTGCATGAGTGACAAATATGGCATCCTTTTGTTTTGTCGATAATCCATCTTGAAACGATGTATCTATGGTGGTAAATCTTTGTTGTAACTGGTTCCAGTGTTGGGTGTAATAGTCTGTATGTTCAGGGTCTTTTTCTACGAGGGCATCATAAATCTTTTCTGCTTGTTGCGAAGCTATGAACGGACTTACCCAGGTATGAGGGTCGTAGAGGTCATGTTCATGGCCTTCGTGTTCGTGATTTTCTCCATCGTGTTCATTTACTGTTTCACTTTCAAGAAGAGTAATACCTTCTGTTGTTTCAACAATTATTTTTCCAGTTTTATCGATGGTTGAGAGTATATCTTCTTCAAACCAATGATCCAACTGTGCGCCATTGTAGAGGAGGATATCTGCGTTGCTTGCTGCTGTGATATCTGAGATTGATGGTTGCCATGCGTGTAGTTCAGTATTTTCAGGGATTAATTGAGTCACGGTGACGTAGTCTCCACCGATTTGTTCTGCAAAAAAGGCTAGTGGATAAAATGAGGCGACAATCTGAATGCCTTGCTGTTCATTTTGGTTTTGTATACACCCGCTCAATAGCAGTAAGCTACATAGTATTCCTACGGTTATGATTATTTTTTTTTTCATAGAACTCAGCCTTTGTTCGGCGTCCTTTTAAGCAACATGTATTTAAAAACATTATTGATTACCATTATCAATAAGAGAGGACTGTTGTCATGGTAAAAAAGTCAAGAAAGACCAAACAAAAAGAGTTGATACAATCTGAAATATCAACGTTTACATCCCTATTTACGGCTGATGACTTGTTTGATAAAATTAGAAAAAAGGATAAAACGATCGGTATTGCGACAGTGTACCGTTTTTTAAAGGATTTACGAAAGAAGAAAGAACTCCACTCCTATATGTGCGATAGGAAGATGGTTTATTCACGAGAGAAGAATAATCATTGTCATTTTATTTGTCAAAAATGTGATACGGTGACGCATTTTAACATAGACAAAATAGATTTTCTTCAAACGAAAATAAAAGGTGAAATCTGCCATTTTCAAATTGATGTACATGGTATTTGTGATATATGTTTGAATCAAGAGAAAAATCAATAAAAAAGCGGCTTTTTAGCCATACAACAAGAGCCGTCTGCAGGATTGTATTTTAGGGGATTCCAACTGAAGAAATAAAATTTCAGAAACCGCTGGAGAGATTACAGTGCATGACTAGAAAGCCCGCAAAAAAAAAAACAATATTTCTCCTTTTCAATGCAGTTATCTTCAACAGGCAAATAAAAGTATTTATTACAACAATCAGGTATTACATCAAATCAAAGGTATCACATGGATAACTACACAGTATTTCCAAATCCTATCATTACCAACAAAGGAATTATTTCACCTACGTTCATCAACCTTGGGATTAATACTTTCTGGGATGCCTGTAAATATGTACATGACGTACCCTATAGATATAATTCAACAACAGAAGATATTTTGATTCTTTTCAAAGAGGGATTTGGTTCCTGTACGACAAAACATGCGGTTATTGCAACTCTTGGGGAAGAACTCAACATTCCTGTTTACAAAATGATTGGAATCTATGCAATGACTGAAGACATCGTCACCGGTACGAATCTGATCCTTGAAAAATATCATCTACCATATTTACCGATGATTCATTGTTTCCTCATCTATGACTCATATAAGGTTGATTTGACTGATGGGAATAACAACGGGAAGAACCGTTCGATAGAAGAATTTCTTTTCACCGAAAAAGTCATTCCGAACTTCTCTGAAAAAGATGAATATATTCTCTACAGAAAAGCATTGAAAAACCACATACTCAACCGAAAAGAGATGAAAGGAACAACGATGAATGACATACTACATGCTCGAAGTGAAGGAATTACATTATTGCGATCAAAAGTTACATCGCCTATCACCAGAATGTAATTCCCCAAAACCGTATCGCCATGATTATACCAATACTAATGATAATGACGCCAAATACCCTTTGCATCCATTTCCCAGCAGTAACATACTTATTCCCTAGTTTTCCCCGAATACCGCTGGTTGCAGCACATAATGGGATGATGGGTACTCCATGACCCAAACCAAAGACAAACAATAATAATCCACCCGTGAGGATGGAAATCTTCTGCGAGAGGGTAAGGATAAAGACCGGCATCATCAACGACAGGGCGCATGGCGCCCATCCAATCGAGAAAAGGATGCCCAAAAAGAATGCACCGAGATAGATCGATTTTGCACTTAACTTTGAAAAGATATTCTGACCTTTCATCATCACTGATGAGCTTTTACCACTTCGGGATTGACGAACAAGCAGTTCCTTTAATGGTTTGAACACATTAATACCAAGAAGAACCAGTATTATTCCTGCCACGAGGTAAAAAATAGTGGATGCTTCAATGAAGATACCAACTGAAGAGAGTATAAGACCAAAAATAAAAAAGACAAACGCCATTCCAAGGGTGACGACGACACCGATCCAAAAACCCTGCAATGAATATTTCTTTGTTGAACTTTTTTCATCTTGTTTTTGCAATGAACCCACATACGAAATCATGGCGACAAGAAGGGCAATGGAACAAGGAGAAAGCGCAGTTAATATCCCAAGACTAAAAATCCCAATAAATGTTAATTCATTGTTATAATTTCTCCCTCTGAACTCTTCCCATTTTCCGTCGAGTATCTCTGATACATCCTGTGATAATGAATCCGCGGTTTGAATATCATCAATCTTTCCTTTCCCCATGCAGTACACATGATACACACCGACAAGATTCTGATCCGCATCGATCAAAACGATAGTTGGATTGGAAAATGCACCCTCAACGGTAAAATAATTATAAAACAAACTTGTAATAGGATATGGGCTGAAATCTTCAACCCAATGCCAGCTCACATTGACACCAAAATCCCGCTCCGCCATCACTTTACCATTATCCGAAGAAGGATTCACTCGTTTATTAATCGTAATAATTGTCACGTTTTGAGAGGATTGCGATAATTTTTCTAGTTCAATTATTTGTCCTTTCATCTCCTCAAGACATTCGATACAAAGCGGCGTTTCTAAACCAGTGATGTGAAGAACAACAACGTTTCCGGTGTAATCACTCAAATTAAAAGTAGTACCCTCTACATCAGTTGTTGTGAAATTCTCTGCGGGTTTAATTTCAAAATTCTCGCCCTCAATAAATGAAGGGAGGAAAAATAATCCTACCAGTATTACAGGGAGAATAAGTGTGCTGGCAACAATCCATTTTTTCATATCAACCTCGTTTATCTACTTGTTTATATGATAATAATAAATTGCATCTTTAATCCAAGTTTCCAGATCAGAATTGCTAACGGTCATATCATTTGGTGCTTCCCAGGTGTGCCAACCGATTTTCACCGCTCCATTCTCTTTTATAGACGTATATATTCCTGTAAGAGCAATGTATCCGGGTGCACCATTAGGATCATACATGTACACCTCATTTGCTTTTTGTAGTAAGTCACTTGAAGCTTCGTAGACAGCATCAAGATCATAAAAATTTACTTCTTCATCGTAGGTTTTCCCTAATTCTATCACACGTTCAGCTTGATCAGCACAACCAATACATCCAGTTCGATGAACTACAAACAAGACCGGTTTCGTTTTTAGAGAATCAACAATCCAGTTCAGATGATCTACGTCTTGTCCGCTTGAAGGATTACCTGTTGGATAGGTAATCCAGAAGTCATTCGACCCTGTACCAACAGTATGAACTGGGGTATAATTGGTTAACCATGACAGACCTTCTGAGTTATTAGAACTGTCACTTGTACACCCGCTTAGTACTACAAAGCTTATCACAAAAAACAATGATGTTACGACGCTGTACAATCTTTTGTTCTTCATTTTTTCAATTTCTCTTTTACTGCTTTTTCAACTTTTACTATCTCTATGTCATCGAGATGAAAATCTGATGATTTCTTGATACCTAACTCAGTAACAACAACATGTATAGTTACGGGGCAGTCAGCATGATCTAAGGTTTTTTTCGCGCAGCGTACTGGACATCCATCGATTACAACAACCTTTTTTACTTCCCGTGTTGCCTCGGCAAAACCACTGATATGTCCACCAATTCCTGCGAGACAATACATACCACCAACACCCTGATCCGTTAGCCTTTTTGCTGTTTCATTAGCGAGTTGTCCAACATTCGATCCACCAGAACAAGGGAAGATTAACACCTCGTCAGCCTCACAGAGACATTTCTCCTTCTTCAACTCATCATCACCTACTTTTGTAAGAGTTTTTTAATCTCATCTGAACTAGGAACATGCCCAACGATTTTCACCTCACCGTCGATAACCACCGCTGGAGTCATCATTACCCCACGGTTCACAATCTCCTGCAAATCTTCAACCTTCACAACTTCTACGTCTTTTCCCAACTCTTCAACAACTTTTTTTACAACCTTCTCGGTTGCCTTGCATTTTGGACAACCGGTTCCTAATATCTCTATTTTCATTCAACATCCTCCTTTTTTCTCTTTCATTGTCTTTGATATAAACTCATTAATTCCCTTGTCACCCGCTGTACTAATACTCCGGGCAAACTCAACCAATTCATTGATATCCTCCTGTGATACGCCTTCTTTTTTCGCTTGTTTGAAATGATTTAGGAAACATGGTCTACCATGACCTGCGACAGAAGCAGTGATACCAACCAGCTCCTTTGTCTTTTCATCCATCTCTTATCACCTCGGTCATCAGTTTTTTCACATTCTTTTCAATCTGATCCCTGATTTGCCTATACGCCCCCGGTGGTTTTCCTTTCGGATCCTCAATATCCCATGTGATCGTCTTCTCTTGGGGTGTGATTGGACAACATTTCATACATCCCATGGTGACGATAACATCAAACTCGTTATTCATAGAAAATGTAAGCATTTTTGGAACAAAACCACTCAGGTCTATACCTTTTTCTTTCATAACTTGGACTGCAACCGGATCAACCTTTTCTGCTGGTTGTGTTCCAGCACTCTCAGCAACAGCATTCTTGGTAAATGTATTGAAGAATCCTTTCGCCATCTGACTACGACACGCGTTTTCCACGCAGACAAACAACACCTTCTTCACTCGGTTGCAACCTCCTTATTATGGAACCAATGTTGTGTTCTCAGACAAATTTTCACTAAAAGGAGCATCACTGGAACCTCCATGAGAACACCAACGACCGCGGCAAGCGCTGCACCTGAGGTCAACCCAAACAGCATGATAGATACCGCAATCGCTACCTCAAAATGGTTACTAGCACCAACCTGTGCAGAAGGAGCCGCATCCTCATAGGATAACCGAAGGATCTTTGCTAACCCATAGGAGAGCCAGAAAATCACTTGATTCTGAATAAACAACGGGATGAATATCAATGCGATAATCACAGGCTGATCCACGATCACATTCCCCTGCAGGCTAAACAATACAACCAATGTGATTAACAAAGCAACAATCGCAACATAATGAAGCGAAGGAGCAAAACGTGTCTCAAACCACTTAGTGCCTTTTCGTTTCAGAATCTGGTTCCGGGACACATACCCCGCAGCAAGAGGCAAACCGACATAAATTCCTATAGATAACGCCATGGTTTCCCACGGCACCGGAATGCTCGCTGCACCCAAGAGGAACGCTGCAAGCGGTGCATATAACACAAGCATAGTCAACGAGTTAATAGCAACCATCACAAGAGTATGACCCATATTCCCCTTCGAAAGATAACTCCAAACCAACACCATCGCAGTACACGGGGCAACACCCAAAAGAATCATCCCTGCGATGTACTCAGATGCCAAAACCGGGCTCAGAAACTGGGCAAACAAGACACTCATAAATAACCAGGCGAACAACGCCATCGTAAAAGGTTTAATAGCCCAATTCACAAACAACGTCAACGCCACAGGTTTCGGTGTTTTCCCTGCCTCAATGACCTTCCGGAAGTCGATCTGCACCATGATCGGATAAATCATAAAAAACAAACACACTGCTATCGGAAGAGAAACCTGTGCATATTGTAACTGATTCAACACATCTGCAGCTTCAGGAAACACCCTTCCCAAGAGGATCCCGGCAATAATACACAGAAGAACCCACAAAGTAAGATATTTCTCAAAAAACCCTAGTTTTTTCTCTGCTGTCATTCTTCTTCGCTCCTTTTCCTACAATGGGGAGGATAGACCTCATAGAGTGCGTCTTCATACTGGTTTTCAACACCAGGAACAACATGGTGGAAAAGTTTCACCCGTTCCACGAGTTCTTTTCTTATTTGTTTTTCACCCGGCATACTCATCTCATATTTTTCCTGTAGGCTAGTGTCAAGATCCACAAGACCTATGAGATTTCCACTGACGATAATCTGTCGTTCATTCCTCATGGCACTTGCAGGACAACAGGGTTTCTTCTGCATAAAATAATCACCTTAACCCGCAATCATTCCATAAATAAAACCAACAAGAGCAGCAATAATAATCACTAATGTAAAGTATGTGAATGCTTTTTTCACACCCATAACCTTTGTGATAACCACCATGTTTGGAAGACTCAACGAAGGACCCGCAAGGAGCAATGCAAGGGCTGGACCACCACCCATAATACCAGCACTATAACCGAACAAGTTCCCAACAATAGCAACTTCCAACAAAGTAGGCATGTACAAGAGAGCACCAATTAGTGATGCAAGGAAACATGAGAAAATATCATTTCCACCAATATAGGGTGCAACAGCAACACCAAGAGCAGTAGCTGGATCAGTACCCGGCATAAAATAAGCCGCGATACCACCTATTATCCCAACAATAAAAACACCAACAATAAGTATCGGAAAGATCTTCTTAGTTAAACCCCATGTTTCCATACCCCAGTTTTTAACCTCATCACGAGTATAATAAAAAATTAGGACACCTGAAATAATAAGTGTTAAAAAATAAACAATCGCAAGTTTTGGAACCCAGGGTATATAACTACTACTTGCAGCACCAATAACAAGAATCAAAACAAGCAACACTAAAAATAAAACCGAGATCCACACAGGACGAATGTTTTTCGTCTCACCTGTTTGAACAGCAAATATATCCTTATCATCTTTCTTTTTTTCTGATTCTTCTTTTCTAAAAATAAAAGCCATCAACAAACCAATAACAACTGACATCAAAATAGCAGCAACTGCTCGTGCAAGACCAATATCATAACCTAAAACCTGAGCAGTAAGAACAATTGCAAGAACATTAATTGCAGGGCCTGAGAAAAGAAATGCTGTTGCAGGACCGATACCAGCACCACGTTTATGAATGCTGGTAAATAAAGGAAGGACCGTGCAACTACAAACAGCAAGAATAGTGCCAGAAAGTGCTGCAACAGGGTAAGAAATATATTTTTTAGTCTTTGCACCAAAATATTTCATAACCGACTGTTTTGATACAAATACAGCGATTGCGCCGGCAATAAAAAACGCTGGAATAAGACATGTTAAAACATGTGCTGAGAGATATTCCATGAGCATGTCAAATCCTGCGATAATGATGTCAATCGGGTTCATTCATGTAGCCTCCTTGCCATTCCTATAATATCAAAAATATGTTTGTTTGATGCTTCGATGAAAATGTTTGTCCCCTCCCTTTGTTCCAAGATTAAACCAGCGTGTTTCAGAATTTTTATATGATGAGAAACATCTGGTTGAGATTTACCAGCGATGGGAATGATCTCACAGATGCATTGTTTCTTTTTTTTCACTGAATCAAGAATTCGTAGTCTTGTCGAGTTACCCAATGCTTTGAAGATATCAACTTCATTCATCCAAAAGAATAAGTATATTCAAATATTTAAATATTACCATTTTACTATTTTTCAAGGATATCCTTCACTTTATCAAGAATAGTGTAAATCTCATTCTTCGAAACTTTAATAATAATTCGAGTACCATCTTTACGTTCATCAACAATACCAGCGTTTTTTAACACCTTCAAATGTTGAGAAACATTCGGTTGGGACTTCCCCGTATATGGGATGATTTCGCAAATACACTTTTCTCCTTTTCTAATACATTCGAGAATTTTTAAACGGGTTGGATCTGCCAATGCTTTGAACACATCTGCTTCATTCATTACTACATCAAATTAAATTCGAATATTTAAATATCACGAAAATTAGAAACAGGGGCTTTTTACCCATTCAATAAGAGCCGTCACCGGGATTGCATTTTCACGAGTGTCTAACCGGAAAAAAGGTTTCAAAAACCGCTGGAGGAATTCTTACCAAAGATTCAAAGCCCCACCCAAAAAAAACAGATGAAATTGACTGTTTTTATCGGTTCTACTGAATTACTTTAATCTCTTCAAATTCTCCAAGTCGTTTATTTTTTATAACATTGTCCCAAGCGAAATATCGTCCATTCATAGAAATATATACCCCACATGGTAGAGTTTGAACAAAGGCAAGTGCGCTACCTAAATTGAATAATCCATCGGAACTACCAAATCGGTAGGGTACCATTGCACCAGTGAGAACAATGGTTTTATCCTTGATTGTTTCACCTAATCGTTTTGCAGTTTCAGCCATGGTATCTGTTCCATGAGTGATAACTATTTTGTCTTCCAGTGCGTTTTTACAATTCTCGACAATAATGGTTCTATCTTGATCTTTCATACTCATGCTATCAATCATCATTAGTGTTCGTAGATCTATATCAAGTCGACAGTGCGCGAGTTTCAGCATTTCCGGAAGGTGTGTATCACGGAAAAAGAGTTTTCCTTCTATTTCATCGTATTCTTTGTCGAATGTTCCACCGGTGACAAATATTTTGATTGTCATTTATTCAACCTGATGTATCATAGTGAAATTCGTTTAGGGTTTTTTTTCTAAGCTTTTTTTCCTTGGTTTATAAAATTGGTAACAGGGAAAGTCTCCGTCGAGATGATACCGTCCAATTTTTTGATTCTATCTTCGATAATGTAGCCGATTGTTTCTGAATTATCAGCTTTGACCTTAAAAATTAAATCATATTCACCGACAAGTGGATGAGCTTCACATATCTCTTCGAGATAATTTGATTTATAATACACATCGCGAGCATGTCCGGGGGATGTTTTTATGAGCACGTATGCCATTGCCATTGTTATCGTCCTCTTATTAAAATATGGTCGACATGAGTGCAATTTTCTTTATAAATTTTGCTATAATGTTCATATTTTATAATAAAAATTGGACAAAATAGGTATTTATGAAATAAAAATACTGAAAATTTAGAAAAATAACTGACAAACGAAAGAATCTTATAGAAAAAATTCATACAATGATAGAAACAACATCGTGTATCGATCATCATATGTCGGAAAATGAAATTGATAAAATTGATATTCAAATATTGAGACAACTCCAAGGAGACGCCAGAAGGTCTTTTAAAGAAATTGCTAAACAGTGCAAAGTCTCTGCAGATACTATTAAAAATCATTATAACGTAATGATAAAAAAGGGAATCATCCGTGGTACAACGATTGTAATTGATCCGAAACAACTCGAAAAAAAATATTTGGTTTTCATTGGGATACAAGTAACACATCCTTATTCTGATCAGATTCTCAACATGGTAAAACGAATATCCGGGATGTGCGTCGTGACACGAGCAATTGGACGCTATGATATCGAAGCGATAGCGATACAAGATGACATAGAAAAAATTGGGATAACAAAGAGTACAATTAGCGATTTCCAACAGGTAAAAAACGTCGACGTTGATATTTTAGTAGATAAACCTCTTTTGTGCCCCAAGAATTTTGAGCTTGATTAGGAGCCAACTATGGATGCAGATAAAATTGATATTGCCATTATAGACGCACTCAAAAAAGATGCGCGTACTTCTTTTCGTGAGATTGCCAGATTATTGAAGGTATCTCCGGATACTATCAGTAATCGTTTTGAACGATTAAAAAAAGAAGGAGTGATTATCAATTCAACTGTCGTTATCGATCCATCACTGATAGGCTATTCCTTTATTACACGGTTTGGGATCAATGTAAAACCTGCGTATTCTGCTCAAGTTCTTGAAAAAATTATCCAATTACCAAGTGTTATAGTTGCTTCAAAATTAGTCGGTAGTCATGATGTAATAGCTATTAGTGTCGTGAAAGATTTTCCTCATCTCTGCGGACTTAGAGATACGATTTTAGAAATGCCATATGTTGAAAAAGTGGAAGTTGGAATGTGGATAGAAACCATGGAATTATGTCCACATTATTTCTTAATTTGATAGAGCTTATCCATTCGATGTATGATTATTCTTTTATCTGTATCTTTTCTAACCGATGTTTAATAATTTCCAAAGCAACAAATTGCTGATCTATAGAGAACATCATCGATGGCGAAAGATGCCTATTTTTTATTGCACCAATACATCCTTAGAATTCATGTTTTTTGGTAATCGAATTTAAAGAAAGAATTCCACCAATTTATAGCGAACAAAGTGAGCGATGACGGGTGGTCACAGAAACAACAATAAAACATCTTTTTATCAAACTGTTTTTTTCTTTTTCATCCACATCGTTTGTACAAGAGGAATAATCATTGGAAACGATTGAGTGGAGGGGAAGGGATTTGTGTGCTTACTTTTTTTTAAGAAATCGAAGGAAAACGCGGCTTTTAACCTATGTTACAAAGGACACGTGCGGGATTGCTTTTTTAGAAGAACCAAAAATGAGAAAAATATTTCAAATTACTAAGAGTAAATCTATTATAAAATAACCGTGTTTTTTTAACAAGAGTCGCTGGAGGGATTCTTACAAAAGGTTCAATTCATCTACTATGTTTTATGATTTTTTATTAAGTGAAGTAAGGATTTGTTGGACTTTTTCTAGGAATTTTTCAGATTTCTCAAGCGCATCTTTTGCTTCATCTTCATCGATATTAGATTTTTCCAGTCCGTAAAATGATTCATGACGCTCCAGTCGGTACGTATCAAGCCAATTTATTTTATCCTGCCCTAGCGTTGGTGAATAGAGTTCTCTGAGGTATGTGACGACACAGGCATGGCTTTTTTCAATGACTCCATCGTGAAACAAGAGCGCACGAGCTGCTTGGAACATACTGGTATAGGATGATACAATGGATTCTTCAAAAAAGTCGTTCTCAAAGAGATCCTGTGCCCGTTGCCTTTTTATCTCAGCCATTTCCAAAGCTTTTGTTACTTTGAGGTGATCAGGTTTTATTTTGCGCAGGAGTCGTTTCTGAAAACATTCACTTGCTTTCATCAAACCACCGGTTTTGTGCCATATAATATAATCCCATCGAGGATTACATCGAGATAGAATGCTTTATTGGTTTTTGCTTGTTGTGTCCATTGCGCTGGTGTAAAATTGATGAGGTTCACATCGCGTTTGAGTAATTTCGCCAACTCCGCAGTTGGTGTATTTTTAGAAAGAGAAATAACAAGGACGTCAACGTCACTTTCGTTATTGTTTTCACCTTTTGCATAGCTTCCAAATAGAAGAATGGAGGTGACCGTGTTCATATGGGTTTTAAGAAATTCAGGCACTCCTTTTTTCTGCAACCATGAAAGGTTGTAGGATATTTTCAGATAACGGAAGGCAGGTGAATCTATATTTGCTTTGTAGAGGATTTGGTTTTTTTCCTCTTTTTTTAGTAATATTCCATCTGCGACAAATAAAGTGAGTGCTCGTTTTACTGTCATGGGATCCATTTTTAAGAGACGGGCGGATTCACGGAGATAATAGCTATTGTGAGGGTTCTCTATAAATAATTTTAAGATTTTTAACTGTTTGATTTTTTGATACAACTGTATCATAATTTCATACATGTAGTCTGAGTTTAAATAACTTTCTCCTTGAAAACACGATGGCATTCAAATGGGAGCACTGATTTATTTACAAAAACAATAATGATAATTCTTAACAAGAGCCGCTGGAGGGAATTGAACCCTCGACCTATTCCTTACCAAGGAATCGCTATACCTCTAAGCCACAGCGGCAGTTCAGATACCCTCCCTGAATAACAAGGGGGGTTATTTTACTTTTTTCCCTCATTTCTCAGTAAATTCAAAGAAAATAACTGACAAAAACCACATGATAATGATTCCAACAACACTTAATCCTGTTGTAAAATGAGGATCGGATTCACAAAGGAAGACGGCGTGCGGAACTGAATGATGCTCCAGGCTCCCTCCTCAGGGATGACATTGCCCATGATATTGATATTTTCACCTATTCCACTAAGGGTAGCGGTCGTATTCAGCGCTAACATCACACTATCCCCCCGATTGATCACCGGAGTGGTTTGACTACACGAACCGTCATCATCAATTAAGACAATAGCTCCGAACTCGGAGGCAACAGAAGAAAACGCATCAACATCAAAAAGACTATCTAACCCTGCAGTCCCATCAATCCAATACGATGATGAATACTCCAGGATATTTTTCTGTTCAGAATCAGACAGTTCGATGAGTACCCCTGCGAGATCGATTTCTGGGGAACCAGCCCGCGGGGTGATAAGAATAACGATTTTATCAATTAACCCTGCGGTGTTATGCCCCTGGATTGTGGATACCTTCAAGCCTGATGAGACTTCCTTAATGGTTTGCGTCCCTGTGTTTCCTGATTGGATCTCCAGCAATGACCCTGTGGACAAGAGCACATAAGCAACAATCCCTGCGACAAGGACCATGGCGATAAAAATAATCATGGCTCCAATCCCCATCGCCGCTTTCTGATATCGTCTCACGTTCGTTATGCAGATACCCCTCTATTCCCTTCAATAATATGTAAACAAAAGGTACTATATGAGCATTCTTAAAAAAAACCGCTCGTGACATTGGAAGATGATCTCTAGTCAATTTTTTTCGAACAAATCTGGGTATAAAGCGAATGTTTTTGAAATATCAGGGTATTTCGCTGTCAGTGACTCTGATGAAAACCATGGATCTGCCAGATGTACAATCAAGACTAGCGTCCTCACATTTCAAGCTGACAAGAGTAGGAGTAACTGGTGTAAAAAAACTTGTTCACATCAGACGACCAAATAAAAAATCAGTAGTTCCTCTCACGGTGACCTTAGATCTGTTTGTGGATCTTCCAGCATCACAGAAAGGCAGCCATATGTCACGCAACCTTGAATTAGTCTCTGAAATCATTGATCAAACCCTGAGAACACCGGTATCGGATTTAGAGTCATTCTGCGCAAAAACCGCTGAACTGTTGCTTAAAAAACATGACTACGCAACCTTTTCAGAGGTAAAAGCAGAGGCAGATTATTTTTTAGATGTCCTTTACCCCTCTGGTCAAAAAGGTGTTGAGCCATATAAACTCATTGCAGAAGCACGTGCAAACAGCACTGGTGAGCTGAAAAAACTTATCGGTGTCAAAGTCATTGGGATGACTGCGTGTCCCTGCGCCATGGAAGTCGTCAGAAAACTTGAGGCACGGGATAAAACCTGCTCTGCTCCCACGCATAACCAACGGAATATAGGTACGTTGATGATTGAAGTCCCACGAGGAACTGAGGTAGTCGATGCAGATGACCTTATTCAGATTGTTGAGAAATCATTCAGTAGCCCAACCTATAGTATCTTGAAACG
>JBFYMQ010000037.1:0-16778 GCA_041304825.1 Thermoplasmatales archaeon
GTGAATGATTTGAAAGTGAAGCAGACAGAGAAGGACAGAGAAACGCAAGAAATACAAGGAGGAGAATTCCCATCCCGTGTCTCAGGTTGTTCTTCATAGCTGTTAATACATCAGCACATTATATAAATTTTATTCATATAAAAAAGGGGGAGGTGGGAGAATATTTATTCTCCGAGGAGCTGATGAAGCAAGTTATACAATAGAGGGAAATGAAAGAGCCATTTCATCAGGAATACCGATGCAACAGAAGGCATGGTCACCTGAAGAGAGCCCCATTCACTTGTCGCAGCGTAGATATCCCGTGCTTGGACCTTCACAGTATAGCTGCCTTTTTTCGCAAACGTATGGCTCAGAGTCACGTTCTCGTTTGATTCGTAGGGTCCGACCCAGCTACTGTTGGTACCATCACCCCAATCAATAAAGTAGAGGATATCATCATCCTCTGGATCAACCGAAATAACGGTATAATCATAGGATATCTTGGGTTTTCCCTCGGTGGGACCCTGGATGGCGGGAGTCTCCGGGGGGGTATCTTGAAGGGTGGTCAATGTCTGCACACGATACCCGGATACACCACCGCTGGTACACTTCACAAGAACACCACCAGATCCGGTTTCTCTTCCGCATGCGGTATCATCTGTCATGGTAGGAGCGTTGAATGTTAATGTGTACTGCCCTTCGGAATTAGTTGTGATGGTCCAGCTCCAACCAAGAGTGGGAATCTCAATAAGGATGGCGCCGTTCTGAATCGGATCACCAGAGCCGGTCTCGACAGCGTCACCAGAAATTAATACAGATGCTCCAGGGACGGTCATTGACGGAGAAAGGTCCATGGTAACAGTAATGGGCTGATTGACCCTTGCGTAAGTGTTGAGGGTGGCTATCAAATGGATCTCCATATTTTCATCAGACTGGTCAACCGTTGTTTTTACCATATTGCCGACATGGGTGGAGAACCAGCTAAAGGTGGTTTCCCGTCCGATCTTGTAACACTCAAACGTCCCAGCAGGGACAGTGATCTGTTCCTGGGTGAGGCATTCCACAGTCTCATCGACCCACTGGCTTCCATCAAAGGGCTGAGTAAGAAGTCCTTCAATGGAAAAAGTACCTGCAATGGTCGTTAGACCATTCAGTTGCCATTCCTCATACCGTAGAGGAAAGTCATACATCTCGAGAGCAGGAGAGGAGCTCATAAACATATCCATTGTATAATCAAACGACATCCATATAATGATTACTTCTCCAAACGAATGTAACTCCGTAGTTATATCCGCCAAATCTGAGACGCGTACTTGGGATTCCCCAACAATTATCCCAGTCAGTTCTCCTTGGATATCGTTGACAACGACATCACCGGCGATGTCCCCAGAAATACTAATCGTATATGTATCATCGTTTTTCTCCACAACAGTTTGTTGAAAATTATCGATAGAACCATAAAATGACATGTTCGGGCTTGAAAACGAAAGAGGATTAATCGTGTAGGTCCAAGAATCCCCTATCGCCCAGGTAGGGATGTCCCCTTCGCTGATACGCATAGAACCTTTGTTAGTCGTTATCATCGCTGGCGTGAGGGTGACACAAAAGATCAAAAAGCATATTCCACTAATCACAAGACCTGCGCTTAGATTCTTTTTTGAATTACGATATTTCATAAGAGTTCCTTCCTTTAGAGACAATAAAGGGCCGAGCCATTTAAATGTTTTTAAAAAGATAAAATTTATCGATTATCATCGAAGATTGCTCTATTGATGTTTCTTTTGTAAAAAAATGTGTCGTTTGATGTTCCAATACATAAAAAATATGAGGTTTTATCATCATGAATTTTTATCTAAAATTTCTCCATATAAAGAATTAAATAGAGGATACCGATTATTATCACATGGAGAGGAAACACATGAATAAAAAAATCATCTCATTAAGTATCTTCTCAGCTGTTGTCATCCTTTTAGCAGGATTTACTCCTGCTCTTGCGTCCTCAGAAAACAATATATTTGCTGTGAAAACAGAGCTTGTCAGCATCGAAGTAAACCACTACCTGGGCCGACAGCCAGAGCGGAACCAACTGACCGTCACGACAGATGAAGCAGAACAAATCCGATTCTATCTTACTGAATTGTATAAAGCCCAACAGCGAAATGATTGTGCAGCGATTGCAACCTATGAATCATTGTTATATGAGAAAGGCCTCTTTGGGGCAAACCATCCACGGTTCTCCTCGAACATCAATGGACTCACCTTGCTGGAAAAGGCAGGGTTCTCCTCCTCGGCTCCATCCATGACTGATGAGAACATCTCCAATAGCATGTGTTATTTCAACGCGATTGGCGAAGGAGCGATGCTTTGGTGGATTGGTCTGACATTTGTACAGCAACTTGTTGATGCAATAAATAATGTGTCAAATCCCATTGGAGCGCTGATCTTATACATCATTTTATTGCCATTTATTGTTCTTACGATGCTGTTTACAGATTTGATACCGTTTCGAATCTTCTCTCCAGCTGGTGTGATAGCACTGAAAAATGGTACGGTATCTGCACGGGGAGCGAATGGTTTTCAAAAACTCACTGTTGGAGAGGAATCCTACGGGGTAAATCTCAGTGGGTTTACCGGGATTACAATCAATATACCACCAATCAACAACCATAAATCATTTCTTTTTGTGTCGGGGTTCGCTCTGAAAGCAGAAGGCCAATGGGTGTAGATGCTTCGAAACAGATAACGAAGAGCTGCAGAGACACAAGAACCGTTTAGTGCGTGGTTATCCAGGATGCGATATCTGAGATGACTTCTTCAGCGACATGCCCTTCGATCAGATATTCCGCATTGGTCGGTACTCCGGTCCCCGCTATGAAGAAATGATTCAACGACGGATAGGTCTGTAATGTCACTGATGGACTTTCGTAAAAGGTTTCATTCCATTGAGCAAAATCCGTCAGTGTCACCTGATAATCTCGTTCCCCCTGAAGAATGAACAGGGGAACATCCAAGAGTTGCGCTGTTGCCACAGGATTATACGTCGCCAGATCCGCCCAATACGATTTTGGTGCACCAAGGACGTCTTCGCTTTGATTCATGTCTAAATTCTTTACTTGCATCACGAGTCGTTCAAGCTCGGCAATCTCCACAGATTGATTTAAACCACTTAAGTTCGCTAGGTAGCGCGATTGTTCTAATATGAGATCCTCAAGATGGCGGGTTGGCCCTGCCATGATGACCAAACCAGTAATGTGGTCATTCTGGAGAGCGATACGTGGGGCCAACATTCCTCCTAAACTATGACCCAGAACGAAAATCTTGAAAGGATCCACAAGAGACGAGGCAACTAAGAAATTCACCCCTGCTACTGCATCTGCAATGGTTTCATCCTGCACCGTAAAATTTTCAAGTCCTGCGATCTCATCGGGATATTGCAAGGTCCGCTTCTCATAACGTAACACCACGATACCCTTTGAGGCAAGACCCCAAGCCAGATCCTTAAATGGTTTATTTGGACCATATGTTTCATCACGGTCATTTGGCCCTGAGCCATGAACCAGAAGAACCGCAGGAAACGGACCCGCCCCATATGGAACCGTCAACGTCGCAGGCAATTTCCAATGTTCCTCTGAAGTGAAACTCACATTTTGCTCTGAAAATGTATCCTGATTGACATACGAAGGTGGCAAATATTCAAATGCCTCCAGCGTCGGAACAACCAGAAGAGAAATAATTTTCTCCTGAATATTAAACGAAATTTTCACATCAAGAACAGAAACCTTGGAAAAATTACAGGTGACATAGACCACCGAATAACCTGATTCATTCGTTAAACGCGTCCGCACAATTCTTGTGATGTTCCCATTTGAAGCCACAATTTGCTGCGCCCAGATATTCACAAAATTATCTACAGTAAGCTGCGAAGTAATCGACGTGTTAAAAAAACCATACACACCGGAAAAATTATTTTCCATAAGCAGAGTGACAACATCAGTAGCTATATCTTCCAAGGTCTTCACAGGTGGTTGTTCTTCCTGCAGCTGTTGTGTCTGTAGACAACCGGATATGAAGGTTCCGGCCATAATCATAATTAGAATAGTTGATAGTATTTGTCTCATAGTTCTCATCTTTTTTTCTGAAATATCTATTCAGAGGCGATGTTATAAGAGATTGAATAAATTTTCTATGCAAAAAAGATTACTGTCTTTAATGATAGTATACTATGAAAGAATTATTAGAAGAAGTCAATTGTTTTTCATAAAAATCTATTGAAAACATTTAAGAGGGAGAAGGACTTCAAGCTTACAATCCGAAAGGACCATAGGGGATAAATATGAAGTTGTCTGATGTCTTAGAAATGACAAAAAAAGAGCCACATTGCGGGTTATGTAAGATTGATTTTCTTGGGACAAACGTCTGTGCTGCTGGAAAAAAACATGGGTTTGTCGCTTATTGGCCTGAAGGTCGAATGGAACTTGCACGAGCGTTAGCAGAACACGAAGTCGAACCAACGGAGGCTCTTCGCGATATTGTTAATTCATGTAACCTGTGCGGAATATGCGATCGGCAATGTTACTTTGTGACACAACGTCGACCGACACAAGCTCAAAAAGCATTGCAAGACTATCTCAAATCATTACCACCAACAGCATTGAGGCCAACGCCTGAGGACGACATCGTTAAGGGGTTACGTGCAATTGTTGGTGACAGCTGGGCGACCAATGATCCTATTATTATCGCTTCCTATCAACGATCGATTATCAAACAAAAATCCCAAGGAAAATACTACATTGTGATGCCGAAAACTACCGAAGATATCGTCGCAATCGTCAACCTCGCAAATACACATAAAATCCCATACCTTCCTCGAGGGAATGGGACGTTCTTTGGAGTAGCCTTGCAAACCCTTCTTGCCGAACCAGCGACGATAGAACAAGGAATAATCATTGACCTGTGGAGGATGAAAGACCTTGAGGTAGACCCTGATTCCATCACTGCAACCATTGGACCAGGTGTGACATCCTTTGAGCTGCAAAAAGCAGCACATGCTCATAAGTTACGAGCCAATGTCGCAGAGGCGGAATCCTGTGTGATTGCGAACGCTCAGAATCTTGGTATCGTGACCACCTGGAGTAACACTTATGGGTGGGGGACTGATAATTTCATTGACGCTGAATTCATCGACTCCACCGGTACAATCCAGCATCTCAGCGATAAAGAAATACCAAACCCCTATGCAGCCGAACAAGGCCTCTTGAGCCTCTCCCTGATCCCATCGGTGATTGTCACAAAACTGACGCTGAAACTCCATCAGATACTGCCTGATGAAGAAGCAATTTTCGTCCCCTTCGATAATCTCCCTGACGCGCTCGATTTGGCTCATGAGCTCGCACAAAGAAATATTGGTGTTTCCCTCGCGGTACTCTCACGTAAATACCTCACAGAGTTTATCTCTCCTACTCATGAGATCGCGGAGGATTTCAATTATATTGCAGAAAAATACCTCAAACTCAACTACGTAGTTGATGTCATCTGTGATGCACACAGCAAGAAATTCATAGAGGATCTCGCCCCTGTTTCTTTTGGTCGTGAGATGCTTAAAAGCCTGATTCTTGGCTCATCAAAACTAGCCTCTATGAAAGACAGTAGTCTGCTCAAAATGATCGCTGAGGAGGAAAACCCGCTCAAAGCAGTCTTTGGTGGTCCAATGCGTAAACATTTCGAAAAAGGTCTTGCGAACTCTCCAAAGGAGCTTGTAAAGGTCTTTGACGAAGACCTCCGTGATTTTTATGAACAACTGTATTCGAAACCTGAATTAACCGACCCGATCTGGCTTCATTCCTTCCGCATTCTACCCTGCCGGATGGAACGGAAACACATGTGGATGTACCGTGGAGGGTACATGCCAGGGGATAAGAAAACCATCCTCAAGGTGGTAGATGCGTTAGAAAAACCAGCGCAGCAGTACGGTATCGACGGTGCGTTTGGGTTCCTCAGCTATCTAGAACGGGGAAAGCTCTGCCATTTAGAGTACGATTATTATTATGACCATACCGATCCTGATGCTCGCCATCGCCTCAACAAAGCAATCGTGGAGTCTTGGAGGAGACAATTCGCCATCAAAGGAGTCACCCCCCTTGAATTCATCTGTAGCAAAGGGCTCCATCGGAAAGAACATATCCTCTATCCGTTCCTCCCAGGGTTATCAGAGGAGGAACTTGGGCATTTCGAGGAATTAATAGAAACTCTCTTCGGAGGTGAAGACACGTGGTAAAATTTCTTTCACAAGAATGGGCTGAACAAGCCAAGAAAAAAGTATTAACAGAACTAGATAAGGCAAAAGATTTGAAGAACATGAACGCATCATTACTGAACGTCGTTCAAAACGTTCCCCCGGACAACACAACCATATATTACTATATAAAATTCGTTGAAGGCAATCTGGAGGAATTGATCACTGGGTCAGATGAATCCATAAAGCAGAAAGAATCTGACTTTATCGTCACCGGGGATTATACGACGTTTGTTCAGATAAGCAGTGGACAAATGAGTTCAGCAATGGCATTGCTGAAGAACCGGGTGAAAATGACAGGGAATAAAATGAAGGCATTGACAATTACAAAACCAATCGATACGTACAATGGCTGTGTTAATAAGCTTCAAACCGAATTCTAAGGCAGAGAGTGGAGTAAAAATGATAGATGTATCAGGTCCAAGGGATTTGACAGAATGCTTACATAAATTCATACCACCCACAAATCAGTGGACACCGGTCGACACCGCCTTACATACCCCAAAAACATTCTTCCAAGATTACAAAAAAGCCCAGGATTACATGTTTCCTGCACTTCGGCATACCTTCACGCATCATTACAAGAACAATTTCCTATACCACCGCGTCTGCGAAGTCAATGGGGTGACCCCGGAGGCGATTGCTTCAAAAAAAGATGTGCAGAAAATACCTTTACTCCCCGATGCATTTTTCAAGGATTACCCTGATGGAAAAGGGTTTTTGAACTGGCTCAAAACCATTTTTTCAGGTTCGCTTCCCAAGCCGATATTTAAGACAGATAACCCATCCCATGATGAGATCATCGAGGAGTTTAACAAAAAAGGCACTAGCATCATGTTTACAAGTGGAACAAGTGGTCGCTTCAGCTTCATCCCTCGTGACACTCGCTCATGGAACCGGGTGAAATACAGTGCGATGAAATCCGTCATCGAACTGATGGATTACAATCCCACAGACCAAGTTATCCTCCTCATCCCTGACCCGCGACAGACGAACCTAACGATCGCGAGTCTCTTTGGTATCGCCTATGATTTGTACAACCCATCAAATATCCATGTTGCATTAGACATGAAAATCACCACGCAATTTCTACGCATGCAGCGGGACGAAACAATCGGAATTTCAGAGAAATTAAAAGCAAAAGCACTCTCAACAATCAGCCCACTGGTGCAGCGGAACTCAGATATCAAGATCATTCATTTGTTAGAACAGATTGAAAAAACAGGAAAGCGAGTGAACCTTGCAGGTCCACCGTTCTGGCTTGATCGAATATTAGAACGGATGAAAAAAGAAGGAAAATCTGTTCATTTACCCGAGAGCCAGATTCTCACAGGTGGCGGATGGAAAGCAGAGGAGAACAAACGTCTCCCCGAGGATTCATTCCGGGAGAAAATAACAGAACTCCTAGGAATTCCTCAAGAGCGCTATCACGATGTCTATGCGATGTCCGAGTGCAGCTCTGTGTTTCTCAGCTGTGAAGGTCATTATAAACATATCCCACCTGTAGTGGTCCCGTTGGTCCTTGATGAAGACCTCAACCAACTTGATTTTGAACAAGTCGGACGGTTTGCATTCCTTGATCCGTTACCCGACAGCTACCCGGGTTTTATTATCACCGGGGACCGAGTGAAGATTCTCGAGCGTTGCCCGAAATGCCAGCGGGAAGGCCCAGTCTTGGATGTCGAAGTGACACGAATGCCAGGGTTCGAGGGACGAGGATGTGCAGCAGTCATGGCAGAGTTGATGAAACAGGATGGTGAAGAACATGCTACGTTTCCCATCGGATGAATGGATTAAAGCCTTCAAAGAAGAACTCAATAAAAACAAAACCTATCAGGAAGTTGCCAAGGACTGGGAAGGGGATTTCCTCTTTGTGATCACTCCTGATGAAGAACTCAAAAAAGAAACAGTGTTCTACATCGACCTCTGGCATGGAAAATGCAGGGACGCATATCTTGTGAAAGGAGAAAAACAAGCGAAGTTTGTGTTCAAAGGACCGTATTCAAACTGGAAGAAGGTTATCAGAAAGGAACTCGACCCCATCCGAGGCTTAATCCGTGGGATGTTTACCGTTGATGGTGATTCCCGGGTGATTCTGGACCAAGCCAAGGCAGCTCAAGAACTGGTGAATATCGCAAGTACCATACCGGTTGTGTTCTAAAGGGTTGAATATGGGACAGGCTATTGACTGTTTTTTCTGGGATCCTGCGATACGATTCGACCAGGAGTTAAGGTATACCTCCGAGGAGATCGGCAAAGGAATTTCTCTGCGCAAACCAGTGTTTACCATAGATGCGTTAACCAAAATCATTGACCGGGTAAAAACCGCACGTCAGGAGTATCTGCGTACGCATGATATCCCCGCGGTTCTTGATGTAATCGACAAGGTGAATGCGCTATGGAGAGACCCCATGTATCAGGGGAGGAAAATCGCACGGGAGGTCTTGCCGACAGTGACTGGGTTTTCAGTTGAGATGATCGAATCGTGGGGTTTTGATTATTTTTTCGACATCATCAAAAAAGAGAATCTGCCGCTCGCAGGGAAACTTCAAGTAAATAATTTCCGGGAATTTTCAGCCTGCGGAGATGGTCTTGTCAAAGCATATGGCAAACCACATGTTACGCATTCGAATTACGAACCAGAGCTGATAGGTCATATCTGTGCAGGCAACATCCTTGGTCTTGCTGCATTTGAGATGGTCATGGACAAGCTAGTTGATGCGGCGACCTGGGTAAAGGTCCCTACAGAAGAGCCGGTGTTTGGGGCACTGTACGCAAAATCGATTGAGCAGGTGGATCCATCACTTGCGTATAGCATCGCGGTGCTTCCCTTCAGCAGCCAGGATATATTGGTCCAGGAGTACCTGTTTTCTCAATCGGATCTTGTCCGCGCGACCGGTGGAGAACAGGCCAGAAGAAATCTGACGCCGCTTGCTGAGAAACATCATGTTCCTCTTGCAGGACATTGGCATAAGTTCAGTTTTATTGTAATCGCCCGTGAGTTTCTCACAAGACAGGCTTCTGAAATCGCGGAGTTGGTATCCCTTGATGTCTGCGCGTGGGATCAGCAGGGGTGCTTCTCCCCTCAAGAGATATACGTTGAGACCGACGGTGAAGTGTCACCGAAAAAGTTCGCGGGGTTGCTTGCAAAGGAAATGGAGAAGACAACCCGTGCGCTGCCGAAGGGGACGAACTCCGGGAAGATGCAAGTGCTAGATGGATATTATCAATATTTCACGAAGGAGACCATGGGGGAACCAGTGAAGATATTTTCTTCCAAGGAAAACCAGTGGCTGGTCATCTATGATGAGAGCAACCCGAACTGTGAACCGTCGCCACTGTTCAGAGTGATCCGTATTAAACCGGTCACCGATATCATGGATATTCCACAGAAAGTCCGATCACTGAGTTCGTTCTTACAAACCGTGGGTATTGCGATTCCACAGAACCGGTTGCTTGCATTTGCTGACGCGATGGGGCAGGTTGGCGCGACAAACTTACGGACGGTCAGCGGGATGACCCTGCAGAAAGCCTGGGAGCCCTGGGACGGACGGTTCCCGGTGCAGGAGCTCTTTGAACATGATGGAGTTCATTGGGTCAGCATCGATACAAAAGACATGGATGCTGAGATACAACGTGCCCTGAAGAGAAAACGGTTGATTGTTTCTAAAGAGCGTTCATAGAAAAAGAATTTATCAAAGCTCGAGTCGATTGAATTTGATTAAAAATTTTTTAGAAAAATTGCTAATCTATAGAGATGAACTGTTCAGGGTTCTTATCAAATGTTCGTTTGCAACCATGTGCACAGAAATAATATGTTTTTCCCTTATAGCTGCTGGTGAACATCGCGGTTTTTTCGTCAACTGTCATCTTACAAATCGGATCAATTGCCATGGCTTTTCACGTCCTTTGCTGGCGGTACATATCCTCTCAAGAGTAGCGAAAGTGAAACGACTGTAACAGAGCTCATCGCCATCGCAAACCCAGCGAACTCCGGTCGAAACATAATCCCGAAGACGGGAAACAACACCCCGGCAGCAACCGGGATAAGAGCTGTGTTGTAGGCAAACGCCCAGAACAGATTTTGTTTAATGCGTGCCATCACCTTCCGACTTAACTGCACTGCTGCCACACAATCCAAAAGATCACTTTTGACCAGTACGATCTCTCCGCTCTCAATCGCGATATCGGTTCCACTTCCAATCGCGATTCCGACATCCGCCTGGGCAAGCGCAGGTGCGTCATTAATCCCGTCGCCGACGAAGGCAACCACCTCACCAGTTGCTTGAAGTTGTTTTACCTCCTTTGCTTTGTCCTGCGGTAGTACCTCGGCACGTACTGTATCAATATTGATCTGTTTGGCGATTGTTTGTGCGGTCCGCGCGTTATCACCGGTGATCATCACCAACTGCAATCCCATGTCTTTGAATTGTTTCATTGCTAATGGGGTGGTCTCCTTCAGCACATCAGCTATCGCAATAAGACCGACAAGTTGAGAACCAACCGCAACAAACATCACTGACTTACCTTCTAGCTCTAACTCGCGCAGTTTTTCCTCAATTTTTGAAGGTGTCATGATATCTCGTTCTTTGCAAAGTAGCCGATTCCCAATCAAAACAACAGATCCGTTGACGGTCGCTTGTACTCCTTTGCCAGCAAACGTGTCAAACCCAGTGGTATCTTTCAAGTTGATGCCTCGTTCTTTTGCTTTATTAACAATTGCCTCTGCTAGCGGATGTAAAGAGTTTTTCTCAACACTTGCTGCGTTTTCCAACAGCGTGGTTTCATCCATATCGATACCAACGATATCGATCACCTCTGGTTTTCCCTTTGTCAACGTCCCTGTCTTATCAAAAATGATGGTCGATATCTTCTCTGAGACTTCTAAGGCTTCTCCATTTTTGATGAGAATCCCCAGTTCAGCACCTCGACCGATACCCACCGTTACTGCGGTTGGTGTCGCAAGACCGAGTGCACAGGGACATGCGATCACTAATATGGAGATTAAAACAGTCAGGCTAAAAAGTAGCGTACTTCCCATTATAAAATACCAGACGAGAAACGACACAAGAGCAATGGTCAATACCACGGGGATAAAATAACTCACCGCGGTATCAGCGATACGTTGCACCGGGGGACGAGATCCTTGAGCGTCCTCCACCAGTCGGATGATCTGTGCAAGTAAGGTGTCTTTGCCGATCTTTGTCGCTTTTATCTGCAGCACGCTATTTGTATTCAACGTCCCTCCAATCACGTTGCTTCCCTGATTCTTCACCACAGGGAACGATTCCCCGGTCACCATTGACTCATCAACATAGCTTTCCCCCCGGATGACGACACCATCAACCGGAATCTTCCCCCCAGGTTTCACGATCGTCACATCATCAACGATCACGTCCTCAATGGAAACCTCGATTTCCTGTCTGTCTCGAATAACGATTGCGTTTTTCACCTGCAGCCCCGCTAACTTCTTTATCGCATCAGATGTTCTGCCTTTCGCTTTCGCTTCCAGATATCGTCCTAACATTAGAAACGCAGCAAGCAGCACAGCGGTTTCATAAAACATAAACTCACGCGTCAGCACCACCTCAAACGTCCCCAGCACGCTTGCACCAAACGCGACACCGATCCCCATGGAATACATCACATCCATTGTTAATGATTTGTTCCGAAGCGCGTAGAACCCAGCCCGAAAAATCGGAGAACTGATATAGATGAACGCTGGCGTCGAAAGAATAAGAGACACATACGAGACTAGTTCCATCGAAAGATACGGATGAACATACATCAATATCATCAGGGGAATACCGACGAGGAACCCGACATAAATCCTGAGTCGTTTTGCTCGAAGGTCCTTTTCTCGAATCTGGTTTGCGAGAGTATCCTCGCTGTCTACACCAAGATATTGATACCCTGCATTCTCCACCGCTTTTTTCATATCAGCAAGACTGACCATCCGCGGATTATATGTCACCGTTGCTTTTTCAGTGGCAATATTCACCGATACACTCACTACACCATCAAGGTGCGATAACGCTTCGGTGACGGTTTTTTCACACATTGCACAGGTCATCCCACCGATACGTAGAATCACTTTTTCATTAACAGTACCATACCCGACATCTGTGACTGCTTTTTCCAAATCATGAAGCTTGACTTGTGTTGGATCGTATTCCACGGAGGCTAGCTCATTGCCAAGATTAACTTGTGCCTTGAACACTCCGGGGAGGCTCGCAAGAGATTTCTCTATTGTCGATGAGCACATTGAACAGGTCATACCAGAAATTTTCATTTCCGCCTTTTTCTTCGCCTTTGCCATAATTCTGCCCCCTAGACCGATATGAACGATACATGATTTTCTATATAAAAAATCTCTGCAGCGTGTCTCAAGGGAAAAAAACTATTTGAACTGATCCGCGTACTCTCCTATCATGTCATCTACTGGTCACATTAGAGTCGCAACATTTGATGATTTCGAACGAATCATTGAACTTGAAAGCATCTGTTTCCCCAAAGAACAAGCCTATTCAAGACGGCAACTCCGTTATCTACTCACGAAAGCAAACAGCACCGTCTTTGTTTGGACAATGGATGCATCTGTTAGAGGATTTCTTATTATCCTTTATCGAAGAGGTACTATGGTTGCCGGCATCGAAACCATCAACGTTGACCCGGCATTTCGGAAGCAAGGTATTGGTCTGCAGTTGCTTTCTGCTGCGGAAGAACACTTAAGGAAAAAAGGGATCCACAGGATTAGACTAGAGGTGGCAATTACCAATACAGCTGCAATAATGCTCTATGAACATGCAGGGTTTCAACACACAATGTTGCTAAAGAAATATTATCACTTTGAGCATGAAGGTTCTCGTGACGCCTACCGAATGATCAAGGTTTTACAGTAGCGGTCTGCTCTTGCCATTTGTTCGTCGGCACCCATTTCTCATTCTTTAAGGTACAATACCCGGTGGTGTATTCTTCTAGAATCTTGAGTAAGCCATTCCGGAATTGCTTAGGATAAAGACGAGGTTCACATGTCGATGGATGGGTATGGATTTTTTGAACATGGTCTACGCATTGTATCTTGGGGACTGAGTCTTTTTGTTTGAGTAAGAAAAACGACTGGTCTTTTTCATCTTTATCAAGTTTCAGGTGTGAAGCTCCAACGTTTGTGTAAAACTCCTCGATGTCTTTACGTCGATATTTCATGAAAGTTGGATTGAGATTATTTGCCATAAGATATAGCAAAATCCCGAGGCATTTCGAACAGGTGCCACAGGGGTACACCATACCGTTTCTGAGATGACAGGAATGACAGGACCGCTGCAGTTTCGCGAGTGCTGGATAGCGACGAACTAGGATGTTCTGGTCGACAAGACCGGAGATGTTTCGCAGCGCAGACCACTGATACAGAGTGGGGATTCGTTTCTCATACCATTGATTCATCCGGACATCATAGTCCTGATGTTGATCGTAGACACCAAAATAATGCTTGATTCCCTTGTATTGAATCTCATAGCGGAGATCGTCAAACTCGCTGCCTAACAAGAGATTCCCTATTTTTTCCTCAACAAAAATCGGCATAAGGCTGAATATATAGAAAGGGAAGATACATAATCGTATTGGGTAAGTGTCATGCCATATCTTCCGATGATCCGGTCGTATGAAACGCAGATTGTCAAGCATGTAACTATAGAACCTATCGACGTTCGTCCACACCCGCTGTGTATGTGGATCGGTTTTTTTATGATATTGATACGCAGTCAATGCAGTCCTCCAATGACCACCACTTTCGTTCATATATAACGGATATACGGTTGAACCAAGTTCCTTGAGTAATCCATAGGTCAGTAGACTGTCTTTTCCTCCGCTTGAAAGGACTCCTGATTTCCTCGCGTCCATATTCTTAGTGATAGGTGCGTCATCGATGATTTGTTTTGGTTGAATGACCGCCTGAGGATCTCCATCATTTGGCGTATTTTTTTCAGGGTCTGGAAAAAATTCTGGGAGAATGTATGGGTTGGTTCCCTCGGCTATTTTGTTAACGAAGATATCGCGACAAAAGACGACATTAAGATCGTTGAGTAATGAAAAATCTGCTTTGCTGATCGGGAACTTCAACTGAATTTTTTTTGAGAAGAGGCCGTAATTGAGTAACGGCATGCAGAATGCAAGTCGCAGTAACGGCAAATGAAATTCCTGTAGTTCGTGCTCATATTTATTTACGATTTTAAAACGATTTTCTGTTCCGTCATATTTATTGAGGATGACCTCTGCTTGTGTTGTATTTTTTTTGATAACCGGATCTGAAAGTGAAATCGATGACAGACACACAAGACTATTTTTTGTCATGAGACATCGCCTCCAACGCATCGACGAGAACGTTCACTCCTTGCGAAAGTGGTTCTGACACGGGGACGTTGAACATCTTCTGATACATGGTTTTTGCATGGGTAATATCGGATGTGTTCATCTTCTCATGATTGATTCCGACACCGATGAGTTTTTTTTCGGTGAGCATCTCAGCAATTTTTACGACGCGTGTCGGGTCTGGCATCGGGTAGCCGGGGAATCCATCAAGGTGCGGTCGTTTTGGTGCGTCAACCAAGATGAACCCATGCACCTGACCTGCTGCTAAAATCTCAAAACCTCCAGGGAAGAAGGGATGCACTAGGCTTCCTTGTCCTTCGATAATCATGAACTCTGGGTAAAGATCGTTCCATGAATCAAGGATAGCCCCTTCGATTCCGCCTGAGACGAAATCGTTGATCATCGCGTCCAAGACTACCCCATGGGGCCAGCCTTGCAACCAGCCGGTCTGCCCAGTGAAGATCATATCTGCTGTTCTTCCGCGTTTCTGTAGTTCTTCAACAAGCAGGACTGCAAGGGTTCGTTTTCCGATTGCGGAATCGGTGCCGATGAGGGCGATGCGCATCGATGGCACTTTTGTAATCTCACCGGTGTAGAAACGTTTGTGGTCACGGAAAATCTTCCGAACGTCTATGATGGTGCAATGATGTTGTTCTGCCTGCTTTATGAATCTTGGATCGTCTGAGAGAAATTGATGAAGGCCGGAAACCACATTGAGTCCATTTGATAACGCCCAGTTCACTGCTGTATCGTATCCTTCTGGGAGTACGCCACCTTCTGATACTGCACCGATGATGAAGGTATCTGGATGTGTCGATGATAATGCATCATCAAGGTTGTTCAATAATGGTATTCCTTTTTTTCGTCCATCTAAAAATTCTGCGGCATCACCAATTGGTAACGTAGAGTCAACTACGGAAACGATATCGAATTTTTTACTAAACCGTACAAGCCCATGAGCGGTCTTCCCATCAGCACAACTGTAGAGTCGGTCTGCATAGACCAAAGCGTGCATCTTAGCCATAAAGAAATCAATCCATGGTAGAATCGTTACCTAAATTTTCTCCCCGTGAGAACAATGACATAATCGCTGTTCAGGACTCGGTGTTCTTTGAATTTGATCAGCGCTTCAATTGGACTTGCTGATGCGGGAAGCACGTTGAGTCCTTCCAAGTCTCGCAGCATGGTATGGAATTTTAGCATGCAGGAATCAGATGCATAATCAGCCCAGCCGTTGGTCTCATAAATCGCTTGCAGTGCGTCATCGCCGTCGTAGGAATGGTATGCGATGAGCGGTTCATTGATGCTGCTTTCTTTGATTTCGGTTGGCTGGAGATCCTGAGTTTTCGAAGCACCGGTTTTGAAGCTTTTAATGATAGGATTTCCCCCAGGTGTTGATGCACCAACCAGGTACGGCATGCGATCAATGATATTGTGGTCCAGCAGATTCTTGAACCCGTGATAAATCCCAACGAGTGTTGTTCCATTACCGACGGGTGCTGCGACCGCGGTCGGTGTGCGACCAAGCTGGCGATAAATCTCGTAGGCGATGGACATGTACCCGCGCCACCCCTCGTTCCCATTTCCAGGGTTCGCATCATATACATGTTCCATACGTGAAAGCCTCCTACTTTCTTCGACTGCATCTTCGTATTTACCATCAATCGTAAGAATCTCTGCGTTCATGCTTTGCAGTTCTTCTTTTCTTTTTGGTGCGACATAGTACTGCTCAGGAATGAGAATCTTTGCTTTCAATCCTGCGAGTTTTGCAAAATACGCAAGCGACACACCATAGTTACCGCAAGTTCCCACCGTGAGGGTATCGTAGCCTTCGTGTATTGCTTTCTTTACATGATATTGAGAGATTCGATCTTTTTGCGTACCAGTCGGGTTCCCACCCTCGAATTTTAGGAAGATGTTTCCAAAACCAATCACACGCTCAAGATTCCTGGCTCGAGAAAAAAGAGTATCTCCAACACCATTGAGAGGTGGGGGCTCATCTTCAGTTTGAAGGCCCGTCAAATCCATGTGGTTATCCCTTTCATTATAAAAGACTCACTACGTAACCCATATTAAAAAACATGTATTAAAATTTATTGTAACTGACAATGATTCATCATGAAAAATTTTCAAAAAAAAA
>JBFYMQ010000038.1:0-19773 GCA_041304825.1 Thermoplasmatales archaeon
CACCTACGGCGATATCGATTACCCCTCGCGTCTCGCGTTTCCCCTTCTTAAAACCGCGCCATCCCTTCTTTCTCTTGCCCCTGCACTGCTGAAACGTAAAAAACCATGAGGTTATTTCTTCTTCTTTGATGCCGGCGGGGGTGGAGGCACGTAATACTCCTGGCCGCTATAATCGGTAGGTTCAGTATCCTCCGGTTCGAACAGTTTTCGTTTCCCTCTTCGCAATCCCCCTCTCTTCTTCCGTATCAAATAGATTATGACGATTAAAACAACTAATAACAGTAAGACCAGGATGCAAGGTAAAAACAGTCCAATTATATAGACTGGTGATGCATGCAACACACAGGTCAGAACCGTTGAGTTCGCCGCACTCTGATTATCAAAAGTAAGCTCAATATAATCCCGTCCGTCATTGGTCTTTCCAGAGATCATCGGTCTGCCTGTGTTTTCGCTCGCATTGATCTCGATACCTCGTGGGAAGATGATTCGATACTTCACGGTCTGATTCTCTATGCCCTGCAGTATAAACTGCTGGGGCACAATAGATAGCTCAGCAGGCCATAACGACACATTGAACCCGACCATGTACACCTCATCTGCATAGTTGGAGACAATAACAGGAATCACATCATCCATCGTTGAGATATCTCCATCCCATGATGCAAGAGAGCTCTTAAAGGAGGGGCTGTCGATGATGCCTTTCACCTCTTCTCCGTGGAAGACATCTGATAACCTCTGTTGAAACAACGCTGTTTTCTGTGAGAGAAACGCAGTTATCTGATCTTCGCTAAAGACATTTTCCTGGGTGCAAAGGCGAAATGCATCAGCATTCAAAAAGGACATATTGAGCTTCGGGGAAAACCACAGATCATCCGTGCGTCGGATGACATAGAGGTTGTCCTCCTCTTTCATCTTGACCGACGCTGTCAATTCAGTTTTCCCGGTGAATACACTGGGGATGTTGAGATCCATCTTCACCAATTCGATGTCAATAAAGGTCTCTATATGATCTGTGGTATAGGGTGGGTTGGGTTGCAGTGTTGAGCTGAACGTTCCGGAAATCGGGGTCGTTTTATTCCAGAGATAACTAGTCTGTCCATCGAGAGTGATGTTGGTTGGAAGATGTAACATGATTGTGTAGGGGTACATGATTCCATCAAGCCCTACACCGAAGTTCACATCCCCTGAGGTAATCGAGGCGTTTGCCCCTGCATTTATCAACCCAAGAAATGCCTGGGCAGACATCTCGCAGATGAGCAATTCGATATCTGAATCTTCAAAATTCGCTCGTATCGCAGGTTCATCGTCCATGTGGGAAATGTCATAGGGTGTTGAACAATTAAGCGTAGACTGCGCATCCCAGTGAAATGAAAAACTCAGATTTTGTTGAAACGAAGAATTCTCAAGAAGAGATGTGGTCTGCTGTTCAATAGGTTGAATCGTGTTTTCAAAAAGATCACCCCAGGTGAACAATCCATTCTCAATGAACAAGCGTAATCCATCTGCAGGGATACTTCCTAACCCTGTGACGAACGCAGGAAGCACATTATAGTTACGAATGTCTACCTTCCTTAATATCATAGAGTCAATAAAAGTAATATCAGTTGCTGTTCTCGTATCAAAGATATACTGAAGGGAAATGTCCTGGGTATCTGACGCAGTGGTCGTCGGATTTTTCGACTGCATTGATACCATCGCATCGATTCCTTCATCAGTACCCGCCCAATTTCGCACCATCCATCGTACGGTGTTCGTCTCAGTGTTCATGTCAGCAGTGTTGGCGTAAACCAGAGTCATCGTGCTGGGAACTGCAAACACAAATGAAGTATTCCACCCTTGTTCTGCAGACAGATCAAAAGAATACGCAACCGTTGCACCCATGTCTAGGACACCATTGATAAAATCTGTCAGATTCAAGGAACCATTGTAACTAAAAAATGCTGCAGTGAGATTTACTCGGAACATATCAACAAAATACGGTTTTTCATAGGTGGGAATGTTATTCATCGTGTCGACATTCGCATTGGCAAATGCGGTTTCAACCTGCGCTTTGACTGTTTCGTGGAGACGCAGCATAATCGCCCCCATGATATATTGATTGCTCGCTGCCATGTCCTCAATTGCTTGCCGCGTATATCTCGTGTCAAAAACCTCGATACTATTGACAACCATCTGCGCCTGCACCGTCAATTCTGCACCTGAAATAAAACTACAGGTCAGAGTCGCTTCGACATTGTCCCCTGAAATTGATTGTGCCTGTATTGAAACACTCAGCGAACAGACCAACAAAAGCACAGTCATCAACATTAAGCACACTACACATCGTCGCATCGCATCCTCACTTCCTAAAGAATTAAGCAAAAACTCTTATAAAAACTTTCTTACGAAATCACTAAAAAGACATGGACCATTTACGGTGTCGCATTATGTTATTACTTGGGGGAACCTCAGCAAAAACCATTGCTATAAACCTAGCAAACAAACTTCAACAACCACTGGCACATACCAGCTACAAACGGTTCCCGGACGACGAATTTTACGTCCGTCTCAAAGATAACGTCGCAGGTCAAGACGTAGTTGTAGTTCAAACCGCTTATCCTGACCAAAAAATTGTCGAACTCCTCTTGATACAAGATGCAGTACATGATGCAGGCGCAAAGTCTATCACAGTCATCCTGCCGTATTTTGGTTACAGCAGACAAGATAAGAAATTCGAGGAAGGGGAAGCGATTAGCGCTAGAGCCATCGCGCGGCACATCAGCATGAACGCAGACTGTGTCATCACCGTTGATCCGCACAAGGAGCATATTCTAAAATTCTTCACGGTTCCTGCATACAGCTGCTCAGCCGTCTCTACCATTTCGCTGTACCTAAAAGAAAAAAACATCGATTTTGTCCTAGCTCCTGATAAAGGCGCAAGGGACAGAGCCAAAGAAGCAGCCACCCTCATCAACTGCGAGTACGATTACCTTGAAAAGACACGCATCGATGGTTTCACTGTAAAAATAACACCAAAAAAACTTGACGCCCGGGGTAAACACGTCGCTATCATCGACGATATCATCTCCACTGGCAGCACCATGGCACAATCCATTGTGGAATTGAAAAAACAAGGTGCAAAATCAGTCTCCGTTGCATGCACACATGGGTTATTCGTCGGTGGTGCAAAAGAAAAACTCCTGGCTGCGGATTGCGATGAAATCATTTCAACGGATACAATAGAGACAGAGTTTAGCAAAGTTAGCGCTGCTGAATGCATCGCTGAATCTCTCCTAAAAACAGCGCATCACATAAAAAATTAAGGAGATTTTTTTGGAGATAAGTTATTTATAAGACCATCAATTTACGGTTGTAACCAACCGAGGGTGAAACCTATGCGGAAACGATCAATATCGTCTCAAATGTGAACATAAATCCAGATGGGACCACACTGACTGATACATATTACTTATCTGGTCCAGATCCGTACTATAACATGCGGCTTCTTGACTCTACCATGCAGACAGGTCGCTTTCCCTATTATTCATCAAGTAGTCCAGATCCCTTACTTGCGTATCCCTATGGACAATCAGGAGGGCGAGGTCCGTTACTCGTCATGTCCGCCATAGGTTTTAGCCAATTGCTCACACCTTTTATGAGCGAAGCAGACGCCTTAGGATATGCAATGCAATTTGTTCCTGCGCTTTTCGGAGCTTTACTTGTCTTCCCTGTCTATTTCATTGGAAAAATATTATTTGGAAAAAAAGCGGGACTTATCGCTGCTCTTCTCATTGCCTTAATACCGATTCATATCAGCTCAGGACATGGGTCTGCATATGCCCTCTTTGATCATGACTCCTTTAACCTACTTCTCTACTTCCTGACGTTTTTATTCCTCATTAAAAGCTTTAAAGAGAAAGACGCCATCAGACGTATTCTGTATGCACTCCTTGCAGGATTGCCGCTTGCAGCACTGTCCATGGTTTGGGTAGAAGCTCAATTCCTGTATACTGTCATCACCCTGTATGTTGTCGTTCAGCTTATATTCGATTTATTCACCAATAAAGTGGAAGAAGGATTCGTTCTAAGCGTTTCCATTGCAATGTTCACCGGTTTTTTCGTCTCATGGCCGTTCCCGTTTGCACGAGGGATTACCTTAGATCTCCCCTTCTATTTAGCACTCGGTGTCGCGGTTTTTGGCGGTCTTTGCATCCTTCTCAAACGAAAACAGATCCCTTGGGTCCTCTCATATCCACTCATCGGTGGTATCGGTGTCGCTGCTGCTGGGTTCCTGTACATTGTCTATAGTTTCCCAGGGATGTTCTCCATTTTCACCCCCTTAAATGACCTCTCACGTATTCTCTATGGTGCCGGTATTTACGGAAACAAAGTATCATTGACAATCGCAGAAGCAGGGACATATAATCTGAGTAGAACGGTCATGTCCTATGGTCCTGCGTTATACTGGCTTGCCTGGGCTGGTTTTGTTTTCCTCATTTATCAATATATAAAACAGAAAGGACGAAAGGATTACCTCATGATTCTTTCCTTGTTCGTCATCAACCTCTGGTTGACCTCAACAGCAGGTCGGTTCCTTAATGACATGGTACCACTGATAGCATTGCTTTCAGGATGGATTATATGGTACTTAATTAGCAAGATTGACTACAAGCAGATGGCTCGTAACATACGGAATGCTGGCGGTGGTTTGCGAGGTATACGAAAAGGTGTGAGAATCTATCACATCTTGGGGGTTCTCTTTATTGCATTTCTTATCTTAATCCCGAACGGATTTCTTGCACTCGATGCAGCTGTTCCCTCGGCGGCATCAAAAAACGGTACAAGTAATATGAAATATGATTTCTTTGGCCAGAATCATTCCTCTGCGTTTGGCTCAAGTGCATACAAAGAACAATATTGGGTTGACGCTTATGCGTGGTTGAATACACAAGACACGGATATTGCTGACCCGGTAGAACGGCCTGCCTTTATCTCTTGGTGGGACTACGGGTTTTATGCGGTCGCTGTCGGGGGACATCCAACTGTTGCGGATAACTTCCAAGATGGTATTCCACCAGCAGCTAATTTCCATACCGCAACAAGCGAAAAAGAAGGCATCGCAGTCTGGATTGTTCGTTTATTGGAAGGAAATCGACAGGATAACAAGGGGGTCGCTTTCTCTGATTCGGTTATTGCTGCTTTGCAAAAACACCTTGGGAATAATAACACTACCCAGATCACTTCCTGGATGCTTAATCCTGCACTTTCTCCTTCGCAGGCGAAACCAATCGGAGCGGAGTACGACGTAGAGCTGAGTAAATTGATACAGATTGGTGAACAATATGCTGAAAACGCGTATTATCATGATATTGTGACATTATTAAATGGCACGCTAACTGATGAACAAATCACTTGGTTGTATCATGACATTCAACAAGCCACCGGATACAGCATTCGATATTATGGAGTAGAGGGGTATGATGAACAGATTTTCAACATCTTTGCATTCCTTGGTGATAAAAGCAATATCCTCACTGCACTTCGAACCACAGGGACGCAATTCTATAATCCTGAGGATGACTTTATCCAAGTCATTTATACAGGGTATACGGTCAACACCGATGGATCTCAAGGCGCTGATGGTCAATGGACCGCACAGCAACTGAACGATATGCCCGAGGAGCAGCGAAACCGTGTCGCCATCACTGGGACATCAAGTGTTTACAAAGAGGATTATTTTAATACCATGTTTTACCGAACCTATGTCGGGGCTCCTGCCCAACAAGATGCAAATGGGAATTATCAAACCCCCAGTCAGCAGATCCCCTGTTACGCGATGAAGCATTTCGTCCCAGTCTATATTTCACCATACCCATACTATGGCCAGGGGCGAAGCGCGGTAGTGATCGCAAAATACTATGAAGGGGCTTTCTTCAACGGTTCTATAACCTGCAACAATACCCCGCTTTCCTTTGTGACCGTTGCAGTCCTTGATGAATATGGTTTCCCGCATGATTATATGTCAACGGATGAAAATGGGAGTTACAACCTTATCGCGCCAGGGGGAAATGTGACATTACTTTTCACCTATGCCAATGATGTTTTCCTAAAAAGTATTACGTTTAACAGTACTACTGATGTGCTGTATGCACCGGTAACCGACGCAGAATCCATGCGTCTGAGCGGTTCACGGTATTCACGGATGTTCAACATTAATGTAAGCCTCTCAACTCTTGAAGGGTTTGTGTATCAGGATAACAACAACAATAATACCTTCGAACCCACCATTGATACTCCCTTATCTGGAATCACCATCCAATTGGACGATTATTATTTCGGTAGACCTGTGCCATCGGTGATAACCGACGAACAAGGACACTATAGATTCCAGAATTTATACCCAAGTAAATACAATCTCTCCGCAGTGGAAGGAGATTATACCCTTCTCAACAGACAAGCCATCAATATAGAACCTGGGAACAACACGTATAATATTTCAAAACCAAAACTCGCTGGAATCAAAGGCGTAGTCTATCAAGACAACAATGGTGACAAGAAGTACACCTCTGGTGAAGAAGAAAGCGACGTACAAATCCAGCTTACCTATACTAACTTCAATGATGTTCAACTCTCCATCACCAATGTAACAACTGGTGCCTCAGGCTCCTATGCATTCCCGTCATTAATCCCTGGAGAATACACCTTGAATGCAACAAAAATCAATGCATCAACTGGATATCTTGATTTCCTGACAGAACAAGCAATCACTCTTACCGCAAACAAAACGTCCTGGGTGAACATCTCACTTACCTATGCCACAGTCGCCGTCAGCGGATATACCAATCATGAGGCGACTGCAGTGTCTGGAATCCCCATCACATTCGTCCCGGATAAATCAGTAGCCAACAACACAGCGACCAAACAAAGCACAGCGACATCGAATGCGCAAGGGTCCTATGCCGTTTCACTTATCCCCGGATCCTATAATGTGACAGTCAAAAAAACAGAAGGAGGAACCACAGTATACACATTTACAGGAAAGCTCGTCCTCTCTATAGGGGAAGGCGCTACGTCGTACAACCTGTCTTTGGCAAAAGTATCAGTCACGGTCAGTGGGAGTACCACCTACGACGGTTCCGGAAAAGCTAACATGACCATTTTCTTCACTAAGGACCTCAATGTTCAGAATAATACTGCGATCACCACCAGTGTGAAAACCAACGCCAATGGTTTGTACACCATCGAACTCACACAAGGCTCCTATAATATAACTGTCGAAGAAACCGTCAATGAAAGCGGACAAAATATCACCTACATCAGCACGGGACGGATCACAGTCAGCAGCGGTGAAGCACCAAGAGTCTTAAACATCATCCTGACAAAAGAACAATCCCCATAACTAAGGAGAGGCGAGTTCCTCTCCACCACATTTTATTTAATGCTTTTCTGTATACTACTTCTGATGTTGAATCTTGAGGAAGGAACCAAGGCGGTTCAGTTCGCACGGCACATTATCCAAGAATATGTACAGCAGCGGAAAGAGTCATCGTCTAATCTTGGGCAGGTCTTTCATGAAAAACAAGGAGTTTTTGTCACCCTGCATACATATCCGGATCACGAATTACGAGGCTGCATCGGTATCCCTCTTCCCATTCTATCGCTACAAGAAGCGATTTTCGAAGCAGCACAATCTGTTACCCACGATCCAAGGTTTCCACCCTTGCAGGAAGGCGAACTTGATGCGGTTCTCGTAGAAATGACTGTGCTGACAAAACCAGAACTCATTAATGTAAAACAACCGAAAGACTACTTGGAGAATATCGAGATAGGTCGAGACGGGTTAATTGTAGAACATGGTTTTTATAAAGGGTTATTGCTCCCTCAAGTCCCTGTCGAACAAGAATGGGATAAAGAAGAGTACCTCTCACATACGTGTATGAAAGCAGGTTTACCTCCTGATGCATGGTTTGATAAAACCACGAGGGTTTTAAAGTTCCAGGGGCAGATTTTTACCGAAGTAAAACCACACGGGCTCATACAGGAGACTCACCTAGATGGATTTCACAGTTGAAGGAAAACTCTACCATAAAGGGGCATTCGAACAAGCATGTGTCTCTATCAAACAAGGTAAAATCATCGCGATAAAAAAAACACTGAGATCAGACACTCACCTCAACGTTGGCACCAATCTCATCTTGCCAGCTGGTATCGATATACATGTGCATTTCCGTGACCCTGGCTTTACTCAGAAAGAAGATTTTTCGACGGGGTCCACCGCAGCTGCTTTCGGCGGCATCTCCTGTATCTTTGATATGCCAAATACACAGCCTCAGACCATCAGCACACAGGCATTGAGGGAGAAAACACATCTTGCTTTGCAAAAAAGCTATGTCGATTTCGGAGTATTTGCTGGGGTGAGTGATGAGAATATCGGAAGGTTATCTGAACTTTCCTCGTACTGTGCTGGTTTCAAAATATTTTTAGGAAGCAGTACTCATTCCCTGCATCTCAGCCCACGGAATCTTCGGGTGGCGTTAGTCGAAACAAATCGAACAAAGAAGATGACGCTGCTCCACGCAGAAGATGAACATTGCCTTAAAACACATGAAGACCACGAACGATCTCTTGTGGATCATCTCCGCTGTCGGTCAGCAGATTGCGAAGAAGCCGCTCTGAGGGCGATCCTTCAAAACGCTCATGGCCTTTCTTCCCCTCTGCACATCTGTCACCTTTCCTCCTGCGAAGGTCTAGAGTTGCTTCGAACACGACCAAAAAACATAAGTGTCGGAGTCACTCCACATCATCTGTTCTTCGATATACAATCGCTTAATAAAAACCAAACATTCTATAAAGTAAATCCTCCGATCCGATCGAGCTTTGATAAGGACGCTCTCTGGGATGGTGTCAATAATCATCTTATTGATATCTTCGAGTCTGACCATGCGCCTCATACAGAGGAAGAAAAATCTGTTGACTTCAACAGTGCCCCTTCGGGGGTGCCTGGAGTTGAAACCCTCTATCCTCTTTTACTGACCGCCATGAAAAAAGGCAAACTTACACTTGACACACTCCTAGCTTTGCTTTGTGAAAAACCTGCGCAGCTTCTTCATCTCTCGAAAGGAAAAATAGAGGTTGGTCGGGATGCGGATTTCATCGTTATTGATTTGAAAAAAACAGAGAAAATAGCTGCTGACCGCCTCCATTCGAAATGTGGCTGGACCCCATTTGAAGGATTTCCAGCCATTTTTCCCTCGATGGTATTTATCCGGGGAGAAAAAGTTATAGACGATCATCAAATACTCGTCAAACAAGGATTCGGTACATCTGTCGGAGTGTAAGACATGCTTGATTTTTTACCACAATGGTTTCAGGTATTCTTTTTTTCCATGATCCCTTGGCTTGAGGCACGTTACGTCATACCATTTACCATGTTGCAGTACGGATGGGAATGGTGGCAGGCGTTCCCCCTTGCGATTGTTGGAAACATGTTACCAATTCCATTTATCCTCCTCTTCTTTAAATATGTTGAGAAATTCCTCCGCAGGTACACGTTTTGGGTACGGATAATGGACTGGCTGTTTGCGAGAACACGAAAAAAAGCAGATGCGCGAATCAGAAAATATGAATATCTGGGCTTATTTGCATTTGTTGCCTTACCCATCCCCTTTACCGGAGCCTGGACAGGTGCGTTAATCGCTTATCTTTTTGATTTGAAATTCTCCCGATCCCTCCTTTCGATTTTTCTTGGGGTTATTCTTGCTGCAGTAATCATGATTCTATTGACGATTTACATCAGTTGGACTCTTACCTATCTTGGTATCAATATCTAGGGATAACATATGGAAGAGAAATTTAAACAGCTCGCCAATCAGATTGTCGAAAAAATATGCAAGGAAGTAAAAAAAGAGACTCGGAATAATTTCTATAAACTTGGGAAAACCATTGGTATCGGGGCTGATGGTTCGCCAACCTCATACATTGATCAAATTGCAGAAGATGCCGCAATACGGTTATTAGAAAAATCAGATGTACACGTCAATCTTCTGAGTGAAGAGAAAGGTTTTGTTGACTTTGGTGGTACGTATGTCTTCGTACTTGACCCTGTGGACGGCACACGGAATGCGTATCGAGGTATCCCTTTCTATTCCGTCTCATTAGCAATTGGGACTTCCAAGATAAGCGATATTGAATACGGTATCGTTAAAAACATCCCGACAGGTGATGTCTTCACCGCAGAAAAACAGCATGGCGCGTTTCTTAACAATGCGCGAGTCAGAGTTTGCGAGATGCCTTCGACAGAGATGCTTTCTTCAATATCCCTCGGAAAGAACTTTACTCCCCGAGCTGGTGCGTTATCAAAAAAAGGCATTGTACGTTCGTACGGCTCTGCATCCTTGGAGATGTGCTTAGTTGCCATTAGTGCCCTTGATTACTATTTTGTAGGACGAGACATTCTTCGTGTCGTCGATATCGCAGCAGCAACCCTGATTGTTCGCGAGGCAGGAGGTTTTGTGAAAACAATCTCTGGTGAAGATCTTGACATGGAGTTTGATTTAACCGGCAGAACCAGTGTTCTTGCCGGATGTTCAGAGACATTGCTCAAAGACCTTCTCCCGAAGGCATAAAACATAAATACATCTGCCGTTCTTGTCCCCCGCAATGACCATTGCAGAGAACATCATCGAATTAACCAAAAAAAAGAAACTACATTTTGCGCTTCTCGACCCCGATAAACAAAAACCAGCAGTTGCAGGACAAATAGCACAGACCGTTACTGAAGCAGGCAGTAGTGCCATCATGGTTGGTGGCTCGACTCTTTTATCCCAAAAACAGGTAGATGAGACGTGCCAAGCCATCAAAAAAAATTCAGATCTCCCCGTCATCCTTTTTCCATCCGGTGCGAAATTCCTCAGCAAGTACGCTGACGCGGTATTCTTCATGAGCCTTCTGAACTCAAATAATCTCGAATATGTGATACGGGAACATGTCAAAGGAGCACCTTTTGTGAAATACTCTGGGCTCGAGGCGATATCCATGGGGTACATCATTATAGAACCAGGGATGACAGCAGGACGTATCGGGGAAGCTGATCTGATCAAAAGAAATGATTTTCAAACAGCGGTCGGATATGCCTTAGCAACAGAATACTTTGGAATGAACTTTTTCTACATCGAGGCTGGCTCAGGAGCGCCTGAACCCGTTCCTAACGAAATGATTCAGGCGGTGAAGAAAAACACATCAATTCCTCTTTGTATCGGTGGGGGAATCCGAACTCCGGAGACTGCAAAGGAAAAAACACATGCAGGAGCCAATGTTATCATTACAGGGACTGCCATTGAAAAAGATGCCCATTTCAAACACACACTTACGAATATCGTAAGTGCAATAGAAGGTTTGTAGTCTATGAGATATTTTGTAAGCATCGGAGGAGCTTCCGGTAGTATCTATGGTATCAAGTTGCTGCAAGAATTAAATAAACAGGGTCACGAAATCCATCTTGTTGTCTCAGAAGGAGCAAAAAAGATCCTTCAGCACGAAACGACCTATACCTATGCCATCCTCAAAACACAGGCACATGTGGTGTACGACAATGATGATTTATATGCAGGCCCGGCAAGCGGCTCATTCCCTCTAGATGCAATGATTGTTATCCCCTGTAGCATGAAAACCCTTTCATCTATTGCTCATGGGTTTGGAGATACTCTGACATCACGGGCAGCAAGCTGTTGTTTAAAGGAAGGAAGAAAGATAATCTTGGTCCTTCGAGAAACACCCTTGGATCTACCCGGGATTACTAACATGCTTGCAGCAAAACAAAGCGGAGCAGTCATTCTGCCTGCGATGCCTGGGTTTTATCATAAACCAGAACGATTAGAAGACCTCGTTGATTTCATCGTTGGGAAAGTTTTCGATCAACTCGGGCTTCAACACTCGTTGTTCAAACGATGGAAATAATAAATGGTGCAACCAATGGAAATAACCGCATGTCCCGTTTGTGGAAGTAAAAACATCGGAATCGGAACCCTTGGCGATGGGATTATCTCCGGATTATCCTCGTGGAACGAGGTGTGTAAGAACTGCGGTTATCAAGGGGCATCTCTTATCTTCGAATCTGAAGCTCAATATAAGAAATTCTTAGACGCGCTAGCATTTCAGAAAAAACAAGCAGAAACACAATGCACCGAACCAAGCAAAGAAAAAACAACCATTTATTCAAGCAAAAAGAGCTATCTCTTTGAATTTATCGTCTCAGTTGTTCTTACCATTATTTTTTTCATCATTTTATCCGTAAGCAATTTCTTTGGTATGTATCCAGACCTCTTCACCCAAAACAATCTCAGCACTTTGATAGTATTTATCCTAAGTAGTTTTTTAGGAGTAATTCTGCTGCTCTTCCTTGTTATCGTATTAGGAGAAATGCTCTATCGAAGCATCCTGGGTAAAAAGAAATAATTCGTTACTCTCCGCACAATTTGATGAAATTCTTAAAGATATGCTCCCCGAATTGCGTATGTTCTACCTCCGGGTGGAACTGCAGGCCGTACAACTGTTTTTTCTTATGGCGCATCGCCTGTATTTTACAATTTTCGCTTTCCCCAAGCTTCGTAAAATCCTTCGGGAGTTTTGTCACCTCGTCGTTGTGAGATTCCCATACAATCGATTTCTTTGGCACCCCGGCAAAGACCGGGTCATCATCGACACAGAGAGTGAGTTCCACCTGACCAAACTCAGGAAGCTCAGATGGTGTTACGTTCCCACCGAAATGGCGTGCCATGAATTGATGCCCTGCACAGATTCCAAGAATCGGAAAATCTGCTAAATCAAGATATTCCGCGCAATTCCCTAAAGTACCATCAAGTCCGATTCGTGGTGCTCCACCAGAAAGCACTAGGCCGTGTATGTGTTCTTTCTGTAATTCCTTCAGCGGTGTTATGTTCGGTACGATCCTGGTCTCTACCTCAAGGTCACGAAGCGTGCGCCATTCACGATGCGTCCATTGTCCGCCGTTATCAATCACGTAGATGCGTACCATACAGGTTATTCCCACTCGACCGTCCCAGGAGGTTTGTTTGTGACATCATAGACGATACGATTCACTTTCTCCTTAAGGGTATTGGTGATTTTTGTTGAAATCGTGTCAAGAACCTGATGTGGAATCGTACTGTAATGGCAGGTCATCGCATCGACGCTCTGCACGGCGCGGATTGCTATGGTGTTACCATACGCCCGTTTGTCCCCATGGACTCCAACAGTCTTTATGGGGATCAATACTGCAAAATACTGCCAGGGGAGTTCCATGATTCCTTTTTCCGAAGCTCGTTCAATTTCCTTTTCAACGATATCGCATGCCTCTCGTACAAGTCTGGTGCGTTCAGGGGTTGCTTCACCAATGATGCGAATAGCGAGCCCTGGACCTGGGAATGGCTGTCGTTCTGAAAACTGTAGATGCAACGCTCGAGCGACTTGACGAACCTCATCCTTATAAAGGTCGCGGAGTGGTTCTACGAGCTTTAATTTCATATCTTTAGGTAATCCACCGACATTATGATGCGATTTAATGGTATCACGCAGACCCCCACCTGATTCAATCCAGTCCGGTGCAATGGTTCCCTGGACGAGGTAGTCAATTTTTTCCTTTCGTCCAACTTGTTCGAAAATTCTGATGAATCGTTCTCCTATGATCTTGCGTTTTTTCTCAGGGTCTTGGACACCTTTTAATGCTTGATAGAACTCTTTACTTGCCGTGATGTACCGGTAATTTAATCCGAGAGATTCCATCATTTGTTTCACTTGTTCTGATTCGCTCTTCCGCATGTACCCGGTGTCGACATGCACAGCGATCAATTGTTCTCCGATTGCCTTATTGACTAACGCAGTACAAACCGTGCTGTCCACTCCACCGGAGAATGCAATGAGTGCTTTGCTTGTAATCTCTTTCTGAAGAGTTGAAATGGTTTTTTCTATAAATCTTTCTGCATGAAACATCTGAAAATCCCCTATTTCGATACTGCTTTTTCCCGCATTTTTTTCCGATATTCGAGTAATTTCTTTTCCAATTTTGTATCTTTCACCGCAAGGATTTCAACTGCGAGTAATGCCGCGTTCTCTCCTCGATCAAGGCCGACTGCCCCAACAGGGATCCCTGGTGGCATTTGAATGATAGACAGAATGGCATCAAGGTTGACTTTCCCGCTCACCGGAACACCAATGACGGGTTTAATCGTATGAGCAGCAATGGTTCCAGGTAATGCAGCAGAAAGACCAGCGATTCCTATGAAAATGTCAGCATCGCTTTTTTCAACAATTTTTTTCAGCAGTTCTGGTGTTCGATGCGCTGAAGCAACCTTTAGGTTATAGGAGATCCCAAAATCCTCAAAGATGGCTTTGGCTTTTTCTGCAACAGGCATGTCAGAAGCAGACCCCATGATGATATGAATTTTCATAGTCTCACATCAGGCAATATCATCATCATATAAATAGTTTCAACCTCCTCTTTTCCACTATCGTAAACTAATTATATCCCATCTTAATGTTCAGTTCTCAAACTAGGAACAACCATGAAATTAGTGATTTGTGAGAAAAATATTGCTGCGAGAAGGATTGCGTATATACTTTCCGGCGGTAAGGTAAAAAGTACGCATCTTGGGCAAATCCCTGTGTATTCGTTTACAAAAAACAATGAGCCATGGACTGTGATTGGGTTGAAAGGTCATATTATCAACCTTGATTACCCCAGTGGTTTTAATCAATGGACGAAAATCCCCCCTCATGAACTTATCGAGGTAGAACCTTGTAAAAATGTTAGTGAAAAAGGTATCGCCTCCGCATTAAAAACTCTGGTGAAAGACACTCCCTCGTTGATTGTTGCGACTGATTTTGATAGAGAGGGGGAACTTATTGGTGTGGAAGTGGTCAACCTTCTAAGAAGCTATAATCCTGCGTTAAATCAAATAAAACGAGCCAGATATAGCGCAATCACTCCTTATGAGATTAATACCGCTTTTGACAATCTTACTGAAGTAGATTACAATCTTTCTAATGCCGGCGAAGCACGTCAGAACATCGACCTGGTATGGGGCGCTGTCTTAACACGATTTATCTCATTGACGTCCCGTCGTCTTGGACGAGATTTTCTTTCCATAGGCCGTGTACAGTCACCGACGCTTGCATTGCTAGTTGAACGGGAAAAAGAAATCAAAATCTTCATCCCGAAACCATATTGGGTACTTCTTGCACAACTAAAGAAAGACAAACCCATTGATACCACTCATGAGCATGGGGTGTTTAGAGAAGAACAACCCGCTCAGGAGTTGTATGAGAAAATCAAAGACAGTAAAGAAGCACTTGTCAAAGAAGTAAAAAAAATAATTGCTCATGAACTTCCTCCTGCCCCTTTCAATACCACGACGTTTATCCAAGCAGCTTCCTATCTGGGTTTTTCCGCAGCGAAAGCAATGAGTATTGCTGAAGAACTCTACATGATGGGATTGACATCGTACCCCCGAACAGATAACACTGTCTATCCACCATCGTTGAATATCAACGGTATTTTACAAAAATTATCAGAGGCTCATTTTTCAAAAGAGGTCAAGGAAATTCAAACAAATGGGAGAGATTACCCGACACGTGGAAAACAACAAACCACGGACCATCCCCCGATTCATCCGGTGGATGCACCGTCGAAAAAACTCGGTGCAGATCAGGAAAAGATCTATGAGCTTATCTGTCGGAGATTTTTTGCCACCCTTTCTAAAGATGCTATATCAGAGACCACCGACGTCTGGTTCGATATTTCCGGGGAGAAATTTATCACGAGCGGATACAGACTCGTTGAGGCAAACTGGAAGCATCTCTATCCGTATTTTAAAGACAAGAAGAAACAGCTTCCGGAGTTAATCGAGGGAGAAATGCTCGAGATCGTGAAAATCACGATTAAAAAGGATTCTACAAAACCACCACAGCGGTACACCCAAGGCGCACTGATAGCGAAAATGGAACAGCTCTCACTTGGGACCAAATCAACTCGTCATGAGATCATTAGTAAATTGTACGGTCGTAAATATGTCATAGGCGGGACTCCAACTCCGACATCGACCGCTATCGCTGTTGTTGATGCGTTGATAAACTGTGATGTTATCAAACCAAAGATGACCGCTGAGCTTGAGGCGGACATGACTGATATCGCGGAAGGGAAAAAAACCCTTGAGGAAACCGTACGAGAATCACGCTTGATGCTGACAAAGGTAATGGAAGAACTTGAGCCTGAGAAAGAAAAAATAAAGGAAAACATCAACAATGCCGTCAAAGCACAAAACACGATTGGGCCATGCCCGAAATGCGGAAAATCTCTTTTGGTCCGAGTATCAAAGAAGGGTAAACGGTTTGTTGGCTGTTCTGGATACCCTGATTGTAAGAATACCTATTCGCTTCCTCAACAGGGTGGCTTGACGATGACGACGAAACTGTGCGATGCATGCAACACCCCCGTGGTTCAGGTAAAAATGAAAGAGAGGCGGGCATGGGATTTATGTATCAATTCTGACTGCCCGAAAAAAAAGAAAAAAGAAATAGAAAAACCACCTGCTGCTCCAACAGCATAATCGATCATTTACGTTTTGGTTTTTTCTTCTGAGTTTTCTTTGCTTTTAGCTTCTTAGATGGTTTGATTTTCTTAGGTTTTTTCACCGGTTTTGATTTTGTCTTCTTTGGTTGTATCGTCTTTTTTTTCTTTGCCGGTTTTACCTTGGTTATCTTTGGTTTTTTCGCTGGTTTTGGGGCCGGTTTTTTTGGTTTAATGGTCTTGATTTTTTTTACTGACGTAGGTTTTTCCTTCTTTGGTTTTGTGATTTTCATCGGTTTCTGAAGCACTGGTTCTGTGTTTGCAGGCTGCCCCGGTTCCAAGATTGTTTTTTGGTTTGTTACTTCTTGTGTTGGTTCTTTCTGTTCAACACTTGGTTTTGGTGACTCTGCAGGTTCTGTTTTTTCCTCAACCATGCCAATCTGCATCCGTTCCATGGCTTCAATCTGTGCTGTTTCCTTGCCGTTTTCCTCAAGTATCTTTGTAATGGTCACGGAAACAACCTTATCGCCTTCGTTGAGTCGCATGATTCGTACACCCATGGTGTTCCTGCCTTGTTCCCTGATGTCTCGGACCGGTATTCGTACAGTCATACCATGTTCAGTCGTAATAATTAGTTCTTTTTCATCGTTGACCTGGCTGACGAATACGACGCTTCCATTCCGCTCATTGGTCACAATGGTACGAACTCCTTTGCTTCCTCGATGTGTCATGCGATATTCGTCGATAGGTGAGCGTTTTCCAAAACCATTCTCTGTGATGGTTAATAATGAGCCGGTGATGTCGACAACGGTCATGGCGACCACCATGTCTTTTTTGTTTTTCAGTCGAATACCGATGACGCCGTGCGTGGCCCGTCCCATGGGTCGTAGCTCTCGTTCATTGAAACGACAGGCTTGACCACCAGCGGTTGCTATCATCACGGTCTTGGTTCCATCCGACAGCTCCACACCCATGAGTTCATCGCCTTCCTCTAGTTTAATAGCGATGATCCCGTTCACTCGGATGTTGCCATAGGCGGACAGCACCGTTTTCTTAATGGTTCCTTGTTTTGTGGTAAAAATCAAGAAATGTTTATCGTCAAACTCATGGATGGGAACCGCGGTTTCAATCTTTTCTCCTTCCTCGAGTCGTGGGAGGAGATTGATGATGGCTTTTCCTTTTGCATGACGGTCTCCCTCAGGAATCTTATAGCCTTTCATCCAGTAGACTCGGCCATGGTTGGTGAAAAACATCAGGTAATCATGGGTGCTGGTGATAAATGAGTTAACGACGAAATCTTCTTCTTTTGGCCGTACGCCGATTAACCCTTTTCCACCCCGGTGTTGTGTCCGGTAGGTTTCCGTCGGAATTCGTTTAATATAACCGTCTTTGGTAATAGTGACTACGACTTCTTGCACAGGGATGAGGTCTTCGATATCGATGCCTGCTTCGCCTTCAACAATCTGGGTGCGTCGCGCGTCACCGAATTTTTCTTTTATCTCCAAGAGCTCTCGTTTGATTTCCGCAAGAATCTTCTGTTTATCTGAAAGGAGTGATTCAAGTTCTTCAATCAGCTGTTTGGTTTCATTGTACTCCTTTTCGACCGCTTCGATTTCCATGCCGACGAGCTTCTGCAGTCTCATATCAAGGATGGCCTTGGCTTGAATCTCAGAGAGTTTAAAACGCGTCATCAGCCTGTTTTTTGCCTCTTCGACTTCTTTGCTTTGCCTGATGATTTTGATGACCTCATCGATGTTCCGCAGGGCAATCATGAGGCCTTCAAGGATATGCATTTTTTCTCTTGCTTTCTTTAGATCATAGGTGGTTCGTCGGGTGATGATCTCGATGCGATATTCAATGTAATATTGCAGGATTTCTTTGAGCATCAGGACTTTTGGCTCTCCTTTAACAATCGCGAGATTCAACACACCAAATGAGGATTGAAGCTCGGTATGTTCAAACAGCTGGTTTAGCACAATGTCATCAATGGCGTCTCGTTTCAGCTCAATGACGATACGCATGCCTTTGCGGTCGCTTTCATCACGAAGATCAGCAATACCTTCGAGTTTCTTTTCTTTGACAAGCTCAGCAATGGTCTGTAACAAAACAGATTTATTCACCTGGTACGGCAGCTCATGGACGATGATTTTGTTCTTCTGCTCCCCTTCTTCAATGGAGGTCTTCGCACGGACAACAAGTGAGCCACGTCCCGTGGAATACGCAGATAGAATCCCGCCGCGCCCGCAGATGATACCACCGGTGGGGAAATCAGGTCCTTTGATGATTTCCATAAGCTCTGTAGTAGATGTCTCAGGGGCATCGATCATCCGGATGGTGCCATCGATGACCTCACAGATGTTATGGGGCGCCATGTTCGTCGCCATACCAACCGCGATACCGGACGATCCGTTTATAAGGAGGTTCGGCAGAACTGCGGGGAGCACATCAGGCTCTTTCAGGGAGCCATCATAATTATCATGCCATCCCACGGTTTCCTTGTCAATATCCTGAAGCATGAGTTTGGTGATCTTCGCCATTTTTGTTTCAGTATATCTCATAGCAGCAGCGGAATCCCCATCGACTGAACCAAAGTTACCTTGACCTGCGATTAACGGGTATCGGAGCGAAAAATCCTGTGCCATACGCACCATGGAATCATAGATAGCCTGATCACCATGTGGATGATATTTTCCCAGAACTTCTCCGACGATGTTAGCAGATTTCTTATAAGGTTTTTCAAAGGTAACCCCTTTTTCATTCATCGCGTATAATATCCGTCGATGCACTGGTTTGAGCCCGTCCCTTATGTCAGGAAGCGCCCGGCTCATAATCACACTCATCGAATAATCAATGAACGCTCGTTTCATCTCTTCGTTAATATCACGTGGTTGATCATTTTTCTTGTTAATCTCAGCCATTTTTCCTCACCTCAGATATCCAGATTCACCACATCTTTGGCATGCTGTTCAATAAACATTCTTCTTGGTTCAACAGCCTCACCCATCAGAATCGTAAATAACTCATCAGCCTCAACAGCGTTTTCAATTGTCACCTGAAGCATCAGCCGGCAGTCAGGATCCATGGTTGTTTCCCAGAGCTGCTGCGGGTTCATCTCACCAAGACCTTTATACCGCTGAATACCAAGACCGGTTTCTCCCATCTGCTTTGCTTTTTGTACCCGTTCTTGTTCTGAAAACGCATAGTCAACAGATTTTCCTTTGGTAAGCTTATAC
>JBFYMQ010000039.1:0-16592 GCA_041304825.1 Thermoplasmatales archaeon
CGGAGTTTGTTGAGCCACATTGATAAATTTCTTCTCCTTTCCAGAGGCAGACATACGCGTTTTGTATATTACTTCCACCGGTAGTTTGGACATGGACGGTAAAAGAAGATGAGGCAAGCGGAATCGCGGATGGATGACTGACAACAAAGGAAGTTGGGTTTTCTGTCCAAATAGGAAGTTCAGGGTCACCTAGTAAAGTAAGTTCGGTAAAGATATATTGGTAATAATCATCACCAGGTGCCTCTTGATATCCGTCGTTCTTATGATCGGAGAACGCGGTTCCCAAATGGTATAGATTCTCCTGGAACAGTGATTGGAAGAAATGGACATCATATCCCATGGACAAGGTATCATATGTTCCATAGTTATACCAGCCATATCGTGAGTTTCCAATGAAAGCGATTCCACCACCATTGCTGTTTTGTACGAAATGCTCCGCGATGCAATTTGAGATATCAAAGGCAGCAGGGTCACAGCCCATGGAATACAGGATGGTTTGCTTGTTACCGTTCGTTAGCGCATCCATGTCATCAGTATAAATCAACCAATCATGATTGACATAGCCGGTTCCCATGCAATCCGTGTTCGAATGATCCGCATGGTTCGCAAGATTCTGACCAGCATTAAGGGCAGAAATGACATTTGTTTGATGATTTCCTGAATGACTGTCGTAGACGTTTGTCATCGTCCAACTTGAGGGTATGTAGGAATTATCAATATCTATCTTACATTGCTCAGCTTCAGTCCAGTAATCAAGGTCAAAACCAAAGAATCCGGCTTTCTTTGCATAACTTGTCAATGGTGGGTTTGTCTCGTAGGTCATAATCTTATTGATGAAATTTCCTATTTGTCCATTACCACTTCCAGGACCGGTGACTGACGCACGACCAACATTCACTTCGCAGACCCAATCAGCATCGAAATCAGCATAGTATGCGTCATTTGGTACCGGATCGTTGTCTACCCCAGAAAAAGTTTTGTAATGACATGGAACAACATCGATGTCTCCACCCAAGAGAACATAAGTTGTTCCCCAGTTCGTGTATACATCTTGGACAAAAGCCTTGATTTTTTGGACATTCGTCCCGCTATATCCACCAGATCCGTATATCCAGGATGTCGTTACAATTGTTGCTGGGACTCCTTTCTGTGTTTTCCAGTCTGCAAGAGGTTGGAATGCGCTTACCCAGCTTGTCTGGGTGATAATCACATAGTCGTAGTCACCGGGCTCTACACCAAGTGGTTGAGGGTTTGATGATGTTTGAAGGTTAACATTTTCGGGATTTACAACCATGTTTTCTACCATGTGTTGGTACATGTCGTATCCGTTGGCAGATATGTGTTCTGATACGTAATCTCCGCAGATATATCCGCTATCGCCTTCGATAATTACAGTAATTGAAGAGACGAGGTTCAATTTTTTCTGAAGAGGATGATATTGAAGAGGGAAGAGAGTGATTTCTATAATACTTTGACCCGCGAGATCGTTTTGTTGTCCTAATGTAACAAGTTGTCCGGGGTAAGGAAGTGGTGAAAGATACGTTGCTCTATTGAATCGCAGATCAAGACTTATAGGGGGGGTTTCTCCGAGTTTTTGTGGTTGTTGAGCTGGATAGATCGTGTACAGTCCTGGCAGTGATTGTTTCTGGATGGAAAGGATTTGTATATCCGTTGCTTTCATGGTATCTGGTAAGGCTATTAGAATGCGTTTCGCAGGTAACAGTGGTTTTCCGTACTCAGTGAGGTAGGAACATCCTTTCATGGTGACCAAATCGTAACCTTGAATTGTGTCAAAGCTGAGATTCTCTTTTGAAAAGTCAAAGGTGTATGCAATGCTGTAGCGTTCTTGCTGGTTGTCTGGATCTTCATTTACTCTGTTATTTATTGTTGTCTGTTGTTCAATAGTTGGTTGTTCAGAGAGCGGTGATGACCGGGTGTGAGAAGACAGTGTAATGGTACTGCATGTTCCGATAAAAAGGCTTAATATGGTGATTGTAAGCATTATTTTTCTGAGATTTCTTCGTATCTTTTTATGCATAAATTTCTGTCCCCTTAATAAAGGTAATATTTACCCTGTTTTATTTAAATGTATCTCAAAAGGATTGGTTTTTCGTTTTGAATTTTTTTCCATTTTGGTATTCTTCCAGAGTATCTTTAAATATCATCATTGTTAAAAGCTAACACGAAACAGTATATCATTTATAGGAGAAATAAGGAGAAGGAACATGAACCCAGAACAACACGCAGAAAAAAGACAATCCCAACGGTTTATCGAGTTAGATATACTCCGAGGATTTGCAATCCTGTTTATGATTATCCTGCATCTCCTCTGGGACCTTGATTACTTCGGAATCATCCCGCTTAACTATAATTTCTATTCACTCAACATCATTGTACCAGTCATCTTCTTCTTACTCGTTGGAATCTGCCAAGCGGTTAACAACAACAAATACCTCAACCAACCAAGAAAAATGTATTTTCGAACGATACAACGAGGGCTTTGGATCCTGAATCTCGGGATGCTCTTTACTTTACTAACCGCAGTGTTCCTCCCCGATAAGCCAATCCTCTTCGGAGTTCTTCACTGCATAGGATGCTGCATCATTCTCAGTACGCTGCTGTTGAGATTCAAATCTACCAACGTTATTTTAGCAACACTGATCATCGTCTCAGGACTCGCACTTGGGTTATTCTATACAACAGAGTCTCCAAATATGGTCGAACTCGCTGCTGGAATCCATGAGTCTAATATCGCAGCGCACACCATTGATTATTTCCCGATTCTGCCTTGGTTTGGCGTCTGCCTGCTCGGCATCACACTCGGAAACATCCTCTATAAAGACAATAAAAGGAGATTTCCTCTGCCAGATCTCTCAAAATTCAAACCATCCAAACCATTCTCCTGGTTAGGACAACATTCCTTAGCGATTTACCTTGTTCATCAACCCATCATCGCGGGTTGTTTAACTCTTATTCTTATGATTTAACTCGACACAAGAGTCATTTTTATCCCAACAATTGAACACCAGATGAATGCAGGAAAACAGCAGAGTGCCTCAGTAATAGCAATCCCATCGAAACGAAAGAGAAAAACAGTAGAACTTATCGCGATTACGACAAGCACCAAAGCCAGCAGTCCAATATTTTTTTCAAATGAGTTATACCCGCGGGTCACCCCGATAACCAACAACCCAATCGCCAGAAGAACAAAAAACGAAGCAGAGGTCAAAAAATGAAGGGTAAATATGGTTTCCGGGAATACTCCAATACCTATGAGGGCAAGGGAACTGAGCATAAGAACATACGCACCAAGTTTATTGGTTAATATCTTCATCAATCCAACAGAGAAAATCAAAGCAAGAACACCACCAAAAATCATCCCGTAATTAAATAAGAATGCCGAATTTTCTTGGATGCCAAGGTCGCTTAACGCATGTTGTGTCCAGGTGAACCATGGTGATGATGCAATGGAAAGTCCTAAACTGGTGAATATCACCACAGGAAGGAACACGCCACACATTCCTGCAACCCTAGTGATTCCAGATTGTCTTCTATCGAGAGATTGCCACATCAACAATGATGTGGGTTTAAAAGGTATTTATAATTTTTCATTTAAATAGATAAAAGATATAAAATTATGGAAACGACCACTATTGTCTTAGGCGTATCTTCTATACATGAAAAGACCAACCAGGAGAGCAACCAAGACAAAAAGGAACTCAAAACCAGGTGTGTTCGTCTGAGATTCTTTCACAGAAACAGTGGTGGTATACGGACTCACCGCATCATTATTATCAATTACTTCTAAGGTCACGACATAGGAACCCACAGAAGAAAACGTCGTGGTAAAAACAGAGGTAGTTACCCAGTCTGTATCATAGGTGCCATCACCATTAAAATCCCAACGATACCCAACAATAGTCCCATCGGTATCATTACTCAACGAGGCATCAAAACTCACCTCTTGACCCACGGTGACAGTGGAAGGAGCAATACAAGTCGCAACAGGGGGGTTATTGATGAAAATAACACCTTGTATGGTCGCTGTCGTATTTGCCATACTACTACGTCCGTCATCATCGACAACTGTTAACGTCACGGTATACACCCCAGGATCCGCATATGTATGCTTTGGTGAAATATCAAGAATTTGACTGCTTCCATCACCAAAATTCCACCGATAAAAGATGATGGTCCCATCAGGATCAATGCTCTGTGACCCATTAAAGGAAACAGTCTGATTCAGTTTCATTAGATACGGCCCCCCTGGATTGGACACCGGTTTTTGATTCTCAGGAGGTCGCTGTTTTGTCGTAAAAAACCAGATATCAGACTGGTTTTGCTGCAAACTATCGTTCGCGATGACATACCAAGCATAGGTCGTATCAAACGGCAAGGTAAAACTACAGGATGCATTCTTCCCATTTACCACATTGCGAACGAACCCAATGCGTTGGTTATTGACTGCATTATAGAAGGAGACTTCTGAGATAATGTTACTGTCAGGATCAATAAGCGTCACCCATAATGTTACGGATAAACCAACATTCTCCTGATCATCTGCAGGTGATGGATTCGAAGGTTTTTGTGGTGGTTGCAAGAACATACCAAGCGGATAATGGTCACGACCACTAGACGATAGTATATACGCTCTGTCACCAAAACCATCGTGATCACGATCAACATAGTTATAATCATCCCAATAATTACCGACGGTCCCGTTATCCCATTGATTGCTCCCTTGTTCTCGAGCATTAATAGTATTCTCAATAAAATGATTCAGATAGATGATATTATTACTACTTGTCTGAGTAGCAGTGAGAGCGGTAGAGCTCATATTTTGGAACGAATTATTACTTATCCGACATCCGGTTCGTTGCAGGCTGATACCAACTTGACCATAGTTGAAGACATTTTCTGTGATGATACAATTAGATGAATCAAGGGACATACCACTTGCGGTGTTATTTATAAAAAAATTTTGTCGAACCACATCGGTTGTATCACCGGTCAGATAGATTCCATGAAGAACATTTTTTGTAAATGTGTTTTCGGTAATATTCGTATTTGAACAATCTTTTATGTAAACCCCATACGTATTCAAGGTAAGATAGTTATCATAGAGAATATTTCTCATGGAAGAACGAATATTCATCCCCGCTTCACTTGAATTGGAAATGTTATTACTCGAAAACACATTATTATTAGAGGAGAAACCAAACACTCCTCTAGTATCGTTGATGACATTGCCACTAATCATATTGTCATCAGAGGATTCAAGATAAATTCCCCAGAGGTTACATTGCGAGATATTGTTCTGTTGCAACACGACATTATTTGACGTCACGTGAATAAGCGCACCAGATTGGGAGGATATAAAACGGTTCGGATCTTGTATCACGAAATTTTCTACCGTGACAAAATCCGCAGTAATTTCGATAAGGTATTTTAACTCCGCTTTCCGGGAAATGATGCTTGGCGCATCATCAATCCCGCCGATGAGGGAAATTCGTTTATTGATTACCACAGTTTCATTATACGTCCCACTGAACACATACACGGTATCACCATCAGTTGCTAGATTAATCGCCTCAGTGATCGTTCGTAACGGATGTTCCGCGGACCCATCACGTGGATATGAGAAACTATCATCGACGTAGATTTCTCTGCCTGCTGCGTTAGAATATTCTGTTAGATATAATACCGAAAGACCGTTCAATAATAAAAAAACAAGGCATACCACAACAAAAATTGAATCTTTTGTACTCATCATCCCATCCTTCTAATGAAAGATGCATCAAGTCACAGAATTAAATAGTTTTCCGAACACATACATTAATGACGCTCTAATTATTCTTACTTGTATGAAGGTATGTCTTGGCGGGACGTTCCATCCTTTACATAAAGGACATAAGGAACTTCTCAGAAAAGCGTTTCAGATCGCTGGACCCCAAGGTTTTGTTTTTATTGGTCTGACATCACAAGCAATGTTAAAAAAGAAAGGAAAAATTGCTACTTTTGAGAAACGTAAACAATCAATCATGCAGTTCTTGGGTAAAGAACATATCATTCAACAGACATCCATTCAACCTCTTATCAATAGATTTGGTCCTACGCTTGAGGGTGATTTTGACGCAATCGTGGTTTCCCCTGAGACAGAACCAACCGCTCAAGAAATCAATCGAAAGCGAACCGTTCTTGGAAAACCACCCCTTCAGATCATTGTGATCTCTTTCGTGCTTTCAGAGGATGGAACACCAATCAGCTCTTCCAGGATACGACGGAACGAAATCGATGAAAATGGATTGATGATAAAGCAGGATTAGGTTTATATAGAATAATTATATCCGCAAAAGCAGGTGACTGTACATGGCCTATGTGATCTTTGAAGTGAAATCAGCAGAAGTAGGGAAAATCCAAACCATGCTTCAGGATGATGTTGTCAACAGGCAGAGCATTGTGATACGTGACGCAAATTCCTTGGAGGTTAAAGGAGCGGTATCGTTTTTAAAAGTTGAGGGGAGTACCGAAGGGCTGAAGCGTGCGGAAGAGCTTGCTAAAGAACTCGGGATGAAAAAGCTACCGGATAAAAAAGCAAAAAAAATCGAAGAGAAAATCAAAGAACAAGAAGATTCTGCCGCTACCGGCATGGGCATGATCTTTGATTAAACGACTTACAACTCCCAAAACGTCTGAAGTTCTTTTTTCATTAATTTGATGACTGATGTGATGTCATCATTTCCTTTTATGGTGTCATCAAATCGAAGGGGATGAGACATCATCTGTCCGAGTTGGGAGAGGAAACATTTCCCGATCCATTGAAGATTGTACCCGCCCTCTAAGGTACAGACGATTTTTGGTTGGATATCCTGAAATCGTCGTATCATTTCACCAAAGAAATTCGCAGAAAGTTTCAGCCCACCAAGAGGGTCTGAATGATGCGAATCGTACCCTGCTGAGATAATGATGAGATGCGGTTTGTATTGTTTGGTGATTGGGAGAAATATCTCATCAAAAAGCTGCGATACCGCGCGATCATCATGACCAAATCCAAGCGGGGCGTTTATCGTGTATCCTTTCCCATCACCATCACCAATCTCACAAATATCCCCTGTGCCCGGGTAATGTGGTGATAGATGAAACGATTGATACATCACATCCTTACGTGAGTAGAAAATCGATTGCGTCCCATTCCCATGATGTACATCATGATCAAAGATAAGAATCCTTTTTCCTTTTTTTGATAGTTCATGAGCGGCAATCCCGGCGTTGTTAAACAAACAAAACCCCATGGACCGTTCTGCAGACGCATGATGTCCCGGTGGTCGAACAAGCGCATAGGCATTCTGCGCGTCACCCTCTACGACGTTTCTGCAAACCTGAGCGACCCCGCCCACAGCAAGACGTGCCGTCTCATAATCTGATTTACTGACGTAGGTATCTAGATCGATCCATGAGTCACCCTGCTTACTAATCTCTTTTATCCGCTCGATCATCTCAGAGGAATGCACCTCCTGTAACAATTTTTCAGAGATCATCTCAGGTTTGATGAACTCGAGTTTTTTATAAAACGGTGTTTGTTCCAAGGCGTCAAGTATCACATAGAGACGATCCGCATTCTCAGGGTGATCTGCAGTATCATGCTTATTGAATTCATCGGAAAATACAATCTGAGTCGTCATGAAATCAAAGATGAACATCAAGGAACTGTCTTATAATTTTTACTTCGAAGCTTTAAGTACATCTAATGTGTTCATGGTTAAAACCAATACGGGGGAAACAATGTCATGAGCAGCATGCTTTTAGGTCTCTCACCAAATTACCTTTACTATCAGGCAAAACCACCTCAACTTGTCTCCGAGCTGCATCGCCCTTATTTTCTCGCATTCCCCCCCACAGCAACCGATGCAAACACAGCTCGGAAAAAACTTCTCGAACAATGGAATAAAAACAAAAAAGATCATCCGAAACTATCGAAAATCACTGGCCTTGGAGAACTTGAGACGTACCGGAGTTTTTGTGATTATAAAAAAACAAGAAACGTATTCAAAGTCTATACGAAAGAATCCTACGTCGTCCCTGAGATCAGCGATTATTTGTTTTTCGAACATGAGTTATTCACCGCTGAACATGACATCCCGTACCATCAGCGTGCTTTAGTCGACCTTGCCGCAGGAGGCAAAACATGGTTGTTTGATACAAATGGGGAGCAGAAAAAACTCAAGGTTCTGATTTACGATATTGAAACAACCCAGTTCGAAGAAGGAAAAATGCAGATTCCCATCGACATCCTTGGGTACGCTCGTTTTGATATTGCTATCGAGTCAAAAAAAAACCTAGATACAGAAGAATTCAGCTTTGAGATTCGCGACACTCCAGCACATTGGAAGGATGTAGAAGTCCAACAACATCTCGCTCGGTCGGTCGACGAGGAGATTGCACATCTTTTGATTTTCTGCAAACAAGCAAAAGATGCTGATATCATCTCGGGTCACAATATCCTTGGTTTTGATAACGTCCATATCCATAGTCGGATAAACTGGCTGTTAAAAAATAAACAGGATCAACTTTCGACTGATGAGAAACAAATCTTCCAGAATTTCATTTCACTGTATTGTCGAGAGGATAAATCATTTCATTTTGGTATGATGAGTGCTGATATCGTGCAGATGTATCCCTGTAGTTTTGATACCTACCTTGCTGCACGGAAGTTTTACCCATGGCTAGATGACTACCGGTTAAAGTCCTTAGCGCCATTTCTGAATATTATCGTTGAGAACCGGGTGTATCTAGCCCCATCAGAAATCAAACTAGATAATCGAACAATGCTATATAACAAACAGGATGTCCAAGAACAGATCGGGGTTTCTTTACATTTTCTGCAGCAAGCCTTGCCCTTGTCGTTTACCACCTGTATGCCCTTTGATATGTTACTTTCATCCGGGGCGGTGAACATGTGGGATCATATGGCGTTGCTCCGCGGGGCAGCCCAGAAAAAAATCATCCCGCCCATCTGTCGAGTGAAATCCATTGCGCAAATGTTAGCCAGAGATTTTGGAAGTCAAAGCACAAAAGAAAAAATCATCCGACTCGCAAAGCAACGACGGGAACAGTTGTCAAAGGATTTTGTCCGTGTGTTAAAATACGGTGAGGAGATGCCCGACTGGGTGCAATACCCACAGGTGATCTACAAAGAACAGGTGAGTGCTGATGACGAGGAGGTCGTCAATTACCATATGCCTGGTGGGATGACCATCAAACCAGACAAAGAAGCACATTCTCATTTCATCCCTTGGTATCATGTGGTGGTCGCTGATGTCGGTGCGATGTATCCGACGATTCTGAAGGCGATGAACATTGGAGCAGATACGGTCCGGCTCGCGACCAGAAATGAAACCCCAGATGCGTGGGTATGGCTGAAGAAAATTTCTGACGAGTTCTTGAAAAACCAGGACTTGAACTGGCGAGAACTCACCAAGCAGGACACGTACGCCGATAAAGGGTACATGATTGGAGTGTGTATCGATACGAACCCTGGTGTCGTGAACTGTGCAATGACCGGCATTATGAACATGATCGGGAAGATAAAAAAAGAATTAAAAATCGCGAAAACCAAGATGCAGACATCAGAGCTGGAGAGCCTGAAGATGATGTATCAAAGCATGAAAGGAGCCAGGAACGCTGGCACCCATGGAATCTTGGCGGCTCCGACTGTGACAGGGAGACAGTTCAACCTTTGGGGTGCTGCTGCGATCACCACAAAAGGGCAAATAATCCTTGCAGACACGCTAGATTACCTCAACAAGCAGGATATCAGAGTGGTCTATGGTGATACGGATGGTATCTACATGGGTTGTTCCCGTTCGATGGGAAATCTCCCTGGGTTTTCAAAAGCATTAGGTATCACGGTTTCCCCAGACGAGGAGAAATGGATTACCAAGCCTGATGTTGCGAATGCAGCGATAAAACAATGCAATGAAAAATGGCAGAAAGAGTTGAAGTACCCGGATTTTGAGTTAGAGGCAGAGCAGCATGACGCAATGATTTTTGTCAAGCATAAAAACTACCTTATTTTTGATGAGAAGAATGGGAAAATCGAGATGACGACGAAAGGGAATAACTTCAAAGGATCCGATAAAGCGAACATCGCTCGGAAGGTGTTAGCAGAAATCATGATGACCGTACTTCAGGAGAACCCGCGTTGGGAAAAGGAAGAGGATGCGCGTGCGGCGGTCAAGGAAAGCATCAAGAACACAACTAGAGAAATCGTCTCCAAGCTGGATCTTGCACGCGTCGATTTGAATGATCTGACACTGGTGCAATCGGTTCAGCCGGAGAAACGGTATAAGTTGAACCAAGATGGTTCTTCATCGACATTTGGAAAGCGAGCGGAGGCTCTTGAGAAGCTGCTTGGTTATCGGATTCGAACCCGGGTGAAGATGAAGTTTGTCATTACAAAAAAACCGCTGCCCGGCATCTTAAAACCTTCGAAAAGCGGGGTGAAACCTATCGATTACATGTACCCCGTCGACCTGGTGAAGGATCGAAAAGAAATCGATCTTGACTGGTATAAGAAAATGGTCGAGAACTACGTACAGGGTGCATTTGGATTATCTGATATCGCTGCGACAGAACAGAAAGGTCTTGATGCTTGGATGTAGCGATATTCCTTTTTTTGTTATTCATACTCATGCGACCTGGTATCAGTTGTACAACAAACCCTTTAAAAGAAGAAGACGAAACTAGTAATTGAGGACTATGTTAATCGTCGGACAGGTATCCAGCAAAGAAGAGGCAAACGAAATCACCTTTATCGCAAAGCTTTTTATCGTTGGTCAACGAGCACGGTTTCTTGCGTCAAACCCACAAGCTGCTTGTGCAGCAGATGAAGAAGACGATGAGGACGAAGAAGACTAAGGGGTTTTGTTCAGGATAAAAAAGACTCTGTTATCCTTTGTTTCTTTTCATTTTTTCTTTATTTCTTGTACTATATCATCATAACAGCATTGGACTAATGCATCAACCGGTTGTGCTGCATCTAGATGGAGAAACCGATTTCCTTTTGAAACCTTCAGATAATTCTCATGGACTTTTTCTAAAAATGCAAGCTTTTCAAATGGGATTAACTCTGTTCGATGCTGAATGCGTGCCAGAGATGTTTTCGGGTCGATTACAAACAAGAATGTTCGATCCGGCAGAAGAATTCTATCTTTAGAAAGCTCCTGGAGCCATTCCAAGGGATTTTTCAATTCAGATTCCAGTTGAGCTGCTTGATAGGCATAGGTCGACTCGGCGTAACGGTCGCAGAGGACGATTTTTCCGTCATCTAGCCATTGCTGGATTTGTTTGCAGTGCAAGATGCGATCTGCTATAAAGGTAAATGAGGTGATAAATGGATCAGACTGCGTTTTGATACATTGTTGAACATATTTTCCCACGGTTGAATCAGTTGGTTCATAGGTCCAAAGGGTGTCATATCCAGCAGCTTGTAATTTCTTCGCGACTAACTTTGATATCGTGGATTTTCCTGAGCCGTCAATGCCTTCAAATGTCACAAATCGTTTCATTGTTTCTGTTTCTCCTGTTTCCATTTAGCGCTATAGTAACTGAGTGGATGATGTATTTTTTTGCAGAGGTCATCCATTTTATCGACCGGGCATATCCCATAGGTACGCATTTTTTCGCATCCTGGGCATTTATACTCTGTTGATGACGATGCACCGGTGATATGCTCTACCTGATATCTAGTTTTATCTTCTTGATAGTCTGGGGCGGTGCTGAAGAGCTTCAAGATGTCATTGGTGCTGAGTTTTAAAGAGCTTAGGAACGCGACTAAGGAAAATCTTCCCATGTGTGGTACGTTTTCCCCAGATTGGATCGCTGATAATATATCTTTCATACAAGGTGGGAGTTTCTCGATGTTTACCTTGCCTACGGGTGTTGCCTCCATTTTTTTCTTCTGCAGGGCAAGTATGTTCTGAAACCGTTGGATATCTGAAAAAAAGACTTCATACACGCTTTTATCGCACTCCCGCGCAACGAGTTCTTTATTGATGCGCTCCCGAAGTGACTCTAAAAGAATTCTAGCGAGGTCTTTTTGGGATATCGTAAGGAATCCGTTGCTTATCCCACGGTTCACCATTTTCCATTCTTTATATCGTGTTGGCGCGTTTCGTAGATAATCTTTGAAAAAGATTTTAATGATGTTTGTCTCGGGGTTGTGTTGAATGGTTACTTCGAGTTCCTGGGCAACGGTGAGAAGAAAGGGGGTAGGCTCGTTGAGGAGATATCGATGCACATGGGATGCTTCGCCCAGGGCGTATCGTTTTTTGAAAAAGGAATCACCGATACAGACTGCTACCATGCGAGCTAAGGGGTAGGATAAGATTTCCATGATGCAGTCGGATTCATTGGCAAGGCTGCGTTGGCCTACATCTCGGTTTTTCAAAGCATTGTCTAATCGTTCGATGCTGATGATTCGTGCTCGCTCATACGGGGGATCGTGAAGTAATTCATGAATCGATGGTCCGTTTTCTTTGATGAACTGTCGTGTGTCTTGTAAGAATGGATATTTGGCTAAAGTCACTAGCTCCCGCATGACAGACACCGATATTTCTTTTCATTAAAGAACCTTCCTCTTTGTTGGTATCTTTAAATTTTAAGTAGTAGAAGACCGATAGGGGCTGGTGCATCATTTGGGCTCGTAGCTTAGACTGGTGGAGCGACTGGCTCATAACCAGTTGGTCGTCGGTTCAAATCCGACCGGGCCCATACCCTTACGTTTAACCAGTTTATCCTGAATTCTTTTTAATGAAATTAGAGAGAATTGTTTTGAAAACTTGGTTTTTATCAATCCCAAATCTTAAAATAAGATAACTGATTACAGGCACGGGGCATTTTTATGGTAGTTAATTACGACCGTTTATTCTCAAATCGATCAAAAAACCTGAAATCCTCTGAGATACGAGAGTTATTGAAACTCACACAAAGTCCTGGTTTCATCTCTCTTGCAGGGGGATTACCAAATCCTCAGGCATTCCCTATCGACGTCATCCATGAATGTATCGAGAAGGTGTTTAAGACCAACATTCATAACGCTCTTCAATATGGGACGACAGAAGGGTTACCCCTGCTTCGGAACGTTCTGGCGCAGAGGATGAGGGAAAAAAAGGGGATTGATTGTGAGCTCCATGACATTCTGATCACAAGTGGTGCGCAGCAGGCGCTGTCGTTTATCGCGTTTAATTTATTAGATCCCGGCGATACCTATATCACGAGTGCACCAACTTATTTAGGAGCCTTGCAGGCGTTTCATGCATATCAGGGGAACTGCGAATGTATCCCGATGAATGACGAAGGAATCGATATTGATTCGCTACGAAGGAACCTGAAGCGTCTTCACCGAACCGGCATTACCCCAAAGTTTCTGTATGCGGTCGCAACTTTCCAGAATCCATCTGGGGAATGCATCTCATTGGAACATCGGAAAGAGCTTCTTGAGATTGCATCAGAGTATGATTTTATCATCGTCGAGGATGATCCCTATAGTGAACTGGTCTTTGAAGGAGAACCGATTCCTTCAATTAAATCCTTAGACACTAAGGGTCGGGTGATTTATATTGGGACGTTTTCAAAGGTGCTGGCGCCTGGGTTTCGACTTGCCTGGATTATTGGCTCTGAAGAAATCATCAACCGATTATCCCTTACGAAACAATCCAGCGATCTTTGTTCAAATATGTTTGTTCAATACATTGCCTATGAGTATATCAAAGGAGGGTATCTCGATATACAGATCAAACATATCAAGCAGCTCTATAAGCACAAACGGGATGTGATGATTAAAGCATTGAAGGAATATTTCCCGAAAGAAGCGAAATGGACCGTCCCGGGTGGCGGGATGTTTCTCTGGGTTACCTTGCCGAAAAATGTCAACACGCGTCTGATGTTCAAACGAGCGGTCGCAAAGCAGGTCGCCTATGTGGTCGGTGATGCGTTCTATCCGGATAGCAGCAATTATAATTCCATGAGACTGAATTTTTCGTATTCTGATGATGATGTGATCCGAGAAGGCGTCAAACGTCTCGCAGAAGTTATCAGAGAAGAAATGTCTACTCCCTATGATAAAGATGAGTACGTGAGCGGTGTGTAACCATCGCTTTCATTTTTTTCCATATTATCCAAGAATGTGAAAAAGAATCAAGAATTTCTCCTCGCACTAACTTTAAATAACTAAACGGTATTCCGGAAGCCTATATCTGAAGGGTGATTAAACTGGGCAACATACGACAGACACACATCAAGAGCACTGCAATTGATTTAGTGAAGAAGTATCCAGAACAATTTTCTGGTGATTTTCAGAATAACAAAGAAAAGGTTGATTTACTTGTGACCGTGAGTAGTAAACTTCTGAGAAATAGGATTGCTGGGTACATTACTCGATACGTGGTTTCTCGGAGTAAATCAAAACCAAGTCGACCCATTTCTGAGTAACACCCCAATATTTATTTTATACGGTGAAATGTTCCTCACAGGTGAATTCTTATTTCCGTACAAGACGCTATCGAATCCCTCCAACAGGGACGGTTCATTCTGATTTATGATAACGAATCAAGAGAAAGCGAAACAGATCTTGTCATCGCCTCCCAGTTCGTAACCCCCGAATCAATCAAACGCATGCGAAAAGACGGCGGCGGACTCATCTTCCTTATGATGTCCCATCCGGCGGCACAGACATTACAACTCCCTTTTCTTTCCGACCTCTTTGCTCAGGTGAGCAATGAATACCCTGTGCTCAAAGCACTCGTCCCAAATGACATCCCCTACGACACCAAATCCTCATTCTCACTCTATATCAATCATCGAGAAACATTTACCGGAATAACCGACAACGACCGCAGCTTGACCATGAAGAAATTCGCAGAACTCGTAAAAAGAATAAAAGACAAGGACAACAACACAGCAGTAAAACAACTAGGAAAAGAATTCCGATCTCCAGGACACATCCCTATCTGTATCGCCTCAGAAAAACTTCTCAACGAACGAAAAGGTCATACAGAACTCGTAATTTCATTACTACAAATGGCGGAGCTTACCCCGGTCGGAAGCGGCTGTGAAATCATGGGAGAACACGGAAAAGCACTACCAAAAGAAGATGCAAAGAAATACGCTGAAAAAAACAACTTTGTGTTTCTAGAAGGAAACGATATTATCAAGGCGTGGAAACAATGGTCAAAGTAATGGCAACCGGGACCTTTGATTTACTTCACATGGGACATATCTACTACCTAAAAGAAGCAAAAAAACTTGGGGACCTCCTTGCGGTCGTGGTCGCCACAGATGCAACAGTACGCAAACTCAAACATGATCCAATCACCCCACAAGAGATACGAGTCAATCTCATCAAAGAACTCAAAGTAGTCGACGAAGCCTACCTTGGCCATGAGGAGGACATGTACACAATCGTCGAAGAAATAAAACCTGACATCATCGCCCTAGGGTTTGACCAAGTCCATGATGCTGATATTATTAAGAAAGAACTGAAAAAAAGAAAACTCAACGTGCAGGTCGTCAGACTCTCAAAATACCAAGGGGAAAGCGACCTGGAGGGGACCCGTCGGATAATTCAAAAAGTCATTGCAGCCCACGAGTTCCAGAAGAAAATGCAACGCATCGAAGGAGAACCATGAAACGAATAGGCATCGCAGACACCACCTTTGCTCGCTACGATATGGCACACGCAGCAATCAATGAGCTGCAATCCCGCTCCACTGGATTCACCATCATCCGATACACAGTCCCCGGGATAAAAGATTTGCCCGTCGCATGTAAAAAATTATTCGAAGAACAATCCTGCGATATTGCAATGGCACTGGGTATGCCTGGCCCAAAACCAATCGATAAACAATGCGCTCATGAAGCAAGCACCGGACTGATCCATACCCAATTATTCTGCAACAAGCATATCATCGAAGTCTTTGTCTATGAGGATGAAGCACAGAACGGAAAAGAACTCGCATCGCTTGCCAATCAACGAACACGGGAGCATGCGAAAAATGTCATCGACCTGCTGTTCCATCCTGAGAATCTCACCAAACACGCTGGTCAGGGCCTTCGAGAAGGATTCGAAGACGCAGGACCAGTACAATAAAAAAGGAGGCAAAAAAATATGGCAAAAGAAGTAATACGAATCGGAGCGGTTGTCTCTGATTTCAACTATGACATCACCATGATGATGTTCGAACGAGCAAAAGAACACGCGGAGTTCTTAGGCGCTGAAATTACCAAAGTAGTGAAAGTCCCAGGAGTCTTCGACATGGGTCTTGCCGTCAAAAAATTACTCACAAGGAATGATATCGACGGTGTCATCACCATTGGGGCAGTCATTGAAGGAGAAACCGAACATGATGACTTAGTCATTCAACATGCAACCAGAAAAATCGCTGACCTCGCATTAGAGTACAACAAACCAGTCGGTCTTGGTATATCTGGACCCGGGATGACCCGGCTGCAAGCAGAAGACCGCATCGAACGAGGAAAAGCAGCGGTCGAAGCAGTCGTAAAACTCCATCAACGCTTACAACAAATCTAAAAAA
>JBFYMQ010000040.1:0-16215 GCA_041304825.1 Thermoplasmatales archaeon
CGTCGGTTGGGGCAAAGACGGTGAATTGGGCGTCTTCGTTGCTGAGTGTTGTTGCGAGGTTTGCGGCGACGACTGCGGTGACGAGTGTTTCAAAATCAGCATTTTCTGATGCGGTTTCTACAATGTTTTTCAGTTCAGGTTCCGATGGTTCTTCTACACATCCACTTAGTGTTCCAACACTCAATAAGATGCAGAGTATTGTGATCATGACGCTAGCCTTTTTTTTCTGTTTAGATATACTCCCCATAAATTTCAGTCCTCATTATATTCCTTCTCTTTGGGAAGGTAGCGGGCCATATAAACGTTCATCCTTAAAAACTTTTTCGTTATACAAATGTTTATGAAAAATATTCTTCAAAATACAGATTTTGATAATATCTTTATTATAAAATATCCTGTAATTTTTCTTTCTTATATCCAAAAGGAATTAGAAGGCTTTCTGCGCATTTCGCAAGCTGACGAAGGTAATACTCCACATCGATGTCTTCTGTTCCCTGCATCGTTTCGGCAAGACAGACACGTCGTTTGTAATCCCGGGATGCTTCATCGGTGACGACATAACGGACCGATTGACCAGGCTGGACCTGTACACCAAGATCTTGCAGCTGCAACAATGCTGATTTCGGCAGCGTCTGGACCTTGTATGTTGCGATGTCCTTTGAGATTGCTGTCGTACACACGAGCTCCGAGTGGTCGACGCAGCCATCTCGGATCGCCGCCGCAAATCGTCTGAGGACCTTGACCGATGCGGGCAGTACCGCATGGAACTGCTCTGCCGTGTTTGCTTCTTTGAAGACGGTAAGCATCTGCTGCTGAGCGTTTTTCAGAAACACAGGGGTGTTATGCTGCCGGAGTTCCACGCCACGGACCTTCACCTTCCCATCCTCGAGCATTCCATAGTATCTGGTTAATGCACCAACCCCGGTTGCTTTACTGGGGAGAAACACGATCCATTTGTAACGACCTTCCACATCCATGCGAATCCCGGTGCGATTGCTAATCATCCGTGAGAGATGGAACGGACGGACACACCCTGGGGGGCCTTTGATCCATAAGGAGTCAACAATCCCATGGAGCACCTCATAGCCTGCTTGTTGGGCGACTTCCGATGCGGTCAGCAGGATATCCCGGCTGAACGCGGTGATGCTTTCATGGCATTCGATGCGCCCGTACCGGGCGTTTCGGTACCCGGTGTACCCGAAGCAGACGACCAAGACCCATTTCCATGCTTTCTGCAGCTCGGTGTAGACTGCTGGGTCGTACTGGTTGTTTTTCGCACGTGCTTTGAAGCAGAACCTCCGTTGTAAAATCGGCTCAAGGACTTCAGGGAGCAATCCTTTTTGTTTTCTGCAGATATGATACCCCAGTTGAGGAACGCGCTTACTGGAGTCAGGGCAGCAGGCACACAGCATGGTCTCAGGGCTGATGTTATGAAGCACCATGATGTTAGGGTATAACGAGGCGTAATCCAGCTCGACGACATTCTCATGAAGACCAACCACGGGTTCGAGGACTAAACCTCCCCGGTCCGCAATGAGCAGTTCTTCTGCGGTCTTCCAGTTCTCTGGCATGTTCTTCTTCCAGGGGACCAGGTATCCTTTTTTCATCGCGGCATTGATCTCAATCTGGCTGATGGCAGTCCCTGGGCCGAGCCGCGAAAGCAGCTGCAGAGGGATGTTTGCGCATCGCGCGATATCAAGAATCCCGTGAAGCCCGCTTTGCCCGTAGAAGAACGATTGCGCGGTATCCAGATGGATCCGTCCCTGGAGTGTGTAGAATGCGGGTCGGTACATGATCCGTCCGTAGCTGAAATATGATTTTGCTTTTTTGACGGGCCGCAGGTTGTTTTTCTTCTGGTTCTTCTCCCTGCCGAGGTTCATCAGATGTTCGATGCCGCAGATCTTCGCACGGTGATACAACAAGGGGAACAACAAGCTGTCTCCGTTCACGGTTGCAATCACGTCAGGGTCGATCTGTTTGATCCGATTGAGTACGGAGAGAATCGTATCAGTCTCGTTGTCTTCTTGGATGACTTCGTCGTCGATACGAACTGCTCGGAGCGACTCCTGGAATGATGGGACTGTTTTTTTTTCCGCCGCGACATCGAGATGCAGTATCTTAAATAAGGGCGCCTCATAATCAAGCGCCCATTGGTCCTCTTTGCAGGTAAAGTGTTTCCCGTCCCAGGTCACCTGCGCATGGCAAAACACGCCTTGTTCGTGGAGGTACCTGGTTGGGAGGCGCAGATCAACGTTGAACAACTGATACCGATGAAAACCACCCCATGAATCGATCAGATCTGCTAGGGGATGCAGCGCGTTGAGGTTTTTGGGCACCACCTCAAGGACCATGGTGTGTTGTGGGGAGCCTAGCGTGAGTTTTGCTGGGGTCAGCTGCAGTCGTTTCACCTGGGGTATTTGTTCCAATGCCTTGATGACCTGGGAGATGTCACTTGAGGGTGTATGGGCATAAAAACAGGGGTTGTACGGCTCTTCAACCCGGGTTGCTTTACCGTCCTGCAGCAGCCAGGTGACCATGACGTTTTTTTCATAGTCCGGGTACACATCAAGGATGTTCCCGTTCAACATATTCTCGCAGCTTGCGTAATGTCTTTTCGTGTTCCACTAGGATGGATATCACGATCGGCTCGAACGGGTTGGGGTTGCTGATATTGCCACCTGCGGCCGCGTGTTTCCGGGCATGGTTGATGAGCTCGTCGAACGCCTCCTGGTCGATGGTGCGCAGCGCGCGTTTGAAATCGTTCCATTCCCAGCCGAATGATTCAACGACCATGCGGAACGTAGGGACCGTCCGGCCCATCAATTCACCATCCCGAAGGCTTCCAGGTGGAGCTGTCCGTTTGCATCACGGATGAGTGTCGTGCTCTTCTGTTTCTTGAGCAGCTCAAGGCAGATGCGCTGTTCAATGTGTTTTATTCTGACGATTTCCGTGGCGTTGTCGTAGAGTATTTTTCCCAGGCCTTTCGAAGGCGAAAGCGGCATCGCATCAAGGTTTGTGCACACGGTGATGAGATGATACGTGGTCGTCAGCTGCTGTATCTTTTTTAGGTCTTGGAGGAGTAACGTCTGGGCTTCCTGAGAAGAGAGCTCTGGGTCATGGTAGAGTGCCGGCAGCATCCCGATGAGAAGGGTGCGGGGGCTGTGGCCCTGGATCATCGGCTCCAGCAGGTCTTGCAGGATGGTGGAGAGTTGGTAAACGGTGAATGCTCTACTCATCAGTACGTTCTGTAAGACCTCCCGCTGGTCCAACTCCAGCAATCGTGCGTATCTGGCGATCTGGTACGGGTTGGCGCACATCCCTGCATCAATGTAGATGGTTTCACTGCGGAACGTGCGGTAGGTGTTGGCACAAAGCTGGTCTGGCAGGGCTGCGATAAGGCTGCTGTTTCCGTCTATGAGCGTCAGTTCCCCTGCTTTGAAGCCGCCGCAGAGACGGTCCAGCTCCACTATCCCTGAAGGAATGATGAGGTCTGGTCGTATGACCTGGGCAAGGGAGCTGTTTGCATGGGCTATCTTCTTATGTTGTGTTGAACGATTGTTTTTCATAACGTCTGCCTCCCCGAAACGAGGTATTGGAAAGAAAACATAGGTGGTTCTGTTTTAAAAAGCTGAAACAGAGGTCAGTGAAAGTATTCGAAGAGGTTCCTTGGTTCTTATCTGAACATCTGATTCATTCGCATGGCATTTGAAAGCATCTCATTATTGTTGAAAAAGACGTATACGTTTTTCGGCTTGCTGGTTAGAATGCGTTGATGTATTTCTTGGAGTTCTTGGTCTGAGTAGTTGTGGGAGTACCAGGCGGTCCTGCCATGGATTCGTTCGTAGACGATGTCTGTGCTCATGATGGTCCTGGGGCGCTGGGGTGCGTCGATGCTGACCAACAGGAAATGATGTTGTTTTGCCCATGCGATATGCTCGTTGGTAAACAGGCTCGGATGGCGGAATTCGACTGCGAGTTTCTCTGTTCCTGTTTTTTCGATGAACTGCTCAAGAACAGGGAGATTGGTGAAGGATGGTGGCAGCTGGATGAGGTAGTAATGGATGCTGTCTTCCAAGGGGGCGAAGAGTGTTTTGAACCGCTGGAAGCTTTCAACAGCTTTCGTGCTGAGTTTCTGGAAATGGGTGATGGACCGGTGGACCTTGACGACCCAGGCGAGGTTTCTTCCTTTGACTGCCCAGGATTTGACCATGTTTGGATAGGGGAACCGGTAGAAGCTCATGTTCAGCTCAATCGCGTTTAACTTCGATTCGGTGATGTACCATTCAAGAGAGTGTCCCAGGTTCCAGTCGTAAGACCATCCAGAGGTACCGACGTACACCTTCGTCATTGAAGTTGAGAACGACGGTGAGCTTCATATTCTTTTTTCTGCTGGTTTGTACTTGTTGTTTTTTTGTTTTTCTTCTGTTTTGCAGCAAATACTCTATTAATAATATATTTATAGGTGAAGAGTGTTATAATTTTGTAAAGGGGTGGAAAGAAATGAATCGGACTCTTATGGGGAATAAATTCCTAGTTGCTGGTATTGTGTTGTTGTTACTTGGAGCAGGAACGATCCCTGTACTTTCACAACCGATTACGATGGAATCTGACCCAGTATCTGATTTCTGGGAACATTTCGGATTGATTAGTACTGTAGTCGTTTCATGGGATGCGAATGTGACAGAAGAACCCCTGATCCCTCGAGGGGAGATTCGTGTGGTACCGTTGCAGGTTTCATTTTCGATTATGTATGGGGTCTTTGGTCGTCTCATCCATCTCCTCTTCAGGAATCAACTCGTGACTGTGAAGCTGTCGATCGTGGAGATGCCAGAGTGGTGCACGGCGGTAATCGCCCAGGGAACATTGTCGATTTTGATGCCTCCTGATGAAGACACTGTCATGACGGCGACGACGCAGTTGAGTGTCGCGGTGAAGGATCAGGCGCCCGCGTTTGAGCTCTGTCCTGTGAAGATTCAACTCACCGTCGAACCCCTGCAGGGTCTGTTCGGGTTCATCCCCTTGTTGCAGGGTTCCACCCAGGATTTTCATGTGACTTTCATCGTTGGGTATAAACCACTCATCCAGCTTCAGTACCCCCAGGGAAATGTCATTGAGACACCTCCGCTGGTCCAAGTGGAGCTCCCGATTCAGATAACGAACCTGGGGAATGGGAAAACGATTGTGGAAAACGAGGTCGTGAATTACCCGGATGGGTGGGTTGTGTCGTTGCCTGAGCAGCTCATCTTAGAGGTGGGAGAAACGAAAGAAATGAACCTTTCATTAGTCGCACCGGCTGACTTCTCCGGCGAGGCGGTGATTACCGTAAATTACACACCGCATTCGTTTGATGATTATGAGTTGGTCGGACCAACGTGGTATTCAAGTTTTTTCGCATACTACCAGGCACCCTGATGATTTCTCCTTCGTTCACCGCGTCGTTTGGTATTACTGATATTTGTTCTTAAAAAGTATAGTTCAATCCATAGGAAATATGAACAAACACGGGATACGTTATTTTCTAAAACGTGTTTTGTGCGTAACGCGTTGATTCTCTCATTTTTCCGGTTTGTACACCAAAAACCCATAGGTGATGTTGCCACACCGCGGACAACAGAGAACCCCATCTCTATATGGTGTTTCCGTAGCATCTTTTTTACTGAGTTCCTCAAAATAGTTCTCACACCATCTGCATATGTACGTCATGCTTCTCTCCTCGCAAATTCAAATCATATCGTTTGGCTTAAATTTTTTGGATTATATCAGCATTTGAAACACGATTTTATATAGTAATAACCTACAGATATGTTCTTAAAGGAGAACAATGTTATAAAATAAGAATGGGGCGGAAAGCGATGAATGGAAATGTCCTTGCTAAGAACATTGTGTTAATTGGGATTATTTTATCAGTCGTTGGGACAAACATCATACCCAGCATGAGTGGAATGAGTGCAGAGCAAAAGACTGATGTTCTTCAGCTGTACGAATCAAGTTTCGCTGATGTAGTAATTCCAGATTCTCTTCAGGATGTCTGTTCAATAAATTATACGACACAAGAAACGGTTGTGGTCACTTCCCATTCGGATATCGAAGTGGACAATATTGATATCGTGGAAGCAACCTATACACAGCAAGGGATACAAGTGGCTGTCAGTATCCAAGTGGTAGGCAGTATTGAGAACCGCGGGAAAATCATTGATTTTTATAATAATGATACTTTTGGCCCCCTGAATTTTGTGGAATATGATTTCTCTCTTAGCACCTCAGAGCAATGTTATACCATCAGCTACGCCAACCTGACCGGTCAAATTAACAATGGCATTGAAACAACGAATCTTACTTCATCTGATTTTACCGTTGTCGGTGACACCCTCACCATCACTTTCTTGTTAACCGATGCAGAGGAAATCTATGATGAAATGAGTGTCTACTCCATGTTTGTGAAAATGAACTTCTCCGGAGAAGAACCAGACTTCAGCGAGTTCGTCTATCTCTCAGATATCGCTCCAAATCCACCTTTGGAACTCATGGATGTCTCTGTACCAGACAGGCGTTATACGGGAAAACCGGTTCAATTCCATGTGAACATAATCCCCTTAACAGGGACACAACCGTTCGTGTACCATTGGGAATTTGGTGATGGTGGTACTTCAACGCAGAAAAACCCAGCGCATGTGTACACAAACGCTGGAGTCTATACCTACAATGTCACGGTGACCGATGTTGTGGGGGCATCAGATAACTATTCTGGTGCTCTTACTGTCGTTAAAATGCAGAAAGCACTTCTCTTTGGACGGTTCATATGGGTCACATCAGATGGCGAATATACCACTATCAAAGCAGTGAATCTGCGTATGATTCCCTTTCAACCCTTTGAATATCGTCATTTTATCGATGGAGAACAGATAACTTTTTCGAATCAATATCTTGGAATTATCATAGGAAACCAGTTGCATCAGGTCTTATTCGGAATCTTTGATGTCTCAGTTGGTCAGGCTCCTCCACAGACACCGAATATCGCATGTACAACCGATTCAACATTGAATAGGATAACCATCGCTACCGCAGATATTGGTATACTATGGAGTGATATCGCAATTACAGTAGATCAACCTGGGGCAACCTATCAGGTTTTTTTTGGGAACGGTACCGCTATTGCTCCAGTGAATACGACGGTGGTTGGTGGTGCAGAGGTTCTGGCTGGGGATTATATCCAACTCTCGACATTCACCGGGAATGTAAGAACAACGCTACGATATATCCCGACCAACTCATTGCTCGGTACATGGACAGTAAATGTCTAATCAATTGGCTTATAGTATTCAATCATACTCTTATGAATAAAAAGAATAAAGTTAATGTCACGTTTTCCTCCTGAATTTATCCCTCTAAATATTTACATTGATCTTGCATTGAATTGTAAGAACAAAAGTATGCTTCCCCAAGATATGACATCATTTGGGCAGCGTGTGAAACACGCCTGAAAGACCATTCATCAGTTGCAGGAATCAGGAGATGAGAAAAAGAAGAAAAACAACTAGTTCGTTACAACATGAAGGATGATTATGTGTTATCGATACTCGGTCCCAGGACCTGATCAACTGGTAAAACGCTTTTCTGCCGTGTTTCTGGAAGAGGTACCATTCAAACAGCAGTATCATGCCTCAAGTTTTGACCTCCCGCGCCTTGCTGTGATTACAAACGAACAACCAAAACAGATACAGTTGTTCACCTGGGGATTGATCCCGTTCTGGGTCAAGGACAAAAAGACTGCAGAGGAGATACGGCTGAAAACGATGAACGCCCGTGCGGAAAGCATCTTTGAGAAACCATCGTTTCGTCATGCTGCGGAGCAGAAACATTGTCTGGTCCTTGCTGATGGTTTTTTCGAATGGCAAGAATATGAACAGAAGAACTACCCGTATTATATCCGATTAAAGAGTCACGAGCCATTTGCGATGGCTGGGTTATGGGATTGCTGGAAAGATCCCAAAACAGCTGAGGTGCTGCATACCTATACGGTGATCACCACCAAGGCAAACCCGTTGATGGAACAGATTCATAATAAGAAAAAACGCATGCCGGTGATCCTCTCTAAGGATCGTGAGCGTGAATGGATCGATCCAAGCTTGGACAAGCAGGCTGCTGAGGCCTTACTTGTCCCATACGATGAGCACCTGATGGAGGCGTTCACCATCTCACGGTTGATTACATCCCGACAGCGCAATCCGAATACCCCTGAGGTGCTGCAACCATTTACGTACCCGGAACTTCAGATGAAGACAGGGCAGAAAAACCTGTTCTGAGTTTTGCTCTTTTTGTTCACCTGAAAATTATATAAGCACCCTGCTTATTGTGGATTCGTCACACGCATAGTACGAAAGCGTCTAACACAGAAAAAAAATAAGGTGTATAAAGTATGGGCTTCATTGAACGGTTGGAAAGAAACATCACAAAGCTGCAGAAGAAAATCGAAAAAGAAGAAACAAAAATCGCGCAATTAGAAGCAAAATGTGACAGTAAAAAGATCACAAAAGCTGAGTTTAACATCAAAAGGAAACGACACGATGATCAGATCCATGCGTGGAGCTCTCGCATACGAGTTTTGCAGGGTGGTATAGTCCGAGAGAAACAGCATATCGAGGAAAAAGCCGAGGAAAAAGAGAAGAAAAAAGAAGAAAAGGAAAAGAAAAAAGAAAAGAAAGAGAAAAAGGAAAAAAAGGAAGAACCGCAAGACAAATCTGAAGCACCTGAAGATGAAGTAGAAGAAGAGGATACAAAGCAGTAATCTTGTGAGCTCTACTTCTTAGCATTATTTTTTATCATACCATTTTTTTTTAATTTTTCTTTTTTGTATTTACCTGTTGAATACAGGGTAAACAAGTTTTAAATACAGCGTCAAGTATTTTAATATAGATGGAGTGATAGACCTGACTAGTAGAACCGTCATCAGAATTTGTTATATTGGAGCGATTGTTTTTCTTTTCTGTTACACGCCCATTGGTGGGAGCTATTTCAGAGATGATGTTAACGTCTCTTTTGAGCGGAACGATCAGATCCTGTGGTGGTACCAGTTGGATGCTCCTTCGTTTGGGTCTTCTGCTGTCGCAGATATTGATGAGGACGGGTTTCTTGAGATCGTGTTTGGCACGTATTTCAATGACGAGCATGTCTATGCGTTAAACGCAGAGGACGGCTCATTGCTTTGGAGTTTTGACACGGGTGGTTGTAATGATGCTTCACCGGTGATTGCTGATGTTGATTTGGATGGTCATCTGGAGGTCATCATCCCGGCGTCGTCCCCTTCAATGGTCTATTGTTTTGATGGGATGACCGGGGCGGTGGAATGGTCACGGTCCACTGGGGCGTCGAATTGTATCGACTCGCCTCCGGCGATAGCTGATGTCGATAACGATGACAAACCAGAGGTATTGCTTGGGACGTTCTATGGGAATGTGTTCTGTCTGAACGGTGAGGATGGCAGTATCCGGTGGCAGAAGAATCTTGGGTCAAATAGCTACATTCAATCTGAGCCTGCGGTCCTTGACGTGAATGATGATGGGCAGCTGGATGTGGTGGTCGCGCAGTGGGCTGGGGATTGTCGGGTGTACACGTTATGGGGTAATAATGGGTCGACCTTGTGGTATTCGGATTTACCTTCGGATTATATGTATCATGGGTGTTCGTTTGCTGATTTGGACGAGGATGGCAGACCAGAGCTTGTTATCGGTTCGTATGACAGTCATGTCTATGTTTTTAATGCTGAAGATGGAAGTCTGGCCTGGCAGTATGATGCAGCATATTATATTGGTGCGCCAACGTCGATTGGTGATTTGAACAATGATGGATTTCTTGAAGTGGTGTTTGTCTCATACAATCTTCTTGGTGTGCTTTCTCATACTGGTTCGTTACTCTGGAGTGTTACGACCGGTGGGAATATGTTCAGGGGTGCTGCACTTGCAGATATCAATGGTGATGGAACTCTTGATGTTGTCTTTGGTTCGGAGGATGGGGTTCTCCGAGCGTTGAAAGGCAGTAATGGACAAGTGATCTGGACTTGTGATTTAGAGGCGCATTACGGGATGGTCTTTCAAATAGACCATGCCCCGGTGATCGCTGATCTTGACAATGATGGTCGGTTGGACGTGTTTGTGATTGGTGGATATGGAATTTCGAGTCCTGAGACCAATAATCATGGACGTGCGTATGCGGTCACCGCAGGTGAGGGATCTGGTCTTGGCTGGCCGATGTTCCGTCATGACTGTCTGCATAGTGCTTGTTTTCCGCTTACTGTGAATCAGCCACCGACTGTGGGGAATATCTCTGGTCCGTTGTATGGTAAGCCTGGTGTGAACTACACGTTTTGTGTCACGGTCAATGACCCGGATGGTGATACGGTGTTCTGTCTGTGGGAGTGGGGTGATGGGACTAGCAGTGGTTGGTTGGGGCCATACGCGTCAGGTGAGGAGATCTGTGTGACGCATGCGTGGCCAAACGAAGGAAGCTTTGACATTCAGGTGAAACTGAAGGATGAATATGGTGCAGAAAGCGAATGGTCCGAGGCATTTAAAATAATCATTGATGGAACTCCCCCGACGGTTCAGATTATAAAACCACAAAAGGGATTTCTTTACATATGGGATAACCCTATTGGTCGCCTTCGAATTTTTATTACGACCATTGTGATTGGCCCAATAACCGTTGTGGTTTCTGCTCTTGATAATGTTTCTGGGACGTCTCATGTGGAATTTTATCTTGACAATGAATTACAATACATAGATTATACCGCACAAAATGATACATACAGTTGGATGTGGGATGATCGTGTCCCTCTTTTCCCCAATACTCTTAAAGTCACTGCCTATGATTTTTCAAATAATTCTGCTAGTGTGTCGCTTCGAGTCTGGAAAATCTTTTAATTTATTTTTTTTTTAAAAAAAACGGACGAAAAAGCTGTTCATGATGAAAAGGAGGACGTTTGTTCATAAAACCCGATTATTGACTCGTGTTAACACGTGTTGAATTATATTTAAATAGTGAGAGTTGATGTCCGCGGGATTGTGAGGAGAGGAGAGAGCTATCCCCTTATCTTTTTTTCATATTTTTCCTCTCTCTCCTCTTCTAAAAATCACTTGTTCATTTATACAACACAACAAAGCTAGAGTAGTTCTCATCACTATGCGATGGTAACATCTTAATGTCTGTCACCTTTGCCCGCTGAGGACCTATCCAGCACCAGGCGATCATCTCATCAAGGACTGCCTTTTCTGCCTCAAACACCGCCTCGACGTTTCCATCATCTGTGTTCTTCACCCAGCCAAAGATTCCTAACTCGTCTGCTTTCTGTTTAGTGCTACCCCGATACCAAACTCCCTGAACCTTCCCTGAGATGAGCACATGGACTCGTGTTTTCATACCAACCACTTTTTTATTTTTATGGTCTGAACCGCAGAAGGGTACGTGGGAACGGAATCGTATCTTTGATGTTCTCCGCCTTGCAGATCCAAGCGATCAACCGCTCGACTCCCAACCCATACCCCGCATGAGGAACTGAGCCGAATCGCCGCAGATCAAAGTACCACTGGTAATTCGCCACGCTCTCCCCCATCTGATTCAGCCGCTCGGTCATCACTGCGATATCAGTGCTCCGCTGCGACCCGCCGATGATCTCCCCATAGCCCTCGGGCGCCAGCATATCGAAGCACAACGCGGTCCGAGGGTCTTGCTCGTCTTTTGGTTTATAGAACGCCATGATCTCTAAAGGATAGTTCGTCACCACCACTGGGGTCGTGAAATGATTCATCAGTCTATCTTCTTCGATAGTCCGCAGGTCCTTTCCCCAGTCGATGTCCATCCCTTCTTTCTCCTTCAGGATACGCAACGCCTCAGTGTACGTGATCGTGGGAAACTCTTCAGCAGTGATGTTCTGTAGTTTTGTGATATCCTGCCCTAAGACCTCAAGTTCTTTTTGGTTTTTCTGTAGGACCTGGCCCAGGATATAATGGACCTCCTCTTTTGCTAATGCGGCCACATCAGAAAGATCCATCCAGGCTGCCTCCATCTCCGCCATCCAAAACTCAGACAAATGCCGCGAGGTCTTTGATTTCTCCGCGCGGAACGTCGGCCCCATGTTATAGATTTTCTCTAAGGCGAAGATCCCAGCTTCAGCGTACAGCTGCCAGGATTGTGACAAGTAGGTTTTATCCTCATAATATTTCACTTCAAACAACGTCGAACCTCCTTCACATTGGTTCGGCTGCAGCACCGGGGCATCAAACTCGTAAAACCCACGGTTCCTGAAAAACGCATGGATCGCGCCAACAACCGTGGAACGCACCTTCAGCATTGAGGTAAGCTTCCTCGACCGGATCCACAAATGCCGCTGGTCAAGCAGAAACTCCGGGCTTTGGTCCTTTGTGATGGGGAATGGCTCAGCAAAATTCACGACCGTCAGATTCGTCACCTGAAGCTCATAACCGCCTGGGGCTCGTTTATCTTCTTTTACGTTCCCTGTGAGTTGCACGGATGACTCAATCAATGCGTTGACAGCATCCTCGAACTGCGGGTCCGGGAGGTTCCCCCGTTTCACGGTCGCCTGAAGAACACCGGTGACATCACGCAGCGTCATAAAGACGATATTACCGCTGCTACGGGTTCGATAGATCCACCCGCGCAAATGGATGTTTTTCCCAACATAATCCCCTGTCAATATATCCTCAATTGATGTCCAGTCTGTTTTTGGCATGAACGTCCAACTCACTAAAGGGGATACATTTATTGCATTTATCAATTACGGTGGACAATGACACCCCTTCATTAAAAACAGGAAAACAATACGAATTTAACCAGATATCATCTCCAAACCGCCAATTCCTTTGCCTCTAAGGGTTATCCTTAAATATAGCCTCTTTTATTATTGGCAAATACTTCCTTGTAGTATTCAAAGTACTATATAGAGAGAGCTTGTACATTAAAACGGGGTAATCATCTTGGCAGAAAATGAAAAATCATCAGAAGAAAAAAAACAACATCAAACAAAACAACCAGCAGAGGAAAAACCATCCGCCGGAAAAGAAACCGCTGAACGAAAAGATGCTGGCACACCGGAACAACCAACTGCAAAACCAGATCAGCAGAAGAAAAAAGAGAAAAAAGGAAAACAAGCTGCCAAAGAAGACGAACCGATAAAGAAAAAAGAACATGATGAGAATTTTAACTATATCATCCGTGTAGTCAACACCGACATCAACGGAGAAAGCAATATCGTTCAGGGTTTGACCCAGATTAAAGGAATCGGTCGGCACATGGCCACATTCATCGCTGACACCGCTGGGGTGGACCGGAAACTAAAATTCGGAAACCTCCCGGAGTCCGAGATTGAAAAACTCAAAGAAGTCTTAGAGAACATCGACGAATATGCGCCTCCATGGATGCTGAACTACCGGAAAGACGCATACACTGGCGAGGACATCCATTTGATCAGCACTGATGTCACATCACGCCTCCGGGATGACATTAACATGATGAAAATGATACGGTCCTATCGTGGTGTACGCCACGAACTTGGTCTGAAAGTACGGGGGCAACGAAGCAGTTCGAATGGCCGGAAAGGCTTAGCATTGGGTGTATCAAAACGAAGAGAAGCACCTGCCGCTGCGGGGAAGAAAGAAGATTCTAAGGAGAAATAGGAGTGATCTAGATGAGCAGTCAGAAGTTTCCAAGAAAACGATATGAAACCCCGATGCATCCCTGGAAAGAGAGCCGTATTAAAACTGAACGAGAGATGATAAAAAAATATGGTCTGAAAAACCATAAGGAAGTCTGGAAGGCAAAAACATACCTCGGCAAACATCGGGAGCAAGCAAGAGAGCTGCTTGCAAAGCTTGGCACTGCAAGTCCGCAGGCAAAAAAAGAAAGCGACCAGTTACTCCTGCATTTATCTCGCATGGGTATCGTTTCCATGGGCGCGTCTCTTGATGATATTCTTGCACTAGACACCGAATCAGTTCTCTCAAGACGACTGCAGACACTTGTGTATCTCAAAGGATTCTCAAGCACACCCTACCAGGCGCGTCAGTTGATCAGCCATGGTCATGTTGCGGTAAGAGGCAGAAAAGTCACTATCCCAAGTTACATGGTCGCAAAAGATGAGGAAGGTCAGATTGAGTACACGATTCGGTCTCCCTTAAATGAACTGTCACATCCTGCACGACCAAAGGGTGATGTGTATAAGACCGAACCAGCTGTCCCGCAGAAAGCACCAAGTGAGGAAAAACCTGTTGCAGTGGTTCAACCAAAACAAGAACCAGCAGCGATCGTGGCACCAGCTACCCAGCCCGTAGCAGTGGTACCAGTACCGACACAACCAGCGGAGATTTCACCAGCACCCATCGCAGAGAAACCAGCTGAGGAGAAACCAGCTGAGGAAAAACCAGCAAAACCGGCAGATAAACCCAAGGAACATCCGAAAAAGGAAAAGAAGACGGAAGGTGCGTAAGACATGGCACGAAAAGGAATAGCACATATTTATTCATCCTTTAATAATATCATTATTACGATTACGGATTCCACTGGAGCGGAGACTATTACGAAATGCTCTGGTGGGATGGTGACGAAATCCGCAAAAGATGAAGGGTCTCCATACGTAGCGATGAAGGTCGCCCAGGTAGTCGCGGAAGCTGCCCTGGAGAAAGGATTTGACAGTGTTAATATCAAGATTAGCGGAAAAGGTGGGAAGAAAGGCGGAAACCCTGGTCGTGGTGCTCAAACCGCGATACGATCTCTTGTACGCTCAGGGTTACGCATTGGTACGATTGAAGATGTCACTCCCCATCCCCATGATGGATGTAAACCGAAAGGTGGAAAACGAGGACGTCGTATCTAAGGTGCACGTATGAAAGTTAAAACCGTGGAGCTGAAAGGAAATAAAGGAGTGTTGAAAATAGAAGACACCGATGTGTACTTTGTCAATTCCCTCCGACGAATCATGCTTGCAGAACTCCCCAAACTAGCCATCGATGATGTGATTATCTACGATAACACGAGTGCCTTGTTTGATGAGCTGATTTCCCATCGACTTGGTCTGATTCCAATTCCCACTATTGATCTACCTGCTCTCGCTTTTCGTTCTGAGTGCAAATGCGAAGGAAAAGGATGCCCGAGCTGCACGGTCCGTTACACCCTAAGTAAAGAGGGAGAATGCGTTGTGTATTCCGGGGATCTGCAACCAGAACACCCGAGTTTTGCTATCACGGAAACCACCATCCCTATCGTAGAACTCATGAAGGACCAACGAGTGATTCTTGAAGTCGAAGCGGTTCTCGGACGAGGCAGAGACCATGCGAAATGGCAGGTGGTCCTCGCACCACGATACCGCATGGAAACCAAAATCATAGTTGATAAGAAACGCATGAACGAAGTCAAAGCATTTCTCGAGGAACTCCCCAAGGATCTCGTAGAGTTAAAAGGGGATAAACTAGAGTTAGTAGACCCTTCGAAAGCGTCGCTTTTCGAATCATATCTTGAGAAGAACAAGGGTGATTTTATCACAATAACGAAGGATCCAACCAAACTGCTGTTCAGCTTTGAGACCGATGGATCGATGAGTGCAAAAGTTGCGTTGCAAGAGTCAGTAAACATTCTGACGAAGAAATACGAGGAATTCCGGAAGAACCTTAAAGATCTCTGAATCAGTTGATTGCACCGAAAACTCTTTTATCTGTTTTTTCTTTTTGCTCTTCAAAAACCTGCTGGGCCTGTGGGGTAGCTTGGTATCCTTGTGGCTTCGGGAGCCATCGACTTGCGTTCAAATCGCAACAGGCCCATTATTTTCTACAGGAGAAAAGGCCGTCAACAGACCCGTTTTTGGCGTTCTGTTGGTTTTTTTCATGTCCCGCTTTCCCGCCATTTCAGCGCTTTTTTGACATGGTTTCAGGGCGAGACTTATCCAATCCACGGTCATATGTTTGTAGTAACTTACTGCTTGGCTGATGTATGTGTTTGTCGTTGTGATCTCCTCATGTCCTAGTAGTTTCTGTACCTCGAATACATCAAATGTACCGGTTTCCACTTTACTTTTAATCAGTCGTGCGACTGCGCACCAGTGCCGCATATCGTAGGGTCTGAATTCTGTATGGTCTTTTTTAACTCTTTTTTATTCTAGGACTATAGCTAACACTATTTAAGTTCTAAAAAAATATTTCTTTTTTAACAGTTTTT
>JBFYMQ010000041.1:0-15938 GCA_041304825.1 Thermoplasmatales archaeon
ATCAATGATCCTGAAGGAAATACATTTAATTGGACGATTGAATGTAACAACGGACAATCCACTAGCGAAACCGAGAACACTAATGGGACCAAGACACTAACACTTACTAATCTTTTGTTCTCAACAATGTACACTATTTGGGTCAATGCGACTGATGAGACTGGAAGTGATCTGTGGAATCGTAGTTGGTATACGTTTACTACCGAGCAGGAAAATTATTCACCCGTGTTTGAAACACCTTCTCCGCTAAATGGTTCAATCAACAACCCGCACGATTTCAACTGGAGTATATATATCAGTGATCCTGAGGGAAATTTTTTTGATTGGTCAATTGAATGCAGTAATGGGCAGACCAATAGCAGTATTGGTGCGACCAATGGGACGAAGGTACTTGCACTTTCTAACCTGGACAATGGGACAACTTATACGATTTGGGTGAATGCAACAGATATTGATGGTAGTGATGTATATACCAGACGATGGTACATCTTCATTACCGAAGGCAATAGACCACCTATTTTCGGTTCACCAACCCCCTCTAATGGATCCATCAATAATGCTTTGAGCATCTCTTGGATGATACCAATTAATGATCCTGAAGGAAATCTCTATGATTGGATGATTCAATGTAGTAATGGACAAGAAAGTAGCGGTACTAGTGCGTTGAATGGAACCAAATCACTTCTGATTGCGAGTCTTGCGTATTCAACGGTCTATAAGGTCTGGGTGAATGTGACCGATCCGGGTGGCAGCGGTCAATACGCTAGAAGATATTATACTTTTAAGACGCGTGATCCTAGTAGTGGTCCACCACCTGAAGAACCACAAGAACCATCAAATAAAAATCCTATTGCAGATACGTCCGCCAGAGAACCCTACCAAGGATATATTAATTCAACAATTCTCTTTGATGGGTCATTAAGTTATGACCCTGATGGAAGTATCGTGACCTGGTTGTGGGATTTCGGTGATAATTCCAATGCTGGCGGAAAAATTGTCAGTCATACTTATTCAGAAGCAGGGTCTTATACCGTCACCCTTACTATCACTGATAATAGATCTGGTATAGACAATGATACGACCATTTGTGTCATCAGAGAGTCCAATCGACCACCGACAAAACCAACAATCCAGGGGCCAATCAGCGGTACAAAGAATACTTTGTACACCTATTCTGCTGCATCAACAGATCCTGATAATGATCTTTTGCAATATACGTTTCAGTGGAGTGGTTCCATAACCGAGTCAAGATGGAATATCTCTAGTGGTATGAATTGTTCAGTGAATCATAGCTGGAATGCGGCAGGGCGCTACAATCTTACAGTGACTGTGACCGATGACCAAAATCTGGCTTCAGAGTCTTCATCAAAAATAACTATTTACATCGATGCCATACAAACAAGAGGTGCAGGGTATCTTCTTGATTACGATGGTGATAGCACCTATGATGCGTTCTATTCAGATGAGACGCATCAAACCGTGTCCGTCCAATGGAACGGGGATAGCTATTTCATTGATAAAGATGGAGATGGACAGTGGGAATATGTGTATAATGAAACCTATGGGCTGACGTCGTATCAAGAGCCGCGGAAAACACCTGGTTTTACCCTAGTTTTTCCCCTATGTGCTATTGCTGTTTTAATTCTCCTTTTGCGAAAAAGAAAAACATATAAACAATAACCACGGATATCGGTTCGGGTGTGAGGTTGAACGAGAACGGAAAACTTGTTGAACGCATAACACTAAAAATCAAAATGTTCGATACCGGCAAATGGGAATGGACTGTTCGTCAACGATTCATCAAAGAACCACGAATTAAACTTCATGACATGTTAACAATATTAGACGAGGTCAAAGCAGAGATCATCGCAAGCGAAGAAGCAGAAAAACCAGAGGAAATAACCCAACAAGATTCAATCCCAGTCACACAACCAGAAACGCCATAGATACCAACATCAATCGGTCTAAATGTTTTTTTCTATCAACACCCATTCGAAACAAAGAAAACCCCTGTGAAAAATATGATATATTACCTCCATGGATACCAATCAAGTCCCAACGGGGAAAAAGCAACACTCCTCAAAGAATCAGTTCACGCAATACCTATAAAATATCGAGAATGCAGTCCTGAGGAACTGATCATTTCACAATGTTTGAACCGTATCTCGGAAGTCATAGCACACGATCAACAGGTGGTACTTATCGGTTCGTCTCTCGGAGGATTCCTCGCTGCTTCCGCTGCTCTGACTCATTCAAATATAAAACAACTCATCCTTCTTAACCCAGCGATCATCCCACTAGAAATAGATCTTACCACCATCGAAGGGATGCCTTTAAGAATTCTACAAGAAATGAGAGACCCGCGACTGTTCCAGCAGAAGATCCCTGCCATTATCACAATCCTGCGCGGGGTCCTTGACGATGTCGTTCCAGACGAATGGATCCTTGCTTTCGCACAGGCGCAGAACGCAACCATCAAATTATACACCGATGATCATCGGTTCTCAAAAAACCTTCACAGACTACCGGACATCATCACCGAGATAGTACAATAATAATCAGGGATATTCCTAGTGCGTCAACAGCCAGAACCGATCACCGACATACTGCAGTGTTTTGACTGCTTTGCCTGGTTTTTTCGTCTTCATCTCCTCTCCGGTCATTAACGCAATCCCTGTTGCTAACGGCTTGCGATGTTTCTCATCGCAGATCCAGACAAAATCATCCTTCTGAATCATCAGGTCCACATCAGAGATCCCTGGAGCCATGACATCAGCTCCTTTCGTGATAAAAACAACAGCCCCCATGTCGATGACGACATATTTTGCTTTAGGTTGATGCTTTATCAGCCCCTGCAGCGTAAACACAACCTTGTTATCATACATCATAAAATCCATGCTATCCTCCACAAGCAGGACTGTGAATTCCTCGACAGATCCGGTATCGACCGCTACTTTTCCCTTTAAAAAATCATTACCAAACCTGGTCAGTAAATCAGCTGATAGCTCCTTTACATCCCGTTCCTTGAGACGATGCCGATTCTTTATCTTGACAGCCATGCAGAAGATATTCCAACGAATGTTTTAATAGTTATCCTGGAGAAGAAGGCCCAAACTGTTATAAATGCAATCTCCATTTCGTCTCTCCTAGGTAACAGTTATGGAAAAACCATTAAAACTCCTACATGCCAGCCTGAACAGCAGAGTCATCGTCGAGCTACGAGGTGGTGTCGAATACCAAGGGATCCTTGACGGTTATGATGTTCCTCATATGAACCTTGTCTTGAAAACCGCTGATGAGATCGTTCGTTCTGAGAAGAAATCAAAACATGACAAAGTCATCGTCAGAGGGGACAATATCATTTATATATCACCTTAGAATAAGGGGTATCGACTATGACAAAAGGAACAACATGCAGAGCTGGTAATAAAACCACCCACATCGCATGTCGGCGATGCGGTAGACATTCCTTCCATGCGCAAAAAAGACGTTGTGCATTCTGTGGTTTTGGGGAAACCAGTAAAATGCGGCACTATAATTGGGTTCGGGAAAAGAAATAATCAGTTCACATCTGTTTTTTCTTCAGTTGATGTTGCGATTGTTTTTTTACTTTTTTCTATGGACCAACGACCTTTTTTTCCCCAAAGTGCATTATACAGGCGGATTTCTAGGTACAGCAAAACACCAAGGATGATGACCGAGACCACGATGTTCAAGGGAGAAACGAGACTGCGATAGGCTTCTAGGGGAATTAATGTGTCAAGGAGCAGGATCCCGACGAGAAAAAGGCTTTTTAGGGCTTCTTGATAGAGTGGTCGGACAAGGCTGTTCTGGATGTTTTCCTTTTTTTTCTTAAGAAGATAATTTAACAGGTTCTCTGTTTTTTCCACATGAAAATCCAGTCGGCTCTTTCGTAATGGCATAAGCTACTATCCAACAAATCCTAACATTGTATAAAACTATCGTGAGCACCATTAATACAGATAACAGGCGACAAAATGATCCTTATGAAACTCTTTTAGCTCTGGCTCTGCCTCTGAGCATTTCGGCATGGCAAACGGGCATCGCGGGTGGAATCGACATCCGGAGGGTGGTGAGATCAGACTAGGGACTTCCCCTTTCAAATGGATATGTTTTCGTTTCACCCTAGGGTCTGGAATAGGGATGGCGGACAACAGTGCTTTCGTATAGGGATGGAGTTGCTCCCAAAAGAGATCTTTGGTGGGGGCATATTCTACGATTTTGCCTGCGTACATGACTCCGACCCGGTCACTGATGTATTTGATCACACTGAGGTCATGGGTGATAAACAAATACGTCAGCTGGAATTTTTCTTGTAGGTCTTTAAAGAGATTGAGGATTTGAGCCTGCACAGAGACATCTAGTGATGAGGTTGGCTCATCAAGCACAATGAAATCAGGGTTTAACGCAAGGGCTCTTGCTACACCAATCCGTTGTTTCTGCCCGCCACTGAACTCATGGGGGTACCGGTACATATGTTGTACATCAAGCCCAACGGTGCATAATAATTCAAGGACTTTGGCGTTTAATTCCTCTCCTTTGAACCTTTTGTTGATTTTCAGCGGCTCACCAATGATGGTCTTGACCGTCATCCGAGGGTTCAGCGAAGAGGATGGATCCTGGAACACGATCTGCATATGAGGTCGGAGCTTCCGAAGCTCTGATTTCTTAATCTCAGTAAGATTCGATCCCATAAACAACAAAGTGCCCGCGGTAGGCGGGATCAGATGAATCAAGATGCGACCCAGGGTTGTCTTCCCACACCCGGATTCACCAACAAGACCAAAGGTCTCACCCTTTCGGATCTGGATGTCGACATTGTCAACTGCTTTGAGTTGCTCTTTTGTCGAGGAGAAAATTCCTTCCTTTATTGGGAAATATTTCTTCAGTTTACTTGCGTTGACAATAGTCTCTTCCATCTTCCTCCCTCGAGGCAACTGAATATTTCACGGTTTCATAATGATGGCATGCCACCTGATGGTCTTTTTCTACTTCTCTGAGAGGTGGGTCGCATTCGGTGCATATCTGCGTTCGGTATCTGCATCGTGGGTGGAAACGGCACCCTGTTGGTGGCTCGATAAGATTAGGGACACACCCTGGGATGATATCTAATCTTTTCCGGTCCTCCGTGATCTTTGGTATTGCTCTCATCAATCCTCTTGTGTACGGATGATCCGGGTTATCAAAGATTTTTTCGGTCGTCCCTATCTCAACGATGTAGCCTGCGTACATCACGCCAACCCGATTGCACATCTCTGCGATGATACCTAGATTGTGGGTGATCAACCAGATTGCGGTACCCACGCGCTGTTGTAATTCTTTCATCAAATCAAGGATTTGTGCTTGGACGGTGACATCCAGGGCGGTTGTTGGTTCATCTGCTATCAATAAATCAGGGTTACAGGCAAGCATCATCGCGATCATCACGCGCTGACGCATTCCTCCACTTAATTCATGTGGATACTGTTTAGCAACTTTTTTTGGGTCTGAGATTTTTACAAGATCCAACGTGGTGATCGCTTTTTCAAATGCTTTGTTTTGTATGATTTTTTTTATTTTCCGTTTTTTCCAGAAGTTGTACCAGGGGATTTTCTGGTCTTGCTCTGGGAACGACTCATGAAGCAAAATCACTTCTGCTATTTGTTCTCCGACAGTATAGACTGGGTTTAAGGCAGTCATTGGTTCTTGAAAAATCATCGAAATTTTGTTCCCGCGGATATTCTGCATTTCTTTTTCTGTTTTTTTTAGCAGGTCTTCTCCTTTGAAAAGGATGCTTCCTTTCATGATTTTTCCCGGTGGTTGTGGGATAAGGCCCATCACCGAGAGTGCGGTAACACTTTTACCACAACCTGTTTCACCGATCAGCCCAAATGTTTCTCCTTTCCAGATTTGAAAGCTAGTCTCCTCTAATGCTTTGACGACTCCCTCGTAAGTGTAGAAGTAGGTTTTCAGGTCTTTTATCTTGAGTAACGGTTCGTCTTGTATGAAATCACCTTCGTAATTTAGGATCGGTCACATCTCTCAGACCATCACCAAGGAGGTTGAATCCAAGGACAACAAGCAGGATTGCAAGACCGGGGAAGGTGACGTACCACCAGGCATGGAACATATGGATTCGACCTGATGATATCATCAGCCCCCATTCCGCTGTCCCGGGAGATGCTCCGAGTCCTATGAAACTGAGTCCCGCAGCGACAAGAAGAACGGCGCCAAGATCTAATGTGATTTCTACCAGTAATGGTGCAAATGAATTTGGAAAGATATGTCGGAAGAGGATCCGTGAGTTACTCGCACCAACGCTTCGTGCTGCTTCAACAAATTGTTGTTCACGGACTGCGAGTACTTGACCTCGCATTAAACGAGCATAGGTAGGCCACCATACGATAATCATTGCTTCCATGATATGATCGATACTTCGTCCTAATGCAGCCGCGATCGCCATTGCCAAAATTAGGTATGGTACTGCAAGGAAGACATCGGTGATTCTCATTAAGACCTCATCGATGATCCCACCAAAATACCCAGCAATCCCCCCTAGTATAATTCCAATCAAGGTTGAGATTGCAACAACAATAATACAAATACGGAACGATGTTTGAGATCCGTAGATAACCATGCTGAAGATATCACGTCCAAAATCATCTGTTCCGAATAAATGTTCTGCGCTAGGAGGGAGTAGTTTTTGACTAAAATCAATGTCCCATCGTTCTTCGGTGACTGTCGTACCCTGTTCGGTGCTTACTCTGACATAGGACGGGTGTTGACTTGCTAAGAAGGGTGCAAATAAAGCGACAATTACCAGTGTAAGAATCAATATCAATCCAATCATCGATAAAAGACTTTTTCGGAAGAGATGGGCCATGAACCGTAGATCTTTAATTTTTGATTCATGTTTTTTTAAGAAATCATCTACGATTTTAACATGCGGTCGTATCTTATCCACCTCCGAGCTTCACTCGTGGATCAATCACCGCATATAGGATATCAACAATAAGATTGGCTACAACATAGATAATTGCGACGAGTATCGTAAATCCCATCACTGCGCTGAAATCAAAACCCAAAACTGCTCGTGCAGCAAACCTCCCCATCCCCGGCCAATTAAAAATCGTTTCCGTCAGCACAGCACCACCAAGAAGCCCACCAAAGGAAAGACCCGTGACCGTTACTGTTGGGATCAAGGCGTTTCTCAGTGCATGTTTATAGATAACAGTTCGTTCTGATAGTCCTTTTGCTCTCCCAGTACGAATGTAATCCATCCCCATGACTTCAAGCATGCTCGACCGTGTCATACGAAGAATTAATGCAAGTGTTGCAAACCCTAACGTGAACGCTGGCAAGATAAGATGATATAATGTAGATGCCAACGTGTCGAGATTCCCTGTAATAATACTATCAACCACATATAATCCGGTAATGGACGATGGTGCGTTCATCCCAATAGCCAAACGCCCCTCCAACGGCAAAATCGGGAACTGATACGCAAAGGCATATTGCAACATGAGTGCTAACCAAAAGATAGGCAACGAATATCCGACAATCGCAATGATTCGTGTGATATGATCTGATAATTTATTCCGTCGTATCGCCGAAACAATTCCGCCAACGATACCAAGAGGGATTGCGATCAACATAGAAAAAATCGTCAGTTCCAACGTCGCTGGAAAATATTGAGCAAGGCTGTCAACCACTGGTCGGCTTTCCAAATATGATTTTCCAAGGTTCAAATGAACGATATCGTTCAAATAATAAAAATATTGAATCCAGAGCGGCTGGTCGAGATGCAGTTCCTTTGTTATTCTTTCGATGACATCAGGTTGAGCTTTTGGTCCTCCTGCAAAGGCTCGTGCTGGATCTGCTGGGATAACATGGGAAACGGTAAACGTGATAATGGTAACTCCAATAATCACGGGTATAAGGAGCAGTAGTCTTCTGACTATGAATTCCCATGTTTTCATAATTTAAAAAAAAAAGAAAGAAAGAGAGGGTTTTTATGGGTACGCTTTGTAGTAATCGTAGTAGTACCATTCACGCACTGGGTTGTATGAATAGTTCTGCACCCAATCTCTCCATGGTCGGATGTATTGCCTCTGTACGAGGAATATCATGGATGGTTCTTGGATATAGATGTCATATGCGGCTTTATAGGCAGCTGCTCGCACTGCAGAATCTGCTGAGTATTTTCCCTCTAATATGTTCTCGTCAACAGTTGCGTTCATATACCCAGTGTTATAGGTATCTTGTCCGATATCAGCAGAGCCAATAAAAGGTGAGATATAGTCATCAGGATCGTTATAATCTGGTCCCCATCCGATAAACATCATGTCCCAGTCATCCGTCGTATACATCCTGTGGAGTAGTTGTGGCCATCCTTCTGCGATAATCGAGGAGAGAATACCGATTTCATCAAGAGCAGCGCGGAACATGACTGCCATCGTTTCCCGTTCTGAGTTCCCTGCGTTATAGAACAGTCGGATGGTTGTCCCGTTGAACCGATACATGGTTCCGTCTAAATCATAATCTTTAGCGTATCCACCGTCATCGAGTATTTGTTCTGCTATTGTCAAGTCATAATCATAGTAGGGCTGGCCATTGTTTTGTGTTTCGTAATACGGCATTCCGTTTGGTATTGCCCCTGCAAGTCTGCTCGCATACCCATTCCATGCTGTATCAATGGCTGTATCATAGTCGAACGCGTAGCTTAATGCTTTTCGTACTTGGCCATCTGCCAAAAACTCGTTATTCGTTGCTTTCGTGTTAATGGCAAGCAGTGCGACATCATAACTATCAAAGGGATGGACAACAATTCCTTTCTCACCGATGACATCTTCGAGGTTTGCATAGGGGACATAGGTAAAGTCAGCATCCCCGTTTTTCAGTGCTAAGATTCGTGTTGCTGGTTCATCAGCGTATTTTATCACAACTCTCTCTGGATGATTTCCTTCCCAGCCACCCCAATACGTCGGGTTTCTATTCAAGACAATTTCCGTTGCCCGTGTCCAATGGTCAAGCACGTACGGACCAGTGCCCATCGGATGTTCTTTCATCCAGACGTTTTCTTCACCTGCGACAACACCGCCGTTTGCCTCCACGTAGTCCTTGTCAACAATCGCAGCGACCGTATATGGCATAAGAGCTAAAAACCCACCATATGATTGTGTCAATTGTATTTGAACAGTATAGTCATCAATCACTGTGGTGCTGTTTGTATCCATACATTGTCCAAGAATCCAGTCCACACCAGATTCTGGGGCGCCCATCGTTAACACTCGATCAAACGAATATTTTACATCCTCTGCGGTAAAATCATTTCCGTTGGAGAATTTAACGTCGTGGCGTAGATTGAACGTCCATGTTAAAGAATCATCTGAAACAGACCAATCTGTCGCAAGACACGGATAGAATGTTTTCGTGTTGTTTCCCTCATAGGTAACAAGCGTGTCATAGATCTGGAAGATTGGTTCGGAGGACCCTGTATCATATGCATCTGCTGGATCTAGCGTTTTCGCATCACCGATGTCATATCTGACCATCGTCGTTGGATTCTTAATTTCAGGTTTTTCTTCGTCTTGTTGTTGGGTACATCCACTAAACGCGATGCTAATGAACATCGCACAGATAATGATCGCAAGAACACCAGCCTTCATGTCTTTCTTTTTAAAACTTCCCATGATTATGTTCCCTCTTTCTTTCACCTTCTCTATGATAAGAGTTTCAACAATATATACTCTCTAATGTTTAATTACTTTTTCATTTTCTTTTTTTTCCTCAAATGAGGAAAATTCACGCCTCATCCGACTGAGATTAGGACGGAAAACAGGATACAAAATGATCTTTTTTCACTTCTAGTAGTGCTGGCTCTCTTGTTGAACACTCTGGTTTTGCCTGGGTGCAGCGGGGATGAAATCGACAGCCGGGTGGTGGATGGATGAGACTGGGGACCTCACCAGTCAACGGTATATATTGTGTCTGCCGGTCGGGGTCTGGGACTGGAATTGCCGACAATAACGCTTGGGTGTATGGATGAAGTGGCTCAGAAAATAAATCCTGTTTTGATGCCAGTTCCACCAGCTTGCCTGCGTACATCACCGCTATCCGATCACTCGAATGTTTTATCACGCTGAGATCATGGGTGATAAACAACAGGGTCAACCCAAAATCCTTCTGTAAATCCTTCAGAAGATTAATGATCTGTGCCTGAATGGAGACATCAAGAGCGGAGACTGGCTCATCTGCGACGATAAACGAAGGATTGGTCGCTAACGCCCGTGCGATCCCGATCCTCTGTCGTTGACCACCGCTGAACTCATGAGGGTACCGGTTTATTTGATCTGGTGTCAAACCTACTTTTTCCATCAGCTCGATGATTTTATTTTCTTTTTCGTCTTTGGTTTTGGTCAATTTATGGACTTCCATAGGTTCTGCGATCGCAGCTCCGATCGTCATCCTCGGGTCAAGAGACCCATAGGGGTCCTGGTAGATGATCATCATTTTTTTTCGGATCTCTGTTAATTGTTTTTGTTTAAAATGCGTTATATCCTGACCATCAAAACAGATCGTACCTGCTGTAGGGTTTATTAATCGAAGGATGAGCTTTCCACAGGTGGTCTTTCCACACCCGGATTCCCCAACGAGACCAAGGATTTCATTTCTTTTAATGTAAAAACTCACATCATCAAGTGCTTTGATCGCTTCTTTTTTTTTGAATGGTCCGCTACCCTGGTAAAAATATTTCTTCAGGTTTGTTACTTCAACGAGATGATCCATGTGTCAGAGACCTCCGACGAGGTAGCATCGTACCCAATGACGTTTCCCTGCTTGTACCAACGGTGGCATTGTTTTTGTGCAGGGCTCAAAACAATAGTCGCATCTCGGGTGGAACGGGCAACCGGTGGGTAGATCAAGCAGGTTGGGGACGAGCCCCTTTATGATTTTCAAGCGTTTCGCGTCGATATCAAGCCGTGGGATCGATTTCAAAAGCGCCTGTGCATAGGGATGTAAAGGTTCTTTGAAAAACGTGTGAACATCGGTGTATTCGACCATGTATCCTGCATACATTAACGCGACGTTATCGCAGGTCTTCGCAATCACCCCAAGATCATGTGTGATAAGTAAGACTGAGGTGTTGAACTTTTTTCGTAGTTCGTCCATCAATTTGAGGATTTGAGCCTGAATTGTCACGTCCAGGGCGGTGGTCGGCTCATCAGCGATCAGCAGCGCAGGGTTGCAGGATAATGCCATCGCGATCATCACCCGCTGCCGCATCCCACCAGACAGCTCATGGGGGTAATCGTCTATCCGTTTCTCCGGGTCTGGGAATCGGACTGTGTACAGCGACTCGATTGCTTTTTTTCGCGCCTCGTCTTTTTTCAGCCCGTGATGCAGTTTGAGGACTTCCATGATCTCAGAGCCAATCGTAAACATCGGGTCAAGGGACGTCATCGGCTCCTGGAATATCATTGATATCTTGCATCCTCTGATGTTTCGCATCTCTTTTTCGCTTAGCTCTAACAGGTTGGTTCCTTCTAATAATATCTTTCCACTGACGATTTTTCCCGGTGGGCTTTGTATCAGTCGCATGATGGATAACGCAGTGACGCTTTTCCCACATCCTGATTCACCTACAAGCCCGAGGGTCTCTCCTTTATTGATGGTGAAGCTGACGCCATCGACCGCTTTGACGACCCCCTCATGGGTGTAGAAGTATGTTCTGAGATCTTCGACTTTCAAGAGTTCTTCCATTGTGTTTCATCCTACTCTTTTAGGCGTGGGTCAAGAATATCCCGTAACCCGTCGCCTAACAAGTTCAGTCCTAAGACCGCGATGACGATCGCTATCCCTGGGAACGTCGCAGCCCACCAGGAGCCACTGACGATGTAGAACCGACTTTCAGAAAGCATCGCACCCCACTCGGGGCTTGGCGGCTGAGCACCCAGTCCAAGGAACCCTAGCGCGGCTGCATCAAGGATGGCACCTGCCATCATGAGTGTGCCGTAGACAATCACTGGTGAAAGACTGTTGGGTAATACATGTCGAAAGATAATTCGTAGGTTGCTTGAGCCGATCGCTTTCTGGGCTTCTACGTATTCCATTTCTTTGATGTACAGCACTGAGCCTCGCATGACCCGTGCCATCTGAGGAGAATATTCGATGCCGATTGCGATCATCGCTTTATCCAGACCTTGTCCGATCACCGCGACGATGACTATCGCGAGCAACAATGAGGGAAACGCAAACAGGATGTCGGTGATTCTCATCAGGACATTATCGATCCATCCACCATAGTACCCTGCAGCGACTCCGATTAAGATACCAAGGCCAGTGGCGATGCCAACTGCGATAAAACCAACCGTTAAACTGATCCGGGAACCGTGGATGATTCTGCTCAGGATGTCTCTACCCATCATATCGGTCCCAAGAGGGTAACCTTCAATGCTTTCGTTGCTCCAAAACCCTGGTTTCAGACTTTTATCAAGCTCAGGGGGCGATGGGGTCGGGTCATGTGGGGCAATGAAGGGTGCAAAGATTGCTAAAAAGACTAAAAAAAGAATGAGGATAAGGCCAAAAACCGCTGATTTATTGTAGCGAAATCGTCGCAGTAACTCATGGGTTTTTGTCTCTCTTTTTCTTGCCATTCTTCACCTAATCATAATGAATTCGTGGATCGATAAAGGTATAGAGGATATCGGTGATGAGATTAACAATCACAAACACTAAAGCAAATACAAGGATGCAGCCAATCACCAATGGATAATCCCTGGCGTAGACTGCATCGACAACAAGCCGGCCGACACCCGGCCATGAAAACACGGTTTCTGTCAAAATCGCCCCTGATAGTAGTAATCCAAAGTTAAGACCAATCACGGTCACAACAGGAACCATCGCGTTTCGTATCGCATGTTTGTAGATGACCTTACGTTCTGATAAACCCTTTGCTCGTTCCGTTCGGATGAAATCCTGACGCAGTACCTCCAGCATACTTGAGCGTGTCGTCCGAGCGATAATCGCCATAGGAATAGTCCCTAACGCGATTGCGGGTAGAATCAAATGACGAAGGACGCTAATGAGTGCTGCACCATTGAGCGTGATGATACTATCGATTACCATAAAACCGGTGAGTCGTTGAAATGGAAGCAACAGGTCAATTCGTCCACCAATTGGAAGCCATCCGAGGAACACCCCGAAGATCATCATCAGCATGATCCCAAGCCAAAACACAGGCATGGAGATCCCAAAGAGAGCCAGTCCCATCACAGAATAATCCGCAACCGAGTATTGTTTCGTTGCAGAGATTATTCCTGCCACAACACCGATGAGGATTGCAAAGAGCATCGCAGCAATCGCAAGCTCAATAGTGTTAGGAAAACGTGAGCCTATCTCAGTAGTGACCTGTTCATGAGAAAGAATAGAGCGACCCAAATCACCTTGCAGGACGTCACTTAGCCAGATGAAATACTGGACATACAATGGCTGGTCCAGGCCATATTTCGCCCGGATGTCATCGATTTCCATTTGCGTTGCATGCTGCCCAAGCATGGTTCTGACTGGATCACCAGGGGCAAGATGAATCAATGCAAATGCAATAAGGGTAACTCCCAGGATAACTGGTATGATCTGCAAGAGTCTTTTAATGATGTACCATTTCATTTCTGATCAACAGAATATCTTGGTATCTTTCTCTCTTTTTTTTTCGTGCATCAGGAAATCGGAAAATATCCGGTTTTTCTCTAGGTCATGTCAACAGGATAGAAGAAATACCGAGCTGTTGGGTTTAAGACAAATCCTTGTATGTTCTTCGTAAAGATAATGTTCTGATTCGCATGAGCTAAATAGACAAATGGTGCGTCCTCATTGATGAGTACCTGTGCTTCTTCATAAAGACGTGCACGCTCATCGACATCATAGGTTTGTAACGCTTGAGATAATAAATCCTGTACTTCGGTATTGTTGTAAAACGCGACGTTTCCTGCGGTACCTAACGTGCATTGGTTCGCGCCGTATAACACGTTCATGAAATTATCCGGGTCACCATTATCTCCTGTCCAACCGAGTAAACACATCGGGTGTTCACCGGCTTGAGTCTTTGCAAGATACGTCGACCAATCGATCTGGTAAATCTCGACACTGATGTTCACCGCCTCCAGATAGGCTTGGATCGCCTCACCGATCTTCGATGGATCAAACATATATGGTCGACTCACGGGCATGACCCAGAACGTGGTGTTAAACCCGTTTGCATAGCCTGCTTCAGTTAAGAGTTCCCGTGCTCTTTCAGGATCATATGGATAATCCACAATCGCATCGTTCCAACCAAGCATAAATGGTGGCATACCGTTCTTTGCAACGATTGCTGTACCTTTATACAGGTTCTCAACGATAGAGGTTTTATTGATTGCATAATTGACCGCTTGTCGTACTGATTTATTCGTGAATGGTTCGAAGTACCCTGGGGTTTTTACCCATGCTTCGTCTTGATCATGCATGCCGTTGTGGTTTGTGTCGTTATATCCATATCCGTTGTTCATCGCCAAATAACCGACATTCATTCCCGGGGCTGTGAGCAGTTTTAAATCAGCATCAGCTTCAATGGCATCAAAGCTTGCAGGGTCTGGGTATTCCATTCCATGAATTTCACCTGCTTGTATCGCGAGCAGTCTTGCGGAGGGATCAGTGATGACTCGGTAGATTACCTTGTCGAGTTTTGGGGCTCCACGCCAGTAATCATCAAACGCTTCCACCGTGATATGATCATCTTTAATCCATTCCACAAATTTGAAAGGACCGGTTCCAACAGGGTTTTTAAATGCATCTTCTTTCCAGGTTTCCGCGTTGGTTGGACTGACAATGGCAACCGTGAACATTGCTAGACTTGTCATGATTGCAGCATTTGGCCTGCTTAAGACGATCTTGACGGTGTAATTGTCGATTTTTTCTACTTTCTGTATATCGCTAAACATGTATCCCCAATACGCCCATTCTCCATATTGATTATAGGGGTGGCTTGTATTGTACTGTCGTTCGAATGAGAAAACAACGGCATCAGCATTGAAATCAGTACCATCGTGGAACTTCACACCTTGTCTCAGAGTAAAAGTCATGTTCTTGCCATCTGGTGTGATAATCCATGATGTGGCTAGGCAAGGTTGTATCTCTGCAGATCCTTCTTTATATTCAACTAACCCTTCGAAGATACTATCGGTTCTTGCGGTTGACTCTCCATCAGTGACATCCGCCGGGTCAAGTTTATCTGCATCCCCAGCACACGCAAAAATCAGCACCTTTTCTGTGACCGGTGGCGTGTTATCTGTACATCCGCTTAACGATACTATGAGTAATATTCCACAAACGATAGTCGCAAGAACACCAGCTTTCATATTTTTTGCATTTACACTCCCCATGATTTTCTAACCTCTTTTTCCGCTTCTCTGAGAGAAGCCCAAATTCGTATCACATATATTCTTTAATTACTTTTTCATTTATATAGAATCAGCTAAAAACATAAGTCAGTGATACGCGGTGATGGATATTAAATATATTTTTATGAACTCAGACACATATCAAGCATTTTTATACGGAATTCTCCTAATAAACTTAGTGCTAAAAAAAAGAAATGAACGGGATTTCTCCCGCTTTTTATGATACTTTGGTGATTTTTATTCGTTGTCTAAGGAACAATGACCGTATCGATGACGTGGATTACACCGTTACTACATTCAATATCAGCCAATATCACCATTGCATCATTGACATAGACCTTGCCATTGTCTATAGTGATGGTTATTGTTGATCCTTCGACTGTTGCGACCGTCATATTATCGCTGAGGTCGGTGGACATGGTTTTGCCTGTGACGACGTGGTAGGTGAGGATTTTTGTGAGGTTTGCGGTGTCGTTGTTGACGAGGTTTGCGAGGAATGTG
>JBFYMQ010000042.1:0-15866 GCA_041304825.1 Thermoplasmatales archaeon
GAATGGAACAAAAAGCCTGTCTCTTTCCAGTCTTGCTCCGTTGATGACGTATACGGTATGGGTGAATGCGACCGATCCAACTGGGAGTGGTCTGTACACTCAGGCATGGTATACGTTTTCAACGAAAATAAATCAACCCCCAATCTTTGGTACTCCAAGTCCTGCCAACGGTTCCATTGGCACACATTGCAATCTTATCTGGAGCATCTTCATCTTAGACCCTGAGGGAAATCCTTTCTCATGGACGATTCAATGTAGCAATGGACAAATGAATAGTGGGACGGGTGCGTCGAATGGAACAAAAAGCCTGTCTCTTTCCAGTCTTGCTCCGTTGACGACCTACACAATCTGGGTGAATGCGACCGATCCAACCGGGAGTAGTCTATACACAAGAAAATGGTTTACATTTACGACTGGTGTCAATCACCAGCCGGTCCTTGGTACTCCAAGTCCTGCCAACGGCACAATAGACACGCACTGCAACATCATCTGGAGCATCCCCATCGTAGATCCTGACGGGGACCCTTTCTCATGGACGATCCTCTGTAGTAATGGTCAAGAAAATAGTGAAACTGGTGCTTCAAATGGAACGAAAAGTTTGTCCCTCTCCAGCCTTACTCCATTAACGACCTATACGGTGTGGGTGAATGCGACTGACTTCATCGATGATTTGTATAGTAACGGATGGTATACGTTTACAACCGGAGTCAATCATCAACCGGAATTTGGGCTTCCTGATCCTGAAAACGGCTCTCTGAATAATCCATGGAGCTTTATCTGGAATATCCCCATCAGTGACCTTGAGGGGGACCAATTCTCATGGACGATTCAATGCAGTAACGGACAGGTGAATAGTGGGACGGGTGCGTCGAATGGGACGAAAAACCTGCCTCTTTCCAGCCTTGCACCCTTTATACAGTATACCGTATGGGTGAATGCGACAGATTATCTCGATGGCGATCTAACAACCCGGGCATGGTATACGTTTGTGACAGCTGCGGAAAATATCCCTCCAAACAAACCAGCGACACCATCAGGATGGGCGGAAGGGAGGATTCATGTCATCTACACATATAATACCACGACCACCGATGTGAACGAGGATCAAATCTATTATTTGTGGGACTGGGGTGACGGCTCAGACAGCGGTTGGGTTGGGCCATATGAATCCGGTGCCATAGCCTCTGAGAATCACTCGTGGTCAAAGAGAGGCGCCTATGAGATAAAAGTAAAGGCCAAGGACAACTACGGCAGTGAAAGCAACTGGTCTGATCCTCTACCAATTAGCATGCCATTCTCTAAGGACATTATTAGAGATCGATTCATGGAGTTCATCCAACTCTTCATCCGTTTCTTAAAAGGAGAATTTATCGGAATGAGACTTGTCGAGGTCTTAAGAACAGAGGGTTGGCTTCGATAGAGCATTAAGCAGAAAAAGAACTCCCTTCCGATCAGAGTTCTTCTTTTTTCTTTCGTATTGGCTTCGCATCTTCAACACTTTGCGATTGATTTAAAAAAGCATACTGACGACCAATAGTATAAATATATCCCCTGATATATTTTTTTGAGGTCAAATTTCTCATGAAAAAAAGTATAGCATTCCTTCTGGTCGTAAGCTTACTTCTTGGAACATGCCTGCCGATGAAGACCACAGCTTCCACTGAACAGTCATCTCTTCTAATTCTCGAGGCAAATAACAAAATGAATCAAACCAGCATCTCAGAGAAAAACTGGAATGTTACCATCATCCGTGATGCGTATGGTGTTCCTCATATTTTTGCAGCCACTCGCGAAGCACTCGCCTATGGCGTCGGATATGCAATTGCGCAGGATAGACTCTGGCAGGCGGATCTCTTCCGCAGAGAAGCGACCGGCCGGCTCAGCGAGCTTGGCATCGGGAATACCAGTGTTGATTTCTGGATGCGTGTGCACGGCTATACTCAAGAGGAGAACACCGAGCTTTTTTCCACGATTCAATCACCGTATAAAGAAATGATCATCGCGTACGCTGAGGGTATGAACCAATATATCGCAGAAGCGATTGCAAACCCGCAAGAAAAAATGCCGTACGAATATATTATTCGAGGTATCACCCCTGAACCATGGACTGTTGAGGATTCTGTTGCTATCGGTCAACTCATGGTCCGGCGATGGGGTGAGGGTGGGGGTATGGAGCTGACATTCACCCTCGTCCTTCAACAACTCATCCAGAGAAACGGGCTGCTCAACGGATGGAGAATATTCAATGACGCCTGCCCCCAAAGAGACCCAGGAGCCACTACCACTATTCAATCCAATGACACTAGCCCTCCATCTACAATAACGTTTTTTCCACCAATGCTTCCCTATATGAACCTACTCTATGATGCTTCCCAACACATTCTTTCTATGGATTCCCAAGAACAACAATTGTGCGAAGCCCAAGGACTCCTGTATCACTTTGGCAGCAACGGCTGGGTAGTCGCACCACAGAAATCAGAAACAGGAAACGCACTGTTGCTTGGCGGACCACAAATGGGTCATTCGATTCCTCAGATCGTCGTCGAAGTCGGCATGCATGGTGCGGGAATCAATGCAAGCGGCATGACCTTCCCAGGAGTCGGTCCCGCGATAGCAATCGGAGCAAACACCTATGGTGCCTGGACAACCACCTCAGGACTATCAGATGGGGTGGATACGTATATTGAGATTCTTCATCCATTTGATAAAACCCGATACCGTTTCAACGGTCACTGGTATCAGATGGAAAACCGTACTGAGATTATTTATGATCAAAACGGAACACCCATTGAATTTACTTGTTATCGCACCATCCATGGTCCTGTCCTGAACATCCTCTGGAAACCTTTCATCGGTGGAATAGCGATTTCCTCCCGGATGGCGTTCTGGAAACAAGAACATCATACCATCGAAGGTGTCATGAGTTTTCAGGAATGTACCAACATTACAGAATTTGAACAGGGTGTTAGTAAAATCGTCTCGTCCCATAACTGGTTCTGGGCAGATAGAAACGGTGACATCGGGTATTACCACTCCGGGTATTACCCACAACGACCAACCTTTGGATTTCTGCATCGACGCATCGATGACCGATTCCCCCTGCTGGGTACAGGCAAAGAAGAATGGCTCGGCATCGTTCCTTTCGAAGATCTCCCGCAACAACGCAACCCCCCATCTGGCTTTTTTGCCAACTGGAACAATAAACCCAAACGCAGCTGGGATCATGCGGAAGCCGAGGTCGGTCCTCTCTGGGGTGAAGGTCATATCGTCGTTCGCATCCAGGAACTCCTTGCAGCAGACCCAGCGATTTCCTACCAGGAGATGATTGATATCTGCCAGAATGTTGCTTACCATGATGCGTACGGGACGTATTTCAAACCATTTCTCCAAAACGCGATAAACTCAAGCAGCGAAATACCATCTGATGTGCGAGAGGCACTTGAGACATGGGACTGTTATCTTAATAACGATGACTCTGACGAGTTCTATGACGACCCAGGTTTAACTATTTTCCATGCATGGTACGACGCGTTATTCGAAAAAACCCTCCTTGATGAACTCAGCATCCTTGTCAAGGATTACTCCCATAGCTTGATGCTGCATATCCTCCAAGGTGATGCATCGAAACTTCATCTTCGCTATAAACAGTACTTAAATGATACCGTTGATGTTGTGATTCTCGATGCTCTGCAACAAGCAGTCCTTACCCTCGAAGACCAGTATCATACCACGAATGTATCACTATGGTTGACACCAATTGATATCGTTGATTTTTCTGAACTTGGAAGCCTGCAGTCACCTCTTATGCCATATATGAATCGTGGAACTTACAATCAAGTTATCGAGCTTCCGAGGTGGACGAAAGAAGCTCTTAGTTCGCCAAGGGGCGAAAATGTACTTCCGCCTGGTCAAAGCGGATTTGTAAATGCTCAAGGCGATCCATCTCCCTTCGCTTATGATCAACTACCGTTGTATATATCATGGATGTTCAAAGATATGCATATCATCGCAGACGACCTTCTACCAAAATAAAAACCAGAGAAAGCTACAAACAACCTGCCCTATCTATTTTTTTTTTATTTATTGGACTTTTGTAAATTGCACATTATTAAGCAGCAACATCCTGGTTTCTTCCTCAACAGCATAGCTAAACGAGACGGTCATAGATAGTCTCATATCCCCCGGGGTTCGCGTCCTATTTGACGGCCATGTTCCATTATATGGATTTGTTCCGTTTGGAGGCCATGTTCTATCTCCTGGTGGTTGTGTTCCGTTTGGTGGTACCGCCCCGCCTCCTGGGAACATAGTCATATTCGGCGATAGTGTTCCATTGAATTGTTCTCTATCTGGAAACCCGTTTCTGTCAGTCATTAGCGGTGTGAGCACTAAGGTATCATTGGTTGCTGTATAGGTATAATTCATCGTAAATGTCCTATTTTCACTTCTTAGAACCATCTCAGTGCGGTTTTTTATGAAGGATATTTGAGAGATCGTAGCGTTATTTTTTTCGTCGAACATGGGCATCTGCAGGGTTCCTCGCCATGTTCCAAGCAGGGTATTTACATTTTCGTTCGTAATTTGGTCCTCTATCTGATTTGAAGTACATCCACTTAGACCAACCATAGCAACTAAGACCATGCCATTGATAAAAATTAGTTGTATCTTTTTTGTTTTTTGACTCATCTCTTATTCACTCCTCATTGCTTCGACAACCTGTAGATTTGCGGCTTTTCGCGCGGGAATCAACCCAGATACGATTCCGATGATTGTAGAAAATGCTAAGGAAAACAGGATGAGTTCTGGAGTGACGATAGCGACAGAGGTACTCGTCCCCATCCTGCCCATCCCCATGATGTTGAACCCGATGCTGGAAATGACACCTACGACGATGAATCCGAGGAATATCCCAAGTAATCCTCCCATGAGACCAATGATACCTGATTCCGCAAGGAACATTTTCATAATCTCTGAGTTTCGTGTCCCAATGGATTTCAGGATACCGATGAGTCGTGTTCGTTCCATCACGGACATAAACATAGTATTTGCAATACCTATTGCTCCAACAAGAAGAGAAATCGCAGCTATACCTGTGAGGAAGAATGTTAACGTCGCCATGGTGCTTTGAATGGTCTGCAGCATGGATGTTGGTGAAGTGACGGTAAAATCTGCAGTGTCTGAAGTAACCATCCGTGAAGTGTATAACACCTGTTCAACATTTTCAATAATCTGGTCTATTGCATTCGTATCAGTGACTTTCACCTGGATTGAGGAATATTCGTTATTGTTGAGATCGGTCAGTATCTCGCGAGCTGCTTGTATTGTCATAAAAATGGTTCGATCATCTCCTCCGAAACTACCGGTACCGGATTCTTCTAGTATTCCTACGATCGTGAAAGTTTTTGATCCGACCCGAATCTGGGTGTCTACTGTCAGATTATAATCAAACATCCTATTCGTGATACCATTTCCAACAAGAATGCTTGTGGTTTCTCCTGGCTCAAGGAATCTGCCTGCCGCAAGTTCAGAGGTTGTCATCGTGTTCCACGCAGAAGGCTCGATACCCTCAACGGAGACGGTGACTGTTTGAGCGAGATACTGAACCATCGCCTGGTCAGAGATGATACCAGTCACTGATTTCACACCGTCCGCTGTGGAGATCGCAAGGAGATCTGTATCAGTAAGCGTTGGTGTCTCTGTGGTCGTTGTTGTCTGTGATGTCTGCCTTTGCATGCCTGGTGGACTCTCTCCCTCACCAGGTTGAAATCTGCCTTCGAAACCACTTTGTGGTCCACTCGCAAACGTTCGACCCACACTTATGGTCAGAACATCGGCGCCAAAGTTGGACATCTGTGATTCCATACTCTGAGACATCCCAGCTCCGATGGAAAGCATAGCGATGACCGCAGCAACCCCGACGATAATCCCAAGGATCGTTAGCCAGCTTCGTAAACCTCTATGGGTCAGACCATTCAGGGAGAGTTTCAAGATATCAGCAAATTTCATTCTTTTGGTCCTTTGTCTGATTTGAAGAGATGCGACAGTTTCTTCTTTCTGCCGAGTTGGATCACCGCGACGATGACAATGATTCCGACAACACCGATAGCGATGTAGGTCAGACTGTTGCTCAAATCTGATGTTTGTGATTGACTGGAAAAACCATTAGAGAATGTTCCGGAAGCCCCTTGTGTCGTCGTTCGAGACGAAAATCCACTCATAGAGCCTGAAGAAAGGTTCACTTGTTTTTGAATGGTCTGTCGTACTCCAAAGACGTCGGTGTACGCTATTTGAATAACTAACGCGTTGTTTCCCGTTCCAAAGAATGATTGATTCATGAACATATCTCGCCCGCCGGTGAAATTACCTCCAAAAGGTGGTGCGTTCATCTCTGATCTGTTAAACGAGGGGAACTGCATGGTTCTATTACTCGTGGTATTACTTGTTGTCGAAGTAATCGAAAATGATGCTAATGTGTAGTCCCCCGCATCAAGATTGCCTACACTGGTCGAAGACGTGCCACTTGTGGAATAGCCTGGTTGTTGAGGGATGGAGACGATTACCGATGATGCGGTGTTTGCTCCAGTATTGACAACAGCGAATGTTGTGGTGCTACTTGTTGATGTTTGCAACACAATATCAAAGGATGTTTTCCCACTGATCTGCAGACCGACGGTTGAATTCACGGTTTGTTTTTCTCCGGTCTGGTCATAATATTGTATCAGGACAGTGAGTGGATATACACCCGGGGATATACCTGAGCTTGCGATGACGACAACAGGGACCTCTGTGTAATTTTCAGCACCAATAGAGGGAATTGTTATCCTGTTATCTGCCCCAACAGGTAAGATGAGGCTGTTGGGATCTTCCCAGCTGAACTGGAGATTCTGCAGACTGACTCCACCAGTATTGCTGATGTTAAAAAGAATGGTAGTTGCTTGTCCGATTGAGATTTCTGTTGGATCGACTGATGTGATGTCAACAACTGTTGCATCTTGTACCTGTATGATTGCGGTCTGTCTTATTGAACCTGCGCCTCGTATCTCAAAAATTACTTGGTACAACCCTGGTGATGCGGTGCTTGGTATTTTAAATTCGTAAATGATGGAATAGGATTCACCGCTCTCTAAACTTCCAACATCGACGTCCCAGTTTCCTTGTGGAATGATGATGGTTGGGTCCCAGGAGGTTGCGGTGATATAAATGCTGTTGATTGCCGCCCCGGTGCTTCTGAGGTTCACCTGGATGTAGCCGTTTGTTCCTGGCGCGGCAATCTTTGGGTTCGTCGTAAACGTTACTTGAAGACCTGCCGCTGCGGCGCTATAACTGCCTATGGTATTGAAGAGGAGTAAGCAACTCAATACACTTAGTATCACATAGTTTTTTTTCTTCATGTTTTTAACCACCTGTTTTTATTTTTCCATCTACGATATGAATGATAGTTTCTGCATATTGTGCGATTTCTGGTTCGTGGGTAATTACGGTGACTGTCATTTTTTTCTCCTTCTGTAGCTGTAATAAAAAATTCATGATTTCCGCTTTTGTTTTCGTATCTAGGTTCCCTGTAAGTTCGTCTGCGAGAATGATCTCAGGATTGTTTGCTAACGCTCGTGCAATCGCAATGCGCTGCTGCTCCCCACCAGACATCTGGGATGGCAGATGATGTGCGCGATGTTCTAATCCAACCGCTTTTATCAGTTCGAGTGCTCTTTGTTGTCGTTCTTTTTTTTCTTTTTCAATAATGATCATAGGTAGCTCAATATTCTCCAATGCAGTCAAGGTAGGATGCAGGTTGAAAAATTGGAAGACGATGCCAATTTTTTTTCCTCGCAGACGGGCAAGGTCCGATTCTTTTAATGTTGAAACATCGACACCGTCCAGTAGCACTTTCCCCGAGGTTGGTATGTCCAGTGCACCAACCATGTGTAATAATGTTGATTTTCCGGATCCGCTCGGGCCCATGATGGCGACAAATTCACCTTTTTTTATTTTTAGACTCACTCCACGCAGAGCTGGTGTTTCGACACCATCCATTTTATAGATTTTTTTGACATCTTGCAGCTCAATGATCGGCGAAGTCATTTTTTTTCACCTTTTTTTGTCAATCTGGTTTTTGTCTCTTTTTCTAGTCTTCTCATTTGTTTTGTTCTGTTCCCTTGATTGACCTTCAAATCTATATATCGATTTTTCCCAATTCATTCCCAATTCCATTCCGAATTGGAGAAAACATCTACTTCTTCGGTCGAAAAACGTTTTGTGTAAATGTGTCAATACATGCCTTCCTCATAGTGACGTTCTTCGTGTCTATTTTTTAGTTTTTTAACTGATGAAAATTTGTTGATGAATTGTTTCGAGCTATACATTCTAGTTCATATGTTTTCATTTCTTTCCTCCTCTGTTTAATCTTGGTTTTTTTATGGCGTTTGAGTGATGCGTCGTTTAAAATGAAAGAGGGATGAGTTGTGCCAAGCGAGAAACACAAAGATGGAGGAGAGCAATAGGGAAGCTTGGCACAACCCATCGGGTTGGTTAATCAGCATTTGGCCGCTGTTTGAGTATCACTGGAATGTTCTGGATTTGGTCGTTCCGAAGGATTGTCATTGTTATTGTTTGGTTTGGTGTCGTATGTTCTTCGAGATAGGACATGAAGGTATCACCGTTGATGACACGGGTTCCGTCCACTGCGATGATGATGTCCCCTCCTATGATTATCCATTCATCGATGACTCGTACCTGCTCATTTCCACCTTGCACTCCTGCCTCGGCGGCTGCCCCCCCAGTTGTTACTTGTGTGATGAGCCAGCCGTAGGTGATATTGGTTCCTATGGTCTTGGCGATTTCATAGGTCATGTCTGTACCTGAAATTCCTACCCAGGGGTGTTGATTGTAAGACCCAGTGGTGATGAGCGACGCTATCTCCCGTAAAATCGTGTTGGATGGGACTGCAAAACCAAGGCCATTGGAATCTGATATGATCGCGGTGGTAATCCCAACGACTTCTCCTTCATAGTTTAGGAGTGGACCCCCTGAGTTTCCCGGGTTGATTGCAGCGCTTGTCTGTATGATGTTTGCGATAGGGAAACTTCCTGCGGTTGATTCTTGGATAGTTCTCCCAAGTTGACTGATAATCCCTGTTGTCATCGTTCCTCCTAATCCGAAGGGACTGCCGATCGCGATTACAGGATCACCAACTTCCAAGGTAGATGAACTGGTGATTTCCAAGGGTTGGAACTCATCAACGGGTGCATCAACAGATAAGACCGCTAAATCAGAGTACGCATCAGAGCCAATGACTATTGCAGGATATCCGTTTCCGTTCGAGAAAGTCACGGTGATATTTTCTGCTTCATCGACAACATGTTTGTTGGTGATGACTACTAGGTCATTGTCATATTCATAGACAAAACCAGATCCTTGAACTCCTGAATATTGTCTGCCGAAAAATGAATATTGAATGACGTATCCTGTGATGACGACAACGGAGTCCTTCACATCATTGTATAATTGGGCGAGGGACGTCGTGTTATAGTAATAGGTGATATTGTGTGTCTCCTCAAGATTCGTATTATTGTTAAGAATGCTTCTTTGTTGTTGGGATGATGTGGTTGTTGATGATGTTGCAAGAGAGTTGAGCGATCCACCAACGAAATAACCAGCGATAAACATGGTGCTTATGCTAATTGCTACAACCATGAGGATGTTTTTGTTTATTGATTTCTTTTTTGTTTCTAAACTCTGATTCATTCTTACTACCTCCGTGTTTTTTTTTCAAAGATTTTTACTCTATTTTTCTTTATATTTTTTCCTCCCAATTCGTTCCCAATTTCTGCCCAAATTTTATGAAAAAAATGGGTTGTGCCAGGTTTTATCGAAGGAGAAAGGAAAGATCATCCTTAGCTGGCACAACGTAGATTGTCCGAGGAGCAGGGGAGGTGAAAAAACGATGCGTGATTTTTCCTCGTCTCAACAGCCTCGTCACGGACCTGTTTTCTTTATTTATCTGACTCTTCAGGAGCTGTGCAATCTCGTGGACCACCATGTAGCCTCTGTCCGAATCCACCATGCCTACCCCTTATATCCCAACCGGTTCCTGTGGCGTTTTCCAAACCAAATTCGTCTTCAATGATATTGGTGATTTCATCCCAGCTGCAGCCTTCGTTTCTGAGTTCTTTCTGTCTGTTCAGGATGGTGAGTCGTTGTTCGGTTTGTGCAATTTCGTTATATAATCGTGTATCAAGCACCCCGAATTCATCGAGTTTCTCCTGGATCGCAGTTCTCATCTCTTCAGGGGTCGTGTTTTGTTCCCGTAGGCTTGTCATGAGCTCTTCGAGCATTGTCTGTTGTTCGTCAGTCAGCTCAGATCCAAATCCGAGTCCTATCATTCCATGATGGTCTCCAAATGGTGGTTGTAGGGACGCGTCGTGTGTTGTGCCATCGATTATGTCGTCAATGGTATCATCAGCCTGTCCTGTGGCAACGGCTGCTCCGATGGTTGCAATCAGCAAGCTGACGAGCAGCCCTCCGACCAATTTTTTGTGTGTCATTTTCATTTTTTTTGTCCTCTTTTTTTTTCTTACGTCTGCTATGTCAAGGAGATTTTATATTGATTTTTTACAAATTTATTCCGATTTCTACCCAAATCAATCCCAAATAGTAATCGTTGTTCGATAGCAAAAAAATTTTCTCATTGTTCTGATTTTGCAGCTTAAAAAAAAAAAAAGGAAAATTTAGAGGAATTTATGGACCGCTATTTCTTTGCTTACGGTGTCGCCATTGAAATCATAGGCGATGACTTTGATAACGTGTTTTCCAAAGGTCCGTTGTGACCAGGTCCAGTTGTAGGGCTGTTGGGTCAATGTCGCTTTCAAGACGTCATCGATGTAAAATTCTACTTTTTCAGCATCACCAGGTTCACCCCAACCTCCAGGGATGTACGCAGTTATATTGATAGAACCGATGATTCGTGGATTGGTCCATGGCATGACCCGTTGATTCTGCAGGTAAAGGGCATTGAGTGGTTTGTTTATCTCGACTTCAATGATTGAGCGTGTTAATGAGCAATTCAACCACACTGTTTGGTTTTCGATTGCATCATGTCGATACGGGTCGTAGTACTCATATCCCATCTCATGGATGTAGATGTATAGTTCCCCTGGTGCGATGGTGAGAGTGTAGAACCCTGAGGCATTCGTCTGTGTATCCTTTCCATAGCTAGAGCCGGTCTCGACTTCAAACCATTCGAACTCTATTCGTGCACCAATTAGAGGCTGGCCCGTCTCAATATCTGTGATGTACCCGCAGACGATTGCGTTTTCAACAGGACGTGGATATAATGAGACATTCATCCAGAGTGTCTCTGAATCATCAATTGAGAGTTCCTCGATATACTCTGAGAAATACCCTTCTTTTTCTATTTGCAGACTGATGCTTCCTGCTGCGACATTCATCTGGTAAAAACCGTTATTTTCTGTTGTTGTCTTGTTTTGATAATATTGTTGTTCAGTTCCTTCCCAGGAAAGACTTACGTTTGCCAACTCAAGAGGATTTGTTGTATCCTCATCAGTGATGAACCCGCAGACGACCGCGGTCTCCAGTGGACGTTCATACAGCGAGAGGTTCACCCACCGTGTCTCATTTTCCTGCATCTGGTACGGTCCGACCTGTCTGTCACAATACCCGTCTGCAGAGGCAGTCACCCGAAGGCGTATCGCTGGGGTATTTATGGAGAAAAATCCGGTAGTATTCGTCGTTGTCTGATTCTCATAATATTCATATTCATTAATTCGACCACGTACCGAGACAACAGCATTTTCTATTGAACTGTTTATTGCCGCATCTTTAATGTATCCACAGATAATCGAGGTTTCCGAGGATAACACCAGAGCTGTTTCGATAGTCTCCTCTGTTATCGTTTTCATCTGAACTGAATTAGCATTATTGATCGAACGAAGAGTTGATGCTGCGTTCATAAGAGGTAGTTCACCATCGTACCCATCATAGATGGTGGGATGTTGGCGGGGGCTGCGCGGCTCAGCGTACACAAACACTTCTTCAGCAGAGATAATACCATCACTATTTGTATCTGCATATCCGCGTAATCCATCAATGACATAAGGTCCAAAGCCACCAGAATAGGAAAGTTCATCTTCACAGGAAGCCATGAGTATCACACGTTTCTGACCACGGACATCTTCACCAAATCCTTTCACCCATTGCTCAGCAGCAAGGTCGTTTTCATATTGAGATGTCGCTGGTACACCTGTGAAGTTCCATTTCGGTGGATCGTTAAAACCACCGGCATAACAACTATCCACAATGAGACAGACCCCTTTTGACTCCAAACGATTCAACAACACGTTTAGTTCATCATCCCAAATAAAAAGACTCGGATACGCAAACCCCCAATAACTCACCAACGCCTCGTCAACCCCATCTGCCTCATCCGCGGGAGGGATATCAACATCGAGTGGAAACCCATGGGTGCTGAGGTAGACCAGGGAGATGTCATCTTTGCCTTCCATTCTATCGAGCCATCGAAGCCCTGCGATGATATTAACGACTGTCGCATCCTCACCCGTAATCACTTTAATATGATCCTCAGGCCACCAGTCAGATTGCAAAAGCTGTGCATGAAGATCATGTACTTCACGGATCATGTCTGGTCGGTCTTCTTCAGGGTTCTCTGCGTAGTCACCGACACCGACTAATAATGCCCAATATTCTGTATCATCTGCCATAGTGTCAATGAGATTTTCATTTGTATCATTAGATGGAACGCCTGCAGTCGACAGAACACCCATAAATGGTAGCAAACCAGAGCTGAGTAAAATGAAGACGACAGCGTAACTTTCCCGCTTCGTATGTAATTTATTATCCATATTAATACTCCCTTTCTTAAATAAAAATAACTAAAGAAGAGTATAAGTAATTTATTCCCAAATCGTTCCCAAATTTTAAGAAACATATTAAAGAAGAGCATGAATTCATTGTCAAAAGGCTCATGATATGGATTCTCTAAAAAACGTCCTGTATTGGCTTATCGCCAACTCCCTTGGTGGGTTCAATCGAGGCAGGATTCTTGAGGAAATTTTTAAGAAACCACAAAATGCAAATGAGCTGTCAAAAAACCTTGAAATTGAATATAAAACCATCCGGTATCATCTGAAGGTTTTAGAAGAAAATGGTATTCTTACCTCAGTAGGGGGCGGGTATGGAAAAACCTACTTCCCGACTGAGAACTTGGAAACCAATAAACAATATTTTGCAGAGATTTGGGATAAAATTGGGAAAAAATCAAATAAAGAATAGGTGACATAGAAAAGGGTGAATAGTATGAGTGAAGCTCCGATAAAGGAAGAAAAAATTCCAACTTACAATAAAAAATCATTAGGACTTCTGTTAGTGTTAGTTATCGGTGGTGTTGTCTTAGGGTTGATATTATCTAATATTTTTATCACAGAAGCAAATGATAGAATCCAGCATTTCAATGACGAATTTGGTGATTTTATCCCCCCGGGTATCCCAGATTTTCCTTTTAGAGTCACACCGCTTACTGCTGAGGAAGTGTTTCTTCCAACACTTGGTGTTATTGTCGTCTGCATCAGTATGTTCCTTTTAATCGGTCTAATCGCGGTGTATTTCAAGGTCTTTGTCAAAACGAAATCAAAGTACATCGCCGGGTTATTGTTCTTTTTAGTTCCGTTATTTGTTCAGTCTATTTTTTCAGTCTCTACCTTACGATCTTTATTTGTCACCTACGCGATTCCGTTTGGTCATGGTTTCCGTGAAAGTATTGGCTTTGGATGGGGTGGACTTGGTCAGATTATTGTGTTTGTATCGATATTTGAAAGTATCGGACTCAGTATCTTATTGTATCTCAGCAACGAATGATTGATACCGGAATCTGTTACACAAAATAAGAGAAAAATCGATTTCTAAGGCCTGTAGTTTTTTCCGATACCTTTAAGAAAACTTCCTTCTTACCCTGTTTTCGGAGGTATAATTATTATGAAACTAAGAAGTTATGGATTAGTAATCGCAAGTTTGTTGATTCTGCTTGGTTCGTGTTTCACGGCGGCAGCCACCAGTGTTTCAGATGGAACTGGTGATATTTGGCATTGGACGGGCTCTGGAACCGCATGGTCTTGGGTAGGAAATGTTGGGTCTAAACCGAACATCGACATCACTGAGGTTTCTTATGAAGTAAACGGTGATAAGATCACTTTGAAAATGGAAGTGGAAGGTTCTGTTCAAACTGCTGAGAAAATAGCTTATTATCTCTGGTATAATAGTACTGACAGCGTTTATATGATGTCCTATTCAAATGGGACCGATGCTGGTTTTGGAATGAAAACTGGGAGTATGAATTTTTCTTACGGAAATGTTACAGTTACTGGGGATACCCTTAGTGTTGTTCTTGATGTTGTTGGTGATACATCAAAAGTCGAACTTTGGGGAATGGCTGTCGAATACACCACCACATTTGGTGATCTGACAAATGAATGGTGGGGAGACTGGGTTCCTAATGAGAAATTCACTGATGCACCAACCGATGACACTGATGACACAGATGACGATGACGGGAACCTCGACGATAATGAATCAGGTTCTGGCTCCGATACCCCTGGCTTCGAACTCCCACTCGTTCTTACAGCGGTCGCAGTAGCATTCATAATCTTAAGAAAACGACGATAAACAGTCATTTTCTTTTTTTCTTTTTACAATTATTCTTTTAAACAGTGATTCATTCAGGAAAAGCTATGACCCAGGATACTTATCATTTCGAAACGATCTTTCGCTTACTCAAACAACAGATGGCAACGTATGGACAACCCATTGTCTCGAAAAAAAAACAAGACATCCCCGATACACCTTTTGTGACTTTGATTTCCTGTCTTTTAAGTCTCCGAACCAAAGATGAGGTCACCGCTGAGGCATCACGGCAATTACTCACGAAACATCATACTCCTAAAAAAATCGTACAATTGACAGAGAAACAAATTGAGACGATGATTTACCCCGTAGGATTCTATAAAACCAAGGCACGAAGAATCAAAGACATCTCAAAAACACTGCTTGAGAAATACCAGGGACAAGTACCGGACACGTTCGAAGAATTACTCAGCCTCAAAGGAGTCGGCAGGAAAACCGCAAACATCGTCATGGTCTACGGTCATAAGAAACATGGGTACCTCCCTATCGACACCCATTGCCATCGGATACCCAACAGACTAGGATGGATACAAACCAAAACACCTGAAGAAACCGAACAAACTCTGATAAAAATTCTCCCGCCCGAGTATTGGGATGATTTTAATGATTTGTTTGTCAGGTTCGGACAGACGATCTGTGTACCAATCTCGCCATTCTGCAGCAGATGTTCTCTTCAGAAATATTGTAAAAAATTTGGGATCTTGACAAGCAGATGATGACTTAGAATTTCTTCGCCTGGATAAATTTTTCAATTTCTGGTACAGTGATATTATTGTTCGTTGTCATAATATCCACGAGTTTATCTTTTTCCGCCCAATTCTGATAATATTTCTTCTGAACAGTACTCAATTTAAAGATAATACCTTTACTGTCCGCAAGCTGTTTCAACTGATGTTCAGTCAATTCGTTTAAGAGCTCTTTTTTGATCGACATGCGTAACCCATCCTACCATCCGATAAACAAGAACAGACATTTATCTGTTTCGTTTCAAGCACCATCGCATCATCATTACGAAGATGTTGAACCGATTAGTTTATTAATAGGAAACGCAATTCCAAACACACTAAGTGGAATGGGATGCTGGATGGAGAGAAAACAGTTATTTCTCCAGAGATGTTAAAACCTCTTATTATCAGGTCGCTTCGGAGAAGTAGCGTGCG
>JBFYMQ010000043.1:0-15624 GCA_041304825.1 Thermoplasmatales archaeon
GGTGTCAGTAGATTCTTGGTACCTTCTGATCGATGACTTCGAAGTAACCGGTAGTGCTGGAGATGTCACACCACCAGTGACAACCGCCACACTCGAGGGGGACATGAGCGGTGATGTTTACACTTCAGATGTGACTGTAACCTTGTCTGCGACCGACAGCGGCTCTGGCGTCAACTACACTATGTATAAAATTGACGGGGGCTCATGGACCACCTATACAGCAACACCATTTGTCGTTAGTGGGAATGGAGAACATACCGTCGCTTTCTACTCAGCCGACATCGCAGGAAATATTGAGACAGAAAAATCAGTAGTGTTCACAATCGAGTATCCACTGGAAGTCACAGTAAAAGGCGGAATGGGCGTCTCAGTTATCATTAAAAATGTAGGGAGCTCACCAGTATTAGACGTCAACTGGAACATTTCGTTAACCGGCGGTTTCTCGTTGAAAGACAAGGAGCTCTCAGGAACTATCCTTCAGATTCCAGGAAATGGCGAAGCAACGAAGAAGCTACCTGTGCTGGGATTCGGCAAGACAACCATCACCGTGACTGTGAATGGTGTAGAAACGACGAAGGAAGGATTTATTTTCTTGTTCTTCGTACTTGGGGTTAAATAAAACACCTCACCCCTTTTTTATTTTTTTTTCTTCTCCAAAATAGAATAGAGAATAGTAATCATCTGTTGGTTTCATTACAGAAAAAAAAATTAAAAAAAAGGAAAATAAGACGGTTGCTTGTACTTATTCAAGGACGTGAATGTTTTTCGCTACACAGATTTCTTTGAGTTCTTTTGGCCAGACGGTGACACTGACTTCACCAAGGTGCGCCTTTTTCAACAGGTACATATACGTCCGTGACTGTCCGATACCACCACCGATACTTAGCGGGATTTTATTGTTCAGAATCGCCTGATGGTAAGGGAGTGTGAGAAAATCGCTTTGACCGGACAGTTCGAGCTGTTTTTTTAGAGTTTCAGGAGTGACCCGAATCCCCATTGAAGAGAGCTCATGTCGTCGTTGTGTTACTGGGTTCCAAACGAGAATATCCCCGTTTAACCCATAGGTCTTTTTCCCAGTTTCCTTTGACGTATCTGTGATCCAATCGTCATAATCAGCAGCACGCATCTCATGAGGGTACCCGTCTTTCAACACCGAACCAATCCCAATGATAAATATCGCAGGGTGATCCTGTAAAATCGCTGTTTCCCGTTGCTTCCGAGGCAACTCAGGATACATATCGAGGATTTCTTCGGCATGGAAAAACTCAAGTTTGTTGGGAAGATTGGGAATCGTTTTGGATTCGAGTTGTGGAAATTCATCAAGAATATGTGTTTCAGCACCTTTTATTACCTTCCAAATCTTGTTGACTGTATCTTTCAGGTATGAAACGGTGCGTTGATCCTTTGTAATGACTTTCTCCCAGTCCCATTGATCAACATAGGAGCTGTGGTCATGGTCAAGGAAATAATCTTTCCTGACCGCACGCATGTCAGTGTTCAGACCCTCACCAGCGTTCATATCAAATTCTTTCAGAGCCATGCGTTTCCATTTTGTAGCTGCTTGTACAACCTGTGCTTGCATACGAGGTGAGATTCCCAAACCACAGGGAAATTCTACTGGTGTTCGTGAGCCATCTCGGTCAAGGTAATCGTTCACCCCACTTTGCTTATCAACGATGAGAGGAACAGTCACCATAATAAGATTCAGTTCTTTGCCTAAATGCTCCTCGATGTAGTGCTTTGCGGAAAAAATCGCTTTCTGCGTTTCCTTTGGTGTTAGCAACGATTTATAGTTCTTTGGAAGGACCTTCTCAACTTCTTTATATGTGCTAATACCTGGACCTGCAAGATCTGCTTTCTTATTTGCCGTCATAGCTATCAAACCTTCTTCCAGGCTAATCTGATGAGATATTTAAACCTTTATCAACACGAGAAAAGGGATACCCTGAACATTTATAGAGGAATATGAGAAATTGATAATGCTACCGGTTCGCTGTGATTCCTATTGAAAGCACCGTTACTTTTACTATCAATCGTTTCCCTGCAAGGAGATGATTCATATCAAGGGTGATGGTCAGGTCGTCCATGGAAACAATGGTCCCGATAAAAGATTTTCCGGTTGGCGTGTCAATCTTGATCCGTGAACCAATCTCTAACGTCATCTCTGTTTTAAACACAGATTTCGGTACTTTGATGATAAGATCGTCTAGATGAGGACCAAAGGCATCATCTGGTTCGAGGGTTATCTCTTTTGTTTCTCCCACGTTCATATTATGCAATGCTTCTTCAACAGGTGTAAAAAACTTACCGTCTCCAACCACAAGTTCTAGTGGATTTTGTGCATCGTTGTTATAGCAGAGTTCACCGGACTCCAATTTCGCTTCACATAAAAGCTGGACCGTATCCCCTTCCTTAATATTCGTCATAGTCTCTCCTTTCAAACAACTCTGCCCGACAAACAAAAAAAACACACTTCGTGAGGTATTGGTGCATCAATTTCATCCGTTGGGTTGAAAATCCAATCTCTTTAAGGTACTTAAATATTTGTTTTTTTCATGTCGATTAGTGCGGACATAAACCGGTTGGGCATCCTCCTGCATAATCAGATGACACCACAATTGGTTTTCCTGTTCCAAGATATAACACTTGTTCAGGTTTACTGCCATACCGGTACACGGTGATTCCTTTACATTTCAGCTTCCACGCAAGCAGGTAAATAGCTCGTACATGGTTTTGTGTCGCATTCTTTGGAAGGTTGACTGTTTTACTGACCGCGTTATCCGCATGGCGTTGGAACACAGCCTGCATCTGTACATGAAATTCCGGTGTAACATCCAGTGAGGTGACAAAGATTTTTTTCAGCTCGGTTGGTATCTTGAGATGTTTGATATTCCCGGTTTTGGAGATCTGTCGAACCAACTCCTCAGAATATAGATCACGCCGTATCAATTCTTTTTTGAAAATCTCGTTTATCTCTGCCAATTGTCTGCCGTCCATGACGCGACGGAAGAACGCTAACGCAAACACAGGTTCAATACCTGAGGAACATCCAGCGATGATGCTGATAGTTCCTGTGGGTGCGATCGTGATACAGGTTGCATTCCGCATCGTAGGATATTTTTTCTGCCAGGTGCTTTGTGAAAAATACTTAAACGACCCTCGTTCTTTCCCAAGTTCCATTGATTTTTCTTGTGCTTCTTTTGCAATGAAATTGATGAGTTTTTCTCCGAGTCGCAACGCTTCTCTGCTGTCGTAGGGGATTTTCAGTATGAATAGTAAATCTGCAAATCCCATCACGCCAAGACCGATTTTCCGATGCGCTTTCGTAATGTCTTCTGTCTGTTTGAGTGGATAATTATTTGCATCGATGACGTTATCGAGGTAATGGACCGCGAGTCGTGTAATTGATCGTAATTTTTTCCAATTGATTTGTCCGTTCGTTATCATTTTTACGAGATTGATACTGCCAAGATTACATGATTCATATGCGAGCAAGGGGACCTCGCCGCAGGGGTTTGTTGCTTCTATACTACTAATGGTTCGTAGGGGGTGTTTCCTGTTGATTTCATCTATGAACAACAATCCGGGATCTCCAGTCTCCCAGGCGTTTTGTATTATCAGTTCAAATAAATCTGCTGCGTTAATCTTTTGGATGATCTTGCCGGTTTTCGGGCTCCGCAACACCATTTGTTGATGCTTCAGTGCTTTTCTCATGAATACGTCAGTCACGGCAACGGAGATGTTGAAATTCGACAGTCTTTTGCCTGATTTTGCGGTTACAAAATCAATGATATCTGGATGGGCACAATGGAGGATACCGATGTTTGCTCCCCGGCGTTTTCCCCCTTGTTTAATCACATCTGTTGTACTATCAAAGATACGCATGAATGAGATAGGGCCACTTGCGACACCTTTTGTGCTTTTCACAATTGCACCTTTTTCTCGCAGACGGCTGAAGCTAAACCCTGTTCCACCACCAGATTGCTGGATCAGTGCCATGTGTTTCAGCGTGGTAAAAATCCCCTCTAGGCTATCTTCGATTGGAAGGACGAAGCACGCGGACAGTTGGCCAAGTTTTGTCCCTGCGTTCATCAGTGTTGGTGAATTTGGTAGGAACTCCAGATTCCGCATCGCGGAAAAGAATTCTTCTTCGGTTTTTTTGGGGTCTTTACCGTAAAGGCTATCTTGTGCAGCGATTGCTACTGCAACCCGTTTGAATAACTGTGTTGGTGTTTCGATAATTTTTCCATCTTCATCTTTTAATAGGTATCGTTCTTCGAGGACTTTGAGGGCATTGACGTCAAGTTTCAGATCGTCATGAATCTTGAAATATTGCTTAATTTCCCGGGCGATTCCCCGTGAGCGTCGATACAAGGAATACGCTTTGAACACGCGTTTCTCACGTTTTTCAAGGATTTCTTCTACCGTATCTTGAATCTGTTCGATGGAAGGGATACTTTGGAAAAAAATTTTTTGTTTCGAGGTAAGAGCCTCAACGATTTTTCTGCTGAGAAACTCAGCTTTTTCCCTGTTTTTTATATCGAGATACAGCATTGCCTTCTGAATGGCGGTTGTAATTTTTTCAGCGTCGAAAGGAACGAGTTCTCCGGTTCTTTTTCGAACTTGAGTTATCGTCATAGTTTCTAATCGTTGTTTTGTTATAAAAATATATAGATAACGTTCGTATATCTGATGTGAGGGATAGCATAAAAAACTATGAGCGGATACGTATGGATGGACTAAGGTAAGAGTATGTTTCAGGAAATAAGTTATTATCTGATTGGTGGGATTCCTTTTGTTGTGTATCTTGGGATTGTTGTTTTTTTCCTATTTTTTATCACAGGGCTGATTGCGGTGTTTCGAAAGAAAGGGAAAACGAATATCTCGGTGCAATGGCATTTTCGTCTTGCGTATCTTTCAATTGCCCTTGGAGCCATTCATCTCATTTTAGGCATATTTTCATATATATAAAAAGATATACTTTTTTTACGTAATGTTGAAATATATCATAAGCAATCATTTAGCAAAATAGAGATACGATGAGATTATGAAACAGAGAAAAAAAAACAACACACAAAGGCAGGCGTTCTATTGGAAATATATGGCAATCATACTCATCTGTTTAGCAGCAATGAACATAACAACTTTCACCGTTTGTGCCCATTCACCCTCAACATTAAAGGTTTCCTATAATCTCGAAACCCAGGAATTACGTCTTACCGCATCCCATCAAGTAAACGACCCGACAACCCATTACATCTCAAAGGTGGAAATCAAAAAAAACGGAGCATCCTACAACACATCACTATATACAGAACAACCAGACCCTAACAGCTTTTCCTACAGCTATATCATCAACGCGACAGTTGGTGATACAATAGAGGTCACCGCGTCATGCAACCAAGGTGGATCAAAAACCACTCAATACACAATCACTCAAGAAAATACGAATAATAACAATAATGATTCATCCACACCCGGTTTCGAACTACTCATTTTTCTAAGCGCGGTCATAACTATCTTACTTCTCTTACGAAAAAAATAAACGTTAGAGGCAGGCTTGGAGACGTTGCATTCCTTTTTCAAGTGCATCCAATGCATCCTGTAATAAAGACAGATGACATCCATAGGAGATTCGAATGAAACCATCTTGATTGAAGTACAACCCCGGGTTCATCAGAATTTTTTGCGACTCGAATAATGACGCACAGAGAGCAACAGACGAAATCTTCATCGTATATCTCGGGAAACACACGATGCCGCCATCAGGTTCAACCCACTCAAAGAGCTCTGTATGATGGCTCATCCAGCTCTTTAGACATTCAAGGTTTGGTTTCGCTCTATCCTGAAATCGTTTGATCAATTCACGCCGAGCAGCACCCAGGATGCGAGCCGTCATGATCTCTGATGTATAAGATGATGCCCCCGTGGAATGTGCTTTGAGCCTCTGGCATTGCATCGCAACTTCTTGAGGCGCGATGATCCATCCAGAATGAAGCCCCCCTAAACCATAAATCTTCGTCGCACTTCCAGTCACAATCACATTTGGAATACCAAACGAAGACGGTTGTAAAGTAAAGGACCCATCAAGAAAGATTTCATCAACAAGCACATACGCACCGTGTTCGGAGGCTATCTGAGCAATCGACGTAATGGTGTCTTTATCCATCAGGACACCACTTGGGTTATGAAGGTTTGTAAGGACAATCAATTTTGTTTTTTTAGTAATACAGTCCATCAGTGTCTGACTATCAACCTTGAATCTGTTTTCAAATGTCCGTGGCAAATTAATTCTTCGAGCACCAAGCATCTCCGGGGTCAACCACATCGGTTGATACCCTGGTTGTTCGATAATAAAATCGTCTCCTTTGGAAAGAAGCGAGGAAAACACAATGAAATTCGCTTCAGTAGCCCCGGTCGTCGTCACGATATTACTCGGTGCACAGGAGTACATCGAACAAAGGGTTTGTTTTAACTCATCAGCACCATATTGAGCGTTTGAACCTAACTCAAAACTATCCGGAAATTGATACTCGGTAAGTATTTTATAATCTTGAATCGTTAGACCATGAATATTGCTGAACGCCAGATTATAAGTAGCATATGGAGCGTTCCGAAGCAACCATTCAAACAAATCAATCTGAGGAGCCTGCATGGAGGAAAACATCAAACAAGACGTATATTACTCTATGGCGAAAAATGATAAAAAGAAAAAAAATCATCTGTTTATGGTGGAGATTCGCTAAGCAATTCATAGAGATTTACATAATGAGTTTCTGTTCTGAACGCCATCTGGTCATCCTTTGCAAAACTAAAGACCATATCACCAGTCGCTGGACAAGCAACCCATTGATTCCATGCCTCAGCCATCCCGGTTCCCTTTCCGAGTCGTTCAATCAAACGTAAGAGAGGAAAACCATCTCCAGTATACCCGTTTCGCAGCACATTCATGGTGTTGTTCAATGTTAAATTACCCCAATTTTTATAGATTTGTGTACTCACTGATTGATACAATTGATATACTGCAAAAAAAGGATTGGTTTTTTGAAGGAACAACAGTTTGAGAAACGCAATGAACCCTGATGGATTATAGGGGGTTCGCTGGGTCACCGCGATCGTTGGTTCGATGAACACGTTGGTCCGTCGCACCACATGCTCAAGCGCCCAGAATGGTTGGATGCTTTCAACAGAGTCATTATGGGTCCCGACGTAGGTGAGATTCGCGGTCTGTTCAAGGGCAAAACCAACAGCAGGGTCAGCTTGGGAGACAATAAAGTTGAACCCATGCGTTCGATTCGTATTAAGAATATCCATAGCCGCCTCAGCTGTTGTTGCAGTATCTAAGACTTCTTGGACACGGAAATGATAGGGGTTTCCTTCGAACGTCTGGTCTTTGCTCCAGCAGATCTGAATACCAAGGGAAACTCCCTCAGAATTCATACCCCCGCCGGTATGAAATGAACCAGCAATCGCAGGGCATAATGATGAAGCGCCATTGTCTGGATTTCGGACGATAAGGACGGTATTCTCATAAGCGTACTTCCCGCTTACTGGGTCTTGAATGTTTGAAGGTAAATCAAAACTCCGGGCATGGTATAATTGTCTGTCTGAAGTAGCAATTCCCCAGGCTGCAATCCCATAACATCCATGATCAGAATATTCGACCGCCATGATCGACGCAATGATATCATTAAAGGAGATGTTGGCTCCATCTGCGATTCCTTGCATCTCTTCGATATACTCGAGGGGAACGTAAGGCCTAGAGATGTTCCAATACGCAAGCAACTCGTTTAAAGGAAGATACTTTTCAGCATAATGTAAAAAAGCGCGGATATTCTGTTGAACTTCTTCCTGTAATAAAAACCCATGTTGGAATCCCATCTCATAGTGTGACCCACTCACATGCAGAACCGTGATATTGTCTCGTTCTTCGACCCAACCGCCGTCCATGATAGGAGTTTCAGAAAGGGAGAGTATCTTTTGTTGCTGAGTATTGCTAATTGCCTGTGCGAACGGGAAAATACAATAGAGGCAGATGCATATAATCAAGAGTTTTTTCATAAATGATTCCTCCATATCCACAATAAGAGTATCTCTTTATAAAAATACTGGTTGAGAAGAACCAGTATGCTTTCGGAGAATCAGGTTGTTTTTGCCAGATATCGAGCAACCCGTTCAATCCCTTCCATGATCGATTCATGCTCGTAGCAGAGCGGACCAAGACAGAGACGCAGGATGGTTCTCCGCAAAATTTTTTAAACTCCCAGGAAAAAACCATCGATTGGTGCATAAACACCACTTTATTTTGCCAATGCACCGGATATCAAAACAATCACTGGAGAATATTTCAAAAAAAATCTGTTAAAAAAGACCAATACAAAGATCAATGACATGGATACAGCCAGAAAATTATGGTATGCCAGTAAAACATATGTCGGGTTATAACCAATATTCTTAACCAAGTCCCTTCATATCGTCTTCCATGCGTTTATCGAGTTCTTTGTCAACTCCTTGGTCATGGGCGATTTTCTGCAACTCTGCGATAACGTTCTCCCAGAGTACTTGTTGCGCGAGGGCGTAATCCCATAGGTCTAAACGTTTCGCCCCATCGCCTTTCTTGAATTCTTCAATGAGTTCTTTTTTGTCTTCTTCATTCATAACAAAGACCTTTATTCCTCGTCTTTTCCTTTATGAGGATTTGCTGCTTGAGCGACCATGGACATCTCTGCAAGGATTTCTTCCCAAATTGCTTCTTGGTCAACCGCGTAGTACCACATATCTAATTTTTTCTCGATATCTCCTTTTTTGAAATCGTCAAGAAATGCCTTTTTATCGTCTTCGTTCACGGGAATTCCCTACTAGCGACATGGAAATAGCAATGTCCTATATATTTCTTTATTGGTCAAGTGACTTATCACAAGGGGTTTCATTTCTTTATCCGCAAACAGGGACATCGAGAAAAACCATGTGTTATCTAGTTTTATAAACACAATTTCATGCACATTTATCAACAAAAAGCACACGGAACGTCAAAAATTGTAAAAATATTTAAATAAAGATAGGATATATGACAATGGATTCATATGGGATGGGACAAAATGTTCAACTGCGAACGATGCAGTAAAAGACTCTGGACCGCGTATCGGAAATTACCTGATGGTAAAGTGGTCTGTACTGAATGTTATACCTTTTATTTGATGCAACTGTTAGATAAGATAAACGACAACAAAGCATATGATATTGTCTATAATTTTGTTGAGAAATATCAGGGGAAATATCCTGCTGACCTCTTGGACGAGCTTGTTAAATTACTAGGGATTAAATATAAGATTACTATCGATGCCCTCTCCTTACGTGAAGTGCTGCAAATTATATGGGACAAAATGGAACAGGATAACGGACTTGTGAAACTCGCCAAACTCGAACGGGACCTCAAACGAGAGGTCACATCCATGCAGGATTACTTCTGCGAAGTCTGTAACGTGAAACTCCCGAAAACAGAATATGATTACTCCATGACAAACTTTGGAAAATCCCTCTGCATGCATCATCAGCGGGAAAAACGTGCATCACCCCATGCGCTGAAACTCTATGAATCATTACGTAAAAGAGGTGTATTCTGCGAGTTGGAGTCCTATAATAGCACAAAACATGTGGATATTTCGGTGAGGGATGCCCGCTTGTATATCGGAATCGATGGGGAACACCATAATTTAGACCCAGAACAGTTGATCATAGACCTGATGAGCGACGAAGAATCATACAAAGAAGGTTATGCGACAAAACGTTATTCTCTAAAAGAGATTGATGAAACTCTTGAAAGTATCGCAGAGACCTTAACGGAAGTCATCAAACAGCGGTCAAAAAAATTCCAGCAAGAGAAATTCTTCCCGCAAGAATCTGTCACAAAATTTTAATAAACAGCTCAAGAACATCAGACAAACATGATGAGTAAGTGATTTGTGAAGAATCTTCATTTTATAAAAATTACGGTTTATATCAAATAAGCGATTTTCCTCGCAAGGATTGTCATAATTCGACAGCGTCCTACTGGTGAAATGAAAAACTATTAATAGAGAAAGATTCCTGACCGTCTTAACCAGGTGAACATAAATGGAAAAAGCTACCTTTGGTGCAGGCTGTTTCTGGCATGTCGAAGAATCATTCAGACATCTCAACGGCGTCCTCTCGACAACGGTGGGATACACCGGTGGTACGCTGAAAAATCCTACCTACGAAGATGTATGCACAGACAAAACAGGCCATGCCGAGGTCATTGAACTTACCTATGACCCTACGAAAATGACCTACGAACAACTTCTTAATGTTTTTTGGGAGATCCATGACCCGACAACAAAAAATCGACAAGGACCCGATGTTGGAACACAATATCGTTCAGCGATCTTCTACCATTCACCAGAACAGAAAACAGCAGCGGAACTGTCAAAAAAGAATCTTGAACAATCAAGGAAATATAACAAAAAGATTGCGACTGAAATTACAAAAGCAACGATTTTTTATCCAGCTGAGGAGTACCATCAACGCTATTTAGAAAAACATGGATTAGCTGCCTGCCCTCGTTAAAAATAAAATTTAATACGAGTGTTTTCTTAAAAAGCACGCAAAGCTTATCTTTACCGTAACGATTCTTCATCAAAGAGGAAATAATATGATGCTACGAGGTAAAAAGAAACTCCTTCAGGCAGGAAACTTCCTTGCAGTACTGATTACCATCATAGTAAATGGTCTTGCCGTGATTCTTCCGCTCAACGGTAAAACAACCCAAGAACTCTCGGATGCGTTACCGAATTTTTTCGTACCTGCAGGTCTTACTTTTTCTATCTGGAGTATCATCTACGTCCTGTGGATTGTCTTTGCTGTGTACCAAGCAAGAGACATGTTCAAAAAAGAAGAAATAACTATGCCGTTTCTGCCACAGATCACGTGGTTGTTTGTCCTCAGTGGTGTTGCAAACAGTGCCTGGATCTTCCTTTGGCATTACGAATATGTTGGGCTTTCAGTACTCGTGATGATCCTTCTCCTCTTTTGTTTGCTCGCAATTTATGTTCGTCTGAAGATTGGGAAAACAAGTGTCACGATGAAGGATAAACTCTTTGTTCATGTCCCTTTTAGCGTTTATCTCGGCTGGATCACGGTTGCAACGATTGCAAATATCACCGCATTCCTCGTCTCAATCCAATGGGATGGCTTTGGTATCGACCCATTAACCTGGGCAATCCTCATCATAACAATCGGAACACTTCTTACATACCTCATGCTTGCTTTACGTAAAGATCTTGCGTTCAGTCTTGTTGTCCTCTGGGCGTTCTTTGGAATCTGGTTAAAACGAACGACTCAACCAAACACAATCACCGATATCAACATCGCAACTACGGTAAGTATATCCATCGTGCTTATCTTCGCTGGCCTTCTTGCAGTCATCGGATACCAACTGATGAGGAAAAACAAACAAAAATACGTACAAAAAACCTAGGAAGAACAAAATAACTATCAGTGATTCTTCATAGAATACCTATTAATACAACAGAGTATGTAGCAGCGGTTTCCATGCTCAAAATAATCTCTTTTGACTTCGATGGCACCATCGCGAAACATACCTTCGCAGATGCGTTCTGGCTTGAAGGCGTACCGGAGCTCTATGCGAAACAACACCATATTGACGTGGAAACTGCAAAGAAATATCTTTTTGAGGAGTACGAAAAGATAGGAGATAATCGAATCGAATGGTACGACCCAGGATACTGGTTCGACCGCTTCGACCTTCAAACAGATTGGAAAAAAATGCTTATAACGTATCGAAACAATGTTGAGATATACCCGGAAGTTCTATCAGTCTTGAAACGATTATCAAAAAACTATAGCCTCATCATTAGCTCAAATGCAAAAAAAGAATTCATAGACGTGCAAATCACGCAAGCAAAAATACAAACCTACTTCGATAAGGTTTTTTCTTCAACCTCTGATTTCCATACTGTGAAAAAAGTCTCGGATTTCTATGCGATGATCTGCAAAAAATTGAATATTTCTCCCGAAGAGATGGTACATGTCGGCGATCATAAAGAGTTCGATTATCTCTCTCCGCTGAAACTAGGCATCAGGTCGTATTACCTGGACCGGAAGAAACAGACATCGGGTTTTCATATCGTCTCTGATTTGAAGGAATTTGAAAAAAAAATCAGTAATTTATCAAAAGTCTAACGTTTTTGAGGAGAAACACAGATAATACAATCACAATATTCTTATTCACACTTGGCGGTTCGAACTCAGATACACGCAAGAAATCTTTATATACATCATACCAATAATAATTGACTAATTAATATAACGGGAGAGGAAAAATATGAAAAAATTGTTATCATGTATCATAATTAGTATCATAGTCCTCGGTGGACTCGGGGCTGCCGTTACAGCAACACATCAGAACCAGGTATATACGGAAAAAAACATTTCTAGCGTATCTCGATATGTCGATGAACTTGATCAATCCATGACCGATTATGATGGATCATTACCTGTCGGTCGTACGAATATTTTTGGTTACTATGCAAATCTCTCAATAGCACAGTCCTTTACCCCCCAAATGGAAGTATTGACAAGAACACTCTTTTTAATGGCAAGAAACTCATCGACCGCAGCTCCGTGCTTTTTAGCAATAAGAGAGAACTTGACGGAAACTGACTTAGCACGAGTCACGGTCGAACCAAGTGAATTTCCCATAGTGAATGCTACACCAACAGAAGAACAATTAGCATGGATAGAATTTAATTTCGATGACCTCTGGGTCACCCCAGGACAGACCTATTACATTGTTATCTATACAGCAAACACTACAGAGAACTATTATTGGATTTCTGGAAATGGGACAAACATCTACCAGAATGGAACTGTGTTGCTCTCAATCGACAATGGAAATACCTGGAGTGAACTTATAGATGCTGACGGATGTTTCAAGACGTACGGTCTCCACGAAACATTCCTTCAAATCACCATGAAAGGTGGTTTCCCAGGAGCCTCATTTGTTATCAAAAACGTTGGAAATTACACTGCATGGGATGTTACCGTGAATAACACGATTTCTGGTGGACTCGTTCTCATTGGAAGACATTTCACTAGTACGATATCAGAACTACGTCCTGGAGAGGAAATGATCCTGCGTACAGGATTTATCATTGGATTCGGAAAAATATCATTATCATTACGAGTATCTGCTGCAAACGTAAAAGAAATATCCTCACAAGCCACTGCGACAATCTTACTGTTTTTTATTATCATCCTTCAGTAAGACATCCATCTCACTTTTCCTTTCCTTTTTATCATTGATTGAAACAGCAGAAAAGAAAAAAAACAGGAAAAGAGATTACCCTATGTACCGAATATCATCTGGTTTTTCTTTGACCATCGTTTCCATTTCATTGAGCTGCTGAGCGATGTACTCAATCTCTTTTGCTTTTTCCTCAAGTCGGGAAAGATCAATATCAACCTTCACTGCTTTGGTAAGGACCTTTAGGACTGCTTTCGCACTCTTCGGGTCAACAAGATATCCAGGAGTCTCTCCCATAAAGCAGGTGCCGACCAATCCTCGAAGTTTCCCTAAGCCCAGAAGCAGACCACTCGCACCTATGATGCCGCCACCAGGCTCGTTTTTCTTAAAAATCGCCCCATATTTCTTCATGGTTTTCACAAGATGAGCATCGGTGGTAGCAAACAGTACCTTTGGTTCTTTTATCTCGCGACCAAGACCATACCCGCCAAGGGTAAACATCTGTTTCACACCGAGGTCTTGAATAATATCAAGGATGGATTCTGCAAGTTCATATTGTCCTTGTGATGAAAGACCCTGATAATCACCAGTGAGAAGAACGATATCCTGCTGACCTTTCTTCTTTGCCTTCCAATAGAAAAACTCGTTATTAACTAGTTTAATGGTTCCATCCGGGTTAATGAACACCTGTGGAGGAAAATCCTTGCTGTACAATTCAGCGAATTTTTTTGCTTTCATGGAATCAATCAGATGTTCCACGGCAAGTTTCCCGACATTCCCGATTCCGGGCAATCCTTCAATAAAAATCGGGTTTTTCAGTTTTGGTTTTTTCTCTACGTATTTAATTTCTACTAGGTTCATTGTCTCAGTTCTTCCCCGTTTCTTTTTTTTAACGCCCTGCGGTACTTCCCATAATGATCCTGCGGTGAAAACCGAGCAGGTTTGTTAAAGATGGTTTTTTCTTTGCAGAGACGACAAATCGGATGAATGGTGTATCGTTGACAATGGTGACAATAGAGTATTTCAGACATTATTCTTCGACTTCACGTTGAAACTCAAATTCACCTTTCGTTTTTTTCATATACGCTTCAGCACGCTCAACTGCTTTTTTCATCTGTGACTCTGCAATCTTATAATCAGGAGCCTTGACCTTAATCATGTAGCGAGGCGCACCAATGTATTTGATATCGATGGCGACATCGTCAAACTCGCTTTTTTCAGTAAGGGCCAGTGCTTCTTTAATATGAGTAATCCCGTCAGGTAGATAGGATGTGAGCAGGAGCATTCCTTTGATTTCAACGAAAGGAACAGTGATGCTGCCCTTGGCGACCTCCTCGAATTTCTTCAACCAATCCCCGGAAAAACCATCGTTTTTCAGGGTGTTCGCATCATAGGCACATTCTTCAAATGCTGCATACATCGTCCCGTATTTTTTCAGCAGGGCATCGCCGAATTCCGTATAACACTGTTCAACTGTTTTCCCAAGCTCTTGGGCGACCATTTCGAAGAGTTTTGTTGCCTTCTGAGCATTCTTCCAATCCTGGATTTTCTCTCGCCGCTGATGATCATTGACTTTCTTTAAGGAAAGATCGATGTGTTTTTTTGCTTCATCGACATGGACGACTTTACAGACAACTTTTTGTTTTTCTCTGACAAAATTACGGATACGTTTAACCCAACCGGTGGCTATCTCAGAAATATGGATGAACCCTTCTTTATTTGGGTATTCATCAAGTGATACAAACGCGCCAAAACCTTGGACTTTGGTTATCGTACCAACAACGAGTTCTCCTTCTTCAGGGTACTCCTTTTTCATCATGGAGAAAAACCTTATTCAATGGTTTCCAATATGGTTCCTTTTATCCGCGCTTTCCCACCATTTGGGGTCGCAAGTTTACTACCGCATATATGGCACAGCACCGTTGTACTGGCCTTATCAAACAGGACTTGCTCGTTTTCACAATCATTACATCGTACTTTAATGAACCTGCTTTTTGGTTGATCCATAGATTTACTCACCTTCTATTTCAAATTTTTTAGACCGGATACTTGGTGGCTGATGCATTTTCTTACAGACTGTGCACATAAATCGAGTTGCAACCCGTCTGCTGGTTTTCTCTCGTCCCTCAGGTTTTGGTCGAGGGAACCCTCCGTATCCGCTAGTAGCTCGTCTGAACCGTCGTTGTCCTCGTTTCAGCTCACTTGCTTTGCGTTTTTTCATCTTGTCAACTTCGTGAAGAGTGTGTTTTTTACAGTAAGGACAGTACCGTTTGATTTTCCTTGGTATCTTCATAGATATCACAGTTCGATTGTAACCGTAAGTAAGAAAGGTATATAAAAAT
>JBFYMQ010000044.1:0-15115 GCA_041304825.1 Thermoplasmatales archaeon
TCTCAAATCACTCTCCAGTACTTTCATCATATCCCTCTTGTTTTTTATACTAATTTACATATATTGAATGTCGCGTTCTTTTTTATCCTTTTTGGCGATACTACTACCCATGTCGTCCTTTACTTTTTTATAATATTTTATCACATCATCAGTCAGACTCCCTCGGGCCTCAGCCAATGCACGCTCAAAATGTACCTTGCGGACTTCCTTAACGTTGATATCGCCCCGTAATGCAATCATGGCAGCCTCACGGCAGAGCGCATCAATATCCGCACCAGAAAAACCAACAGTCTTCTCCGCGATATCATCCAATGATACGTCCTTTGCTAACGGCATATCCTTTGTATGGATCTTAAAGATCTCCAGCCGCGACACACTATCTGGTGCAGGAATCAACAACAAGCGGTCAAACCGACCCGGCCGCAACAAACCCGGATCAATGATATCCGGTCGATTCGTCGCCCCAATCACCACCACACCTTCCATGCTTTCCAACCCATCGATGCTGGTGAGCAACTGATTCACCACACTCTCCGTCACATGCGAGCCTTCAAACGTCCCGCGACGCGGTGCAATCGAATCAATCTCATCAAGGAACACAATCGTAGGTGCGACCTGCCGAGCTTTCTTGAATAGCTCACGGACCGCTTTTTCACTTTCACCGACCCACTTACTGAGCACCTCAGGTCCTTTAATGGAGATGAAATTTGCCTTTGATTCATGAGCTACAGCCTTGGCCAATAACGTCTTTCCCGTTCCCGGGGGGCCATACAATAAAATCCCGCGAGGCGCATGAATCCCCATCCGTTTGAACACCTCTGGCTGGGTGAGTGGCCATTCTACGGCTTCCTTCAGACTTTGCTTGACATCCTCCAAGCCACCGACATCCTCCCAAGAAATCTTCGGAATCTCTACGAAGAACTCACGTAACGCAGATGGCTCGATACCCCGGTGCGCGTTCTTAAAATCATCCAACGTCACCTCCATCTTCTCTAGCAGTTCGATTGGAATTGGTTTTTCTAAATCAATCTCGGGGAGATACCGTCGTAACGCGTTCATTGCTGCCTCTCGTGCTAAGGCCGCAAGGTCCGCACCCACAAAACCATAGGTAATGTCCGCAATCTCATCGAGAAGAGCCTCCTTCGAAATCCGCTTGATGAACTCATCAGGGCTTTCCCGAATCGTCATCAATCGCTCGCTAATTTGCTGCTCCGCACTGACATTCGCTTCGGAGTCATCCAAATCATAGGGTAATAAATTCGTAATTTCATCAGCAATCAATCGAATGATTTTCTCATAAAATAATGGTGGTAGTTGATCTTTGAATGAAGTAAACACCACATCAAGATACTTGGCGACGACTTCCGTACGTTTATTTTTGTCCTTCGATCGTAACATACTTCGTAGCAGATCAGAGATATGAATTTTTTTAATTCCCTGTTTGATGGCAGTTAAGATTTTCTCTTCATTAATGGTCTCCCCAGGATACATCTCACCAAGACCCGGGTTAATCGGCATGCTCCGGGTATGAATCAATAAGATCTCTTTTCTTCCGTTTCGATCTGGCACATCGATGCGTATCTCACGATCAAACCGACCAGGTCGTCGCAACGCAGGATCAATTACATCGGGGATGTTGGTTGCACCAATCACAATGACTTTACCCCGTCCCTTCAGACCATCCATTAACGTCAACAACTGAGAGACAACCCGACGTTCCACCTCGCCATGCACTTCGCTGCGTTTTGGCGCAATCGCATCGATCTCATCAAGGAAGACGATAGAGGGTGCGTTCTTCTGGGCTTCTTCAAAGACTTTCCTGAGATTCTCCTCGCTTTGCCCATAGAACTTTGACATAATCTCCGGACCATTAATCGTATAGAAATTCGCTCCTGATTCATTGGCGACCGCTTTGGCAATTAATGTTTTTCCGGTCCCTGGTGGGCCATGCAGAAGAACACCCTTTGGAGGATCAATTCCTAACCGGTCAAACAACTCTGGATGCTTTAACGGTAGCTCAATCATTTCCCTTACTTTTTGAATCTCAAGATGAAGGCCACCAATGTCTTCGTAACTGACCCGCGGTCCTTCTTCCTCAATGATTTTCGCTGCTTCTTCTTTTACATGCAAAATAGTACGCTCTGTGATCATTACGATCCCATGAGGGTTCGTATCAACAATAACAAAAGGAAGTGCGTTCCCAAAAAACGCGATCCCTGGGATAATAATTTCATCACCTTTTGTAATCGGCCGACGGAGCATATTTTTCTTAATAATGACGTCAATTCCCATCCCAAATTCAATACGCTGCCCTTCTGGCATCAACGGAGCAAGTGCAACATCTCGTGCTTCCTTTACTTCAGCACGTCTGATTTTCACGCGGTCCCCTAGACCAGTCCCCGCGTTTTTCCTGGTTAGGTTATCAATTCTTACAAGACGTTTCCCCTCATCAGAAGGATGCGCTCGCCATACTGACGTGGCTGTCACTTTTGTTCCCTCAAGCTCAATAACATCTCCTATGGAAAGATCAAGATCCATACGTGTCTGATGATCGATTCGTGCTCTCCCATATCCAACATCTTGTTGGAACGCTTCTGATACTTTTAGAACAACTTCTCGTACCATAACTCCCACCAGTCGTAATTATTGTGGCAGGAAGATTAACACGCGTTATAAAGTTTTCTCCCACAATCACCAAGAGAGAAAGGCACGACGGAAAATTTAATAAAAGATTCTATATTTTCTCTTTTATAATTAAAGTCTGGGAGAATAGCATGAAATTCAAATATCTTATTATTTTCATAACAGTCGGATCTCTGTTTGCTCTGTATCTTCTATCGCTTTTCTCACAACCGATTCTTGTCCCCTTATCAGTACTATCGTCCTATAATGGACAACAAGTGATCGTCCAAGGTGTTGTCACCGACTACCGAACAACCACATACGGAAGCCAACTCATCACTATCAGAGAAACACATAACAGTACACACTCAGTAGTTCTGTATTTCGAAGGAGAACTCACTGTTGAATACGGGGATACGATACAGGCGACAGGTGAGGTACAGCAGTACAAAAACCAATGGGAAGTCGTCGTAAACAGCCCACAACTGATCGTCATTCTTCAGAAATGGAACATGGTTTCTTTTCCGCTCTGGCAACTCGCACTTCACCCAGAAAACTATCTGGATACCACCGTCAACGTCACCGGAATAGCCTCCCAAAAAGACACATCCTCATTGACCCTTACAAGCACAGATGGGAAATATTGCATAGGCGTCGCATATCATTCATCATGCCCTCATCAATTCTCAAAAGGTGATACCGTAGCTGTCGGAGCACGATTCCTCTATGACCCAACAACGTGCAGATTTTTCCTCAAAGCAACAGAAGAAACACATGGCATTTGGACGATGGAGGCGTAATGAATGCTTAATCTTCTCTTAATCGTCGTTTTTTGTGTCCTTGGCGTACTCCTTGGCATCATCACTGGTCTCTTACCAGGCCTGCATGTGAACAATGTCGCATTAATCATGCTGTCGATCTCCAGTACAATTGTTGCCATCTGCAGCCCGCTGTACACCTCTGGTATCTCAGAGCAGTTCATCCTGCTTTTAATTGCGGGATTCATGATTTCTGTTTCTATTTCACATTCGTTCCATGACACCATCCCAACAACCTTTATCGGAGCACCTGAGGAAGCCACTGCACTTGCTGTATTTCCTGCGCACAGTCTCCTTCTTAAAGGAGAGGGCTATAAGGCAGTGGCACTCGCTGCCCTGGGAAGTTTCGGGGCGATTCTTATCTGCCTTGCATTTCTGTATCCTCTTCGATTCATCATTGGCCCACCACTGTCGTTGTACACAAACATACGAGAGGGCATGATCTGGGTAATCCTCGCAATCGTCACCCTCATGATTTTCACAGAAAAAACACGGATCACCGATTTTGGTAATACCGGAAAACTACCTTCTCTGCTTGGGATGTTGTTTGCAACTTTTGTCTTTACTCTCTCTGGAATTTTCGGAATCATCATCTTTGATTTTCACCTCACGTCACCGATTGGGTTACCTTCCCCTGTGTTGTTTCCAGCACTCGCAGGGTTATTTGGAGTACCAACTCTTCTTAACTCATTAGTCACCAAACCTACGATCCCTGAACAGAACGTAGAACCCCTTATTCAAAATCGAATCGAGAAAAAATCCTCGCTTATTTCCATATTCACCGGCAGTTTTGCTGGAATTTTCGTTTCGCTCATCCCAGGCTTGACTACAGCAACAGGCACCGTGCTTGCGATGAACGCACGCCAAAAATCAAGTCAGGAACAAACCATCGTTACCCTATCTGCTGTAAACACCGCGGCGACCTTCTCCGTCACCGTAATGCTGTTTATTATTCTTCGGGCGCGTAGTGGCGTCACTCTTGCAGTAAAAGATTTGATTGCGATTGAACCCTGGGATTCTTTTGCGATGCCTGTGGGGTTGTTGTATTTTTTAATGTTTCTCATTTTAAGCGGGGCTCTTTCGTATTTTCTCACGCTGTACATCGGAAAACTTTTTGCAAAAAAATTTCACGTCATCTCCTATCAGAAGCTTGTTGTATTTACTCTTCTCTTCGTTTGTACACTTGTTATTCTCTTCACAGGACTCTTTGGGTTAATCGTGTTACTCGTAGCAACAAGCATCGGATTCTTACCAATTTGCTGGGGTGTACGACGAAGTCATTGCATGGGGATTTTGTTAATCCCGATTATTTTGTATTTTCTTTAACAATTGCTTTTTCTACAAACATGTACCACTCAGAGACATCGACACCATGTTTTCTTGCGACATACAACGCTGCAACTTCAACCAGCAGATTTTTATCCGTTCCTTCTTTTTTGATTTCCTCCAGGATTTCGTTTTTATCTCGATGGATATGTTCAAAAATCTGTGAGATAATCTCCTCGATAATATCTTTTCCTTTTTTTTCATCTGTTGTTTCGCTAAAGGTTTTTTTTGAGGGAAGAAAACCGACAGGAATCTTAATTGTATCAAGAGCGAAATTTGGGGATAACACCCCGTCTTTTTTCACTACCAACTCTTTTTTTATAGCATATTTCACGAACTGTTGCGCTTCCTTTGTAGGGAACCAACCTAACTCCATGGAAAGGGGTAAATACAGCTCAGCATCTGATAGCCCGGTTTTTCCACTCCGGTTAAAAAGAAACGCGAGAATGATTTTCGCCTCAGAATCCATTAGACGACACCTTGTTTTTTGTTCAGATCGATGATGATGCCAGAAATACCTTGTTCGGTCCAGAGCTGAATTTTCTCAAGAGAACTTGCGTAGAGATAGATCTTTTGGTTTACTATTTTCTGTTTGGAAAAAATCCCATACAATGTTTCTTCATTGAATAGAATTGTTCCGATATCTGCAGAAAAGACGTGCTGCAGCGTCTTCTGCTCTTGGTATTGGTCGGTTTTATCAAGATAGATTTCGTCATCGGTCAGCTCCTGTACACCAGGCATGTCAAGGGCAGGCCAGATATCTTCCCGTAAAGTGATGTTCGTCGCACCCGCCATAATCGTGTCCATGACATCATCAATCCGTCGAGGTCCGTTATCGATCCACAGAATGCAGTGTTCTGTAAGCCTCTGGTACAGTTCCAGATTTGGGTTATTTCGCTCGATGCCATCTAGATCGAGAACGTACAGTAAGGAATCCTTCTCAACTCGTTTCGACACCTCTACGAGCAACAGACCATTACCTTCTATACCATCAAACAGTTTGGCATTTTTTATCGAAACAAGAGGAACAATATTCATTGATCACACGACCAGGTATATTCCCTATGAGTTTTCAGATTCTTATATTCATAAAAAAGAAAAGAAAAAAGGAAGAGAATTATCTCCCCAGCCGTCGCTCTGTCTCAGCGATTTTCAATCTTGTCTTAATGACCGTATCCGGATTTAAGGAGATACTATCGATGCCGCACTCCACTAGGAACTCAGCAAACTCAGGGAAATCCGAGGGTGCTTGCCCGCAAATACCGACTTTTCTGCGCGGATGATGGTTGTGAGCAACGGTGATGACTTGTGAAACGAGTCGTTTGACTGCATCGTTCCGCTCATCGAAGATATGTGCCACAAGGTCCGAATCCCGGTCCAAACCAAGGGTGAGCTGTGTCAGATCGTTCGACCCGATGCTAAAACCATCGAAAATGTCTGAGAATTGGTCTGCGACAATGACATTGGAAGGGATTTCACACATGACATAGACTTCCAGGCCGTTTTCCCCTTGTTTCAAGCCATATTCATTCATAACCTGGATGACCTTTCGCCCTTCTTCTGGTGTTCTGCAGAACGGGATCATGGGTTTGATGTTGGTCAGACCCATGTCATTGCGTGCTTTCTTCAGCGCAATACATTCAAGACCAAAGGCAGGTTTGTATGTCTCGTCGTAGTATCGGGAGGCGCCTCGCCAGCCGATCATCGGGTTATGTTCCTCAGGTTCGTACAGATACCCGCCGACCAGGTTTGCGTACTCATTTGTCTTAAAATCAGACATCCGGACAATCACGTCATAAGGGTAGAATCCTGCTGCAATCTTCGCAATTCCTCTTGCTAAGGTATCGATAAAGAACTCGACTTTATTATCATAACCGACGCTTCGCTCATCGATTTTTTTGATAACTTCAGCAATCTTTTTGTCCTTTGAGGCTTTCTTTTTCAACTCATCATAATGAATCAATGCCAACGGATGGATGCCGATATGCGAGTTAATGATGAATTCCTCTCGAGCAAGACCAACGCCATTGTTCGGGATTTGTCCTTGTTGGAACGCTTGTTCTGGTACTCCAACGTTCATCATGATCTGCGTCTTGGTCGGTGGAAGCTGGTCTAGTTTTACTTCATCGACATGGAATTTCAGCAACCCGTCATAGATTCTCCCGACTCCTTCAGAGCAGTCAATCGTGATACGTGAACCTTTCTTAATCACGGAGGTGCCGTTTCCGGTGCCAATCACACAGGGGATTCCCAGTTCTCTTGATATGATCGCAGCATGACAGGTACGCCCACCACGGTTGGTGACAATAGCGCCAGCGATCTTCATGATTGGCTCCCAGTCAGGGTCCGTCATGTCTGTGACCAGGACTTGGCCTTTTTTGAACTGACTGATATCTTTTGCTTCTTCGATGACGTTGACTTCTCCTTGTCCTATTTTACTTCCGACCGCTTCTCCTTCGGCAAGGAGCGTTCCTTTCTCATCAAGCACATAGGTCTTCATGGTCGCCATATCTTTTTGCGAATGCACTGTCTCCGGCCGTGCCTGGACGATGAATAGTTCTTTGGTCTGTCCGTCCTTTGCCCATTCGATATCCATTGGTTTATTGTAATGGTCCTCTATGATGCACGCCCATTGAGCAAGTGTCAAAATCTCGTCATCACTGATTACGAATTTCACTTTATCCTCCGCAGTCACCTTTGTTTGTTTGGTCCCTGTTGTCCCATAAATGAGACGTTTTTCTTTCGAGCCTAGTTTCTTTTCCAGTATTGGTTTGAATCCTTTCGTCAACGTTGGTTTGAACACGTAAAATTGATCGGGATTGACAGTTCCTTGCACAACATTTTCCCCAAGACCATACGCTCCGGTGATGTACACCGCATTGGTAAATCCGCTTTCCGTATCAATAGAGAACATGACACCGGAACATGCAAGGTCTGAGCGGACCATTTTCTGGACACCGACAGACAGATACACTGAGAAATGGTCAAACCCCTTGTCCACCCGATAGGAGATTGCACGATTTGTAAATAATGATGCAAAACAATCCCGTACTTTCTCGATAAGATCGTCTTCCCCTCGGACGTTCAGATATGTTTCTTGTTGTCCTGCGAAACTTGCATCAGGTAGGTCTTCTGCCGTCGCGCTGCTGCGCACCGCGACATCAACATCTTCACCATAGCGGAACTCCATCTCCCGGTAATGTCGTCTGATGTCCTCTTCAAGCTCCGGAGGGATAGGGGTGTTTTTAATGAGATTCCGTATCTTTTGTCCTCGAGCTGCGAGATCCGTCACATCATGAGTATCGAGGTCCTTAAGGATCTCTTTAATTTTCACATCAATGCCTGCTTTCTCAATCATAAATTTATAGGCGTATGCGGTAATTGCAAACCCTGAGGGCACTCGGACTCCTTTCTTGCCGAGGTTCTGAATCATTTCTCCAAGGGATGCATTTTTCCCACCAACAGATGGCACATCATTGATGGCGATATCTTCAAACCACTTCACAAAGTCCTGCGTCATTGACAGCTCTCCTTTCATGAGGAAGGGTTATTGCGAACTTGCATATAAAAGCTTTTTATCGCGATGTTTCAGAAGTAACTCTCGGTACTGAAACGTATAAATAAGAGGTGCGTCTATAGTATGTCTATTGGGGAAAATGAGAAAAGGAAAGATTTGTTCATCGCTCTTGTTTGTTACAATTTTTTTTTCGATGTGTTGTGGTTCTCTGGTTGGTTCTGTTTCGCATCCTCAGCCATCCATAACCAATAATGAAGATGGTTGGTATTATCTTCCTGCGTATTCGAACTACGCACCACAGGGTCTGCCTGATTTCGACCAGAGACAGGATAACTGGAGAGCACGACAGGGCATCTGGCGGTTCGTTGGTGGCTTGTGGTCTTTTTGCGGTCCGACCAGTCTAGCGGATATCTTTTGGTGGTTTGACTCCAAACATGAAGACCCGAATGGATACCCTGGTGATGGAAATAGTTCCTATCCTCTCGTACGGGATTTACAACCCCCTGGCGCTCCAACCCCGGGCCCCTTGTCAGATGATCATAATTTTAATAATGTGAATGACGCCTCAACAACATGGCGGAATGGAAGAGGGCCGAAAGAATTAATTGAGCAGCTAGCCTGGTATTGTAACTCTGATTACTGTCGTTACCCCTTTATTCGAGGGATCTTTGGCACATTCCAAAATTTTCTTGAGGACGGAGCATGGCAATGGATTTGTGATGCAGGATTGCAGGATCATTATCGTATCGAAGCAATCTATCATCCTGAGTTTACCATGATTTGTGATCATATCCAGCAGAATGATGCGGTGGTTGTTCTTTTTCTCTTCTATCGACCGTATGCAAGCGCTTTTCCTACGTTTCGTTTGAGTCACTATTGCGCGGTTGCTGGTGTTAACCCCGAGGGCTATATTGCATTAAGTGATCCTATTCAAAATATCAGAAATCCCGGACCATCACCTGCTGAACATAATGATGCAGGAGTTGTATCACACGATATTCATACCATTAACTTGACTTGCCCGCTTCCAGAGAGAGCAGCCTGGTGGATCCCGTGTTACTTTTCTCTTGGTGCTATAAGAATAGGTGGATTAGCAACCTATGCACTCATCATCTCTGAAGTTGATTAACGAAAAATTTAAGGTAAAAAACAAACTAAATATTAGCAATAAGATATTTAAATCCTCGATATCTATAATATACTGGTGAGATATGAGCCGGAAACTCTATTCATATGGCCTTATCATCATTGTTCTGTTCATTCTACTTTGGACATCGTTTCTGACCTCTTCAACGTTAGTAAAAAAAACAAATATCTCAGATGAAGACGATTGGTATTTCCTTCCTTCATACCCAAACTATTCACCACAAGGTCTCCCTGATTTTGATCAAAAACAAGACAACTGGAAAGCTCACAAAGGCATCTACCGTCTTATCGGTGGTTTGTGGAACTTTTGTGCTCCATCAAGTTTGGCTGATATCTTCTGGTGGTTTGACTCCAAACATGAAGACCCGAATGGATACCCAGGAGACGGAATGGACCTCTATCCACTGGTATGTGATTTAAACGCCCCGGGATTACCCACACCAGGACCGAACACCGATGATCATAATTTCAATAATGTCAACGATATGCAGACACGATGGCGACTTGGACGTGGAGGTAAAGAATTCATCGAAACACTCGCTTGGTATATGAACACCAATTTCTGTCAGTATCCATTGCTACGTCTTTCTGCAGGGACCTGGGCGAAACATCTTGAGAACGGAGCAAACCAATGGATCAAAGATGCCGGGTTACAAGATCATTATCGCGTTGAAGCAATCTGGAAGCCCGATTTTGCACTGATTGCTGACAGAGTACAAAACAACAGCGGTGTCATGCTAAATCTCCTTCTCTACAACTCTGATGCGATTTTCTTTGAGACATTTCTTGGTCATTATGTCGCTGTCGCAGGCATTAACCCTAACGGTTCAATTGCCTTAAGCGATCCTTTTCAAAATGAGGCAAACCCCACACCAACGGCTCTTGACCATAACGATGCAAGCGTTGTATCCTATGATATCTACGCCGTGAATCTCTCATCACCGTTCCCTGACAAAGCATCATGGTGGATCCCAGAATATTTTGATTTCGGTGTGAAAAGATTAGGAGGGATACCACAATTTACTTTGATTATCTCAGAGATTGAGTAAGTAGAGCTAAAAAAAGAATGCTTACGCTATCATCCGTCGTTTTCCATGAATACTGCGGCAGCAAGCACCGTAGTCCATAACCCGTTTTTGTCACCCTCAGCAGTCTGCGCGATACTTTGGGTCCGGACAATCTGTCCACTCATCTTGTACTCTTGCTTTCGTTTATCCCATGCCTTATCCGGATCGAACTCTAACCCAAGCGTCGTGGCCAACATGGTTGCCGCAAGATCCTCGGTATAATCCTCCAGTTTCTTCCCCGTAGTCCCAAACGCATGATGCTCGGAGATATACCCGTAATGTGATCGATCCTTCGGAACCGCGATACCAACGGCTGCACCAATCAATCGGTTCGGTTCATTCGTCGAATTCCTCGACATCACGACGTATGTGATTTCACCGGCATTCAGCTCTTTTTCACCTCGGTCCTTTGGGATAATTGTGCAATGTGGTGGGATAATGCTTGAGACATACACAAGGTTGCACTGTTCGATATCCGCGTCACGCAACGCAAGCTCAAAAGACTGTAGTTCGTGTTTATGTCTCCCGACGCCTTTCGTGAAAAAAACTCTTTTCGGTACCATTAACCATCCATAAATAAAATTTATTTAATAAAGATATCCCCTGGCTACGTACCCTCTTTTTCTTTCCTGCTATCTTCTGCGTCTTCGTCAATTTCTTCTTCTTCGATGTCTTCTTCCTCAGGGGGATTCACACGCACGGTCTTTTGCTTTTTCAACAAATCCTTCATCTGCTGCTGGATATCTACCTGCTCCGGTGGGAAACCCTCCTCAGGTACCGCCGTTTTTTTCCGGGTAACTTTCTCTACGACTTCCTCTTCCTCAGTCTCCTCTTCCTCTTCTTCTTCGACTGATTGTTTCACCGCCTTTCTCCGAGGTTTATCACTTACCTGTTTATGAAGAAGATCGCGCATCTGCGTCTGAATATCCACTTGTTGCTTCTGAAACTCTACTTGTTCCTTCTGATACTGCGTAGGCACATGCGATTGAACCAAATCTTCAACAAGTTGTTTCACATCCTTATACGGATACACACCATGCAACTCATAATAACTACGAGCAATCGGCGTCTGAATTTCTTTGCCACCACCAGCAAAACCAAAGAACCTGGCTTTTGCCCCTCCAACCTCGACACCACCTGCAGCCATGGTCTTATCGCTTCCCAACCCAAAACCAGATTGACTCACTGGAATGATTGTCCCAAACCCAAAAATCTGACCCAAGACCCCTTGTTTAGCATCGATATCAGCGATCTTATCGTACCTGATCGTCCGCTCCCGCTTCGTGAAAATACCGCCTTTGAAAATAATACGCAGATTCGTAATGATATATTTATGTGATCGCCGATAAGCTTCGACGATCAAAAAACCAACAATCGAGACCGCAATCGAATAAATGAAGATGAACAATTCAATATCATTTTCCCAATGCTGCCAGAAAATCAACCCGACAGCGCCAAGAAAGACCCCAAGATACAAGAAAAAAATCGTCCATTGAATCGCAACAAGCGAAGCAATCACGCCAATGAGGAGCAAAACAAGCCCCCACAGGATAACAGGGTACCAATTACTTCCAGAAAACGTCCCCGCATACTCAGAAAACCCCGTCAACCACCAGACCACGATCCCCCAAACGATGACAAAAATACAGAGCGTCTGTAATTTCATAAATGACAATGGATGAGGCGAGAGCACCCGTTCAATCTGCTCATTTTTTAGAAGTTCTTTTCTTACCATCCGCAACCCTCATAGGCTTCATCTTCGGCGTAGTTTTAAATCTATTGGTCCTCTTATATTTTATCAATACAATCGTTACAAGTATCGTGGAGAAAAGCATCGCCAGAAGAGACACACGTTCAACCTCATTCGTCGGGAAATAGATGAAAAACACCCGAGCAACGATATATGAGACAGCCACGGTGATGAACGGAATTATTTTCCAATGCGGTTGGATAACATCAGTCGACTTAATCAGCAAAAGCACAGGGAACGTAAGGAGTATTGCGATGATGGCAGTTAGCGACATCCAACCAAAAATAATGAACAACCCAACATACACCACGGGATTGAGAAACAACGACAAAAGGTAGAACACGTACAGAAGAAGAACAATAGCAATGATGTATAGCGGTTTTTCCAGCAAATGATCCTTAATATGTATCAAATCATAAAGGATATCAATTTTTTCTTTTCGTTCCTGACCAATATAGCTCGGTCGTATCCCCAATCCAAAAAACAACAACACAACAAAAAATCCGATATGCAGCGGATTGAAAAAATCCACGTTACATAGAAAACCCGCCCATTCATAAGCAAATGTCGACAAGCTCCCCCAAAAAACAGTCAACGATTCGACAAAGGTATACTGCACAGGTGATAGGAATACAAATCCTCTTCCGATGACAAAAAAACTAACAAGCAAGACAAGACCCGCTGGGATAAAAAAAGGACCGAAAAGGAGAAACGAACGGGCTATCCATTCAAAGATTCCTTCTTTTTCTTTCTTCGGTTCAACTTTCCCATAGTTCACTGTTACTTGGAAGGATGCAATTCCGCTTCTCGTGACCGAATACCCAAGGGCTTGGCTAATCGTTTGAAACAAAATACCAATATAATTGGTAAATCGACAGAACGCCTCATGACGATGTCGTAATCTTGACAGCATCCGTTTTTGAATTTCGATGATGAACAACTGGAGAAACCAGAACGCTGCAACACCAAGGATTGGCGCGAGGGCTGCTACAAATAAAACATCAAAGTTCAGTGGGACGTTTGCCATCTCGCTCAAGAATGGTAGTCATCCGAGGATATAAAAATCTTTTTTAAACAATTTCAATGGCAGCCTCACGACCTGTATACTCGTATGCCTTCCATGAGACATTCCCATACGGGGGTACTCCGACGATGATATGGATTTTCCCAAAATGGCTAAACATATCTAAATCAGCATCAGAGGGACGAGCTATGGACGAAGGATGGGAATGCACTGTCCCGACGATGCTATAGTCAATAGGAAGCATATGTAAATGAAAAATCGCATGAGAATCACCAGAGATCGTCCCCGGGAGGAGTACCACCTCAATAATCGTGTTTTTTTCGACCCGATCAACTCGAAGAAGCGCCCCGAATTCCTGTGGATAATTCGACTTTGAACTCTCAAAAATCAGATCCAGACATTTTCTTGTTATCTTCCAAGAATGTGGCGGAGGTTGTGTTGTTTTTCGTCGAAATAGTCCCATAGCTTATCTCATGAGTTTTAAACGTACCATTTGATAAAAGCTTTCCCCAAAACGGATGAACCGTGCCTTCTTCTCCGATCCAGTGACACTAATAGAGCTCTCCTGGGTGACCGGTGTGAGGAATCGCCCATCAATTACCAGATTCGTCTCCTTGCTTTTTGGAAGTAAATGCACCCCGACCGTTCGATCAAGAGGAACAATCCAGGGTCGTGCAGAAAGTTTAAACGCAGCGAGCGGGGCGATAATCATCGCATTCACCGTCGGATCCATAATAGGGCCGCCGACGCTTAATGAATAACTTGTCGAACCGGTCGGTGTCGCGATAATAACACCATCTGCCCCCATCGATTCAATCAACTCATCATCCACAAATAATTTGAGGTAAAGGATCTTTGCTATACGTGCTGTCTGAATCGTCACCTCATTGGTTGCATCAGGCAACCGTTTTCCATCTAGGATAATTTTTAATTTCGCCCGTTCTTCAACATTATATTTCCCAGCAATGATTTGCTTTAATCCTTCCATCGCGTACTTTGATTCGACTTCGGAGAGAAAACCAATTCCACCTGAATTAATTGCAAACACTGGTTTTTCTATCTCACTCATAGCCATAAGAATCGTCCCATCGCCTCCGATGGTCACTACGATATCCGCATTCTTGTTGATCTCTTTGAAGGATGATCCTTTGTGTTGGATTTCCGATGCGATTGCTTCTTCAACCAGTACATTCCCATGCTGCTGTAAAAACTCAGCGACATCTTTGGCTAATGTCACCGTTCGTTTCACACCTGGATTACACACCAAACCCCAATTCATGGTCACGTTTACGCCCTCGCTAATTTCATCAGTGGCGTCAGTTTGACCAACAACGATGGATGTTTCGTCACCAACGCTTTAATGATGCTAAGTGTACTGAACTCCTCAAATTTATAATCCTTTAAGGAGTCAGCAAGCATGTCTAACGTTTTATCTTCCATCTCAAGCATGATTTCTTTTACGACATAGTTGCGATGTAGTTTCTTTCCAAACGCTTTCTTCCAACGGGTCTCATACTCGGAGAGAATCTGCACATCGAAACGCTGCTGTTCCACCGCATGTCCAATAGTTTCCCCCGCATATTTTCCTGCCTCGATCGAATGCATCAGACCACCACCCGTGATAGGATCGACTTGGCGCGCAGCATCACCGACTAAAAGGATGTTGTCCGCAACAGATTGGATTGGTTCAGCAACCGGGTCTGCTCCGGCGAGTATTCGTAGCGGTTCTCCTTTTTTTAATGCTGGTTGAGACGCGATGAATTTGTCAAGATATTGTTTTGCTTTTCCTGCTTCGCTCAGGCTTGCAAGCACACCGATGCCTACATTTGCAACATCTTTTCCTTT
>JBFYMQ010000045.1:0-15009 GCA_041304825.1 Thermoplasmatales archaeon
ATTAAAAATTATTCTCTGACAGAAAACTTTAAATTAATTAAACACATATCAAAAAAAACTAGGAGATATTAAAAAACACTAGGTAGTGAGGTGGAAATAGATGAAAATATGGAACTCTAATGAGTTAATTGGAAAAGAAGTATTTGATGCAACCGGTAATGCAGTCGGTTGGGTCGACAAAACATGGAACAGCTGGAACGACGACTATCCTGGGCATTTTTTCGGGATAAAATTAAATGACTTCGCACGGAACACCTATTTCAGAGGTGCGAACAAATTAATACCGGTCTATAACGACTATATCCGCACGGTAGGCAACACGGTCACGTTGACCAAAACGATGGACGATCTGACCAGATACTGGAACAAGACCGTTCCTTGTGGGACTATGACCTGTCCGGTCGATGAGTTAATTGAGATGCCGGTCTATGACAAGTTCCACTCTCGAGTCGGAACTTTTACTACGTGGGTGGAAAGCAATGGGACAATTAACAACCTAGGTATCTTGCTGGATCCATATATCTGTGAAACCTGGCATCTGCCGTTTAACACGACTTTCCCGATTGAGCCGAATCATATCACCACTGCGAAAAACACGATTACCTTAGACCAAGCGCTTCACGAGTTAAAAGAATACTGGCAGAAGACTCGGAAGTACTAGAAAAAATATACGAACGGTAGGAGATTGATTCTCTCTTACCTCTCTTTTTTGTTTTTTATTGTTTTATTGGATATAGGTGTTGTCGTTTTCTGTTTGGTCTGGTTTGTTTTGAAATGTTTTATTGGTGACTTCGATAATTTTTCTATAGTTTTCTCCGTGGAGATTTAAGAGGGTTTCTTCGAAGCTGATTTTGAAGGAGCTTTTCATGGTGGCAAGAACCAGGATGTATCGGACAAGCCAGAGGGCGAGTTGCCTGGTGAATTCAGGGTCGTTCTGTTTTGAGAGTTCTTTGAAGATATGGGTCTGAAGGAGGTCGTCAATTGCCTTTTTTATGGAGACGCTTTCTTGTTGGGCCATAAATCACATCTCATGTTTTCTTCGGGTTTTCCTTATTTTTAATGTTTATATATTATATATTATATTAAATAATATTTAAACCTATGGTCCAACCCGGCAAAAAACAGTAAAAAATGGCAAGAAAGCAATCAAAAATAAAAACTGACAACTATGAATTAAACATCATCGTGCATCAGTAGAATTTGGAAATCTTTTTAAAGAACCAGGTCTTCTTCAACCGGTACTCTGAGGAAGGAAACCTATGAACAAACCCATGCAACTCTTTGGAATCATCGCAACTTTGACCTGCGTGCTGCTGATGAGCAGCGGCTGCACTGAACAAAACAAGCCATCAACAGAGGAAACTTTTCAAACGATCCTCGAAAAAGCCGCAATCCTGGAATCAGTGTATTATGAGATTGATACAACATTTATCATCGATGGTATAATTCCCCAGATAAAGACTATGAAAATATGGCAAAAAACCTCCTATTTGAAAGAAGAAGTCAATGTCACATCAGTCAGTACGAACAGCACAACGGGGAATATCACGACTACCCTCACCGTCATCAAACGACCTGAAGGCTTCTACCGCTACGACAACGTCTCACAAACCTATCAGCTTGATTCACAGCTGATTATCCCCCAACCATCTATATCAGATATGATACAAAATCTCCTAAACAACCAGACCATCACCATCATAGGAACCGAGAACATCAGCGGCAAACCAACCACCATCATCCAATACCATCCAAACCAAGGTGGGAACTCCACAACCGTCACAATCTGGATCTGGAACGAAAAAGGTATACCACTCAAAGAACAATACGTCTCAAACAGCGAAGGAACCTCTGTTACAATAGACTCCATCTACAGCAATCACTCATTTGCGGACATCCCAGACAGCACATTCAGCGTCGAATAATCACATCCCGATTGACAGACGCTACCCTCCGTCATTCTGCTTCCTTCAGTCACGTCTCTGAAAAAAACCATGGAGTCCTACTCGATTACCTTTTAGAAAAATACACCTGAAGTTTTTTCCAATACCATTCTTTCCACCCCCGGGCAACCTCCTCGTACAACGCCTCAGGGATACCAGTCTGTGTGAAATCCAAACGAGTCCCACGATCAATTTTCTTCAACTCGAACATTACCATTGAATAATGGCCCCCAGGCCAGTCAGAACCCCGCCATCGTTGTACTATCTTCTTATCAGGAACAATCTCGACATTTGACCCGGTCGCCCAGTCGTCCCATACGTTGAAGTTATCCCCAACATTCCGACCAATCGTTGCTTTCGCACCAGTAAATTCCGCATGTCTTTTCGAATCGATTAGCGTTTCATAGACTTCATGAGGTTCAGTCTCAATAACAACGGATTGATGAAGGGTTTTTGTTTTCATAGACACTCACCTAGGTGATTATTGAATAAAGGTTTTCTGTATAAAAAGATATCAATAAAAGAAAAAAATAAGTATTCATTATTTTGAAAGGATTTGCTTCGACTATGAGTTTTTCTCAGCGATATCTCCAACGATCGGAAGCTTGAATTTCACCATCTGATAGGCTTTGACCATCAGGACAAGCCACACGACAAACACAAGCCCCCAGAAAAACCAACTTATCCATGCGAAGAAATACCAGCCAGAGCCATATGAGAACACTCCAAAGAACCCACCGAATAACCAGGCAAGTATCATCAATGGAAGAAACACCAGGATTGATTGCATCGCATGAAAACGAATGAACTTATTCTTGTTTTCGACAAAATAAAAAAACAGTCCAGAGATCCAAAAGAAAAGATAGCAGAGCACAGCCTCAAAATTCTCCTCTAGCCCTAACGATGTTTTCGTCATAATCCTATATCTATGAAAGCCTTATTAGCGTTTTCCTCAGAAGAGTAGGATAGATAGAGATGATATGAAAAAAATAGGGATACAGAAAAAAAAGATGGAAAAAAACGAGGAGCGATTCTTGTTACCTTATTCTCAGTGTCTCAATAACTGATTGAACAGCATGAATCAACTCTTTGGCTTGATCCCTTGGAAGTTTTTTTCCGAATTGGGCTTTGACATAGTAAATGAATGCCTGGAGCTGATGAATCACCACATGGATTTTATGATGTTTCAGAAGATGTGGAATGTTCTCCAAACTTGATAATAAATTTTTCTTCAGACCCTTCGGGATTTTTAAACCAAGAATGATTCCCCTGAGGGCATCCATCGATGTTGGAGGACTTTTTACAACAACCTGCATGGATGAATGACTTGCTGCATCATCATCGTCTACGAGAGTTACAGTGATTTCATACTCTCCTGCTTTTTCATAACTATGCGAACCACGTAGTATGGTAATACCGCATTCTATTGTGTAACTTGTTGAAATACCATCGCCCCATTCAATTGTCACCGTATGTGCGTCATGAATTCCTGGATCGGAGAACATAACTGTTAATTCAAATGGAACACCAGGTTGATAGGGATTGCTTGGTGAAACTGATAATGATTCAATGAGAGGAGGAAGGTTATTGACCGTTACAACCGCGGTATCTTCCCCATATTCCATACCATCATTGAACACCATGACAAGAACACTATAGACTCCATCATCAAGATACCTATGGGATAAATCAAAGGTATTTCCGGGGTTTAACTCAAGGGCAAAAGCCCCTGTATCATCATAATAATCAACGATAGCGGTGTAGGTTGTTGAATCTGTGTCTCCAAGGAATCCTGAGCTAAGAAACAGGGATCCTTCATCAATAAAACCATCAGGTCCCGCTTCGACTGATGCGATCTCACCGACGATGACATCCCATTCAGCGACCGCCTCCCCACCATCAGAATCAACAATCGTCATCATGATTTTATAGATCCCTGACTCTGCGTATACATGGGACGCGCTGGCTGAAAATTCTCCAGCCCCTAAAGAGAGTTCGGTCGAGGTTCCATCATCCCAGGAAAATATTGCGATAAACGTATCTAAGGAGGCTGTTGGTGATCGTGGATCTGACAATCCATCAAAAAAATTTACCACTAAAAAGAACTCTGCATCTTCATCAACCTCTGTTGATCCTTCAATGGAAGAAATCTGTGGTGGTACGTTCGATATTGTTACTAACGTGGTATCAGTAGCGGTGCTGGTACCGTCAGAAACCTCAAGAGTGATTTCACCGGAAAAATCATCATACCAGGTCCATTCCATATATGGATAGTTCCCGTTCTCCATCCATGATCCATCAATATTCCAACGATAGGTCAATGGGTCGGCCTCTTCATCTAAAGATCCCGAGGCATTTAACAAGATTGGACTGCATTCTTCACCAAGATACGGACCACCGGCCATAGCAACTGGAGATGCTTCCAAAGCTGCAACAGATGTCTGCATTCCAACAAAAGCAGTCAAGAGAAATAACATCGCGATAACAAAACTGGTTTTTTTCTTTTTAAAAGCCATCGTGTCTACCTCCACCTACAATATACTCTTTTGTCTTGTAAAGTATATAAAAATATTTAAGGAAAATGACAATCCCGGTAGAACAACAAAACGGAAAAATACCAAAAAAAAAGAAAAATAATAAAAAGAGGTGGACCTGCACTCTATCCTTTATGGATAGTTATCTGACCACCACTTAATGCAGAATCCTCGTTGTTGTCGAATACAATCAGGTCCCCGTTATTCATATCCCAGATTTTTATCCTGAATGTATCGATACCACCGCCTCCGCTGATCTGACCATCCCGGATTGTCACCAGGAATCCATAATTCCCTTCACCGTTGATTGTCCCGGTTCCTTTATACATCGCAAGGGATCCTGCGACAACTAGCCATTCATAGGTATGTGAATGGAAATTCAGTGATGCCCCATGGAGCTGGAATTCGGTATTACCCTCCGGGGTGGTTTGACCTTTCTTGTATTTTGAGACAAATCCAAAGGTGGCTTTGCCAGTATAAGATTGATCGGCTGGATAGGACCCAGGTTGAGCGACAATCCATCCACCGCCAGTCACGAATCCCATACCGGGATTATAGACAACCACGTAGTACTCCAAGATCTTTGTATCAGAGTCACCATCATCATCAGTCACGGTAAGAGTGATTTGATACACACCAGCTGTACTGTAAACATGACTTGTGGTTATCTCATAAGTACCAACTGCTACATTGACAGGTGTTGTTTGACCATCGCCCCAGTCAACAGTTGCAATATGAGTATCGAGATACCCCGGATCAGAAAACAGACTGTTGATGGTATAAAGGGAATTTAGTGGAATGGGATCGGTTGATGAACCAGTTAATGATTCAATGGTTGGTGCAACGTTATAGACTGTAACCATCACCTCATCAGATCCCCATTCTTCCCCTTCATTATATGCAGTGACAACAACGCTGTAAAGGCCGTTATCACCATAGATATGTTGCAGGGCAAAGGTGTTTCCTGGATTTAGGAGCAACTCTTGAACCCCGGTTCCATCCCCATAGTCCACCTGGGCTGAATATGAACCACTGTCATCAGCAAGAAAACCAGCACCCATAAATTCTGAACCTTCATTGAGTTCAGCATCTTGACCAGCATCGACTGGTTGTTCATTACCAAAGACAGTAACATACCAGTAATAAACAGCCTGACCACCATCATCGTCAGTAATGATGATAGTAATCATGTATTCTCCTGCAGAAACATAGACGTGAGCACCTGATATCGTAAATTCTTGAGTCCCTAATGGATAAGAATCAAAGATCCCATCACCCCAGTCAAAATAAGCGGTAAACGTATCTGATGAAGCAATTATCCCACGTATCGGATCATCGAATCCATCAAAAAAGACGACATTGATAATTAACTCCTCTTCCAATGTGATTTCTGTCGGACCAGTCACTGAAGAAATCACAGGATCGACATTTAAGATTGTTACCATGGCGGAATCCATAGCTGTGGCTTGACCATCAGAGATCTCAAGAAGGACTTCTTCATTGAAATCATCAAACCATGCCCAGGTAAGGTCTGGATTATTATAGTTATCAACCCAATACTCTCCTAGATACCATCGATTTGTCAATGGGTCCCCATCTGGATCATATGATCCTATTGTATCCAAGAGGATCTCTTGACATTCATAAGTTATATAGGGGCCATTGGCTTCTGCCACGGGTGGTTGATTTGCACTAACATTTGTCGCCATGCCGACAAATGCCGTCAGCACCAGCATCATGCCTATACAAATTACTCTTTTTTTCTTTTGAATGAACATCTCTGCCTACCTCCAAAATCTTACTCTACTTCTCCTTTTGTTATCAGGACGTATATAAAAATATCTTTATAAAATTACAAAATGGAAAAATTCTTTTTTAATTGTTTGTCAGCAGGAAAAACAATTTAAAACATCAGCTTCTTCCATCATTACTATATACAGATACATATCTTTTAGAGAGAGACTCTGAGGAAGATTATCCATGGGAAAAAGTTCAAAAGCAAAGATGTTCAATAGAAAAGCAGCCAGGAAACAAAGCAAACCAAATGAAATTATTAAAGCTTTAGATCTCAAACCCGGTCTGATCATTGCAGACATTGGATCAGGTGGTGGATTCTTCACCTTTCTTTTTTCCCAGATAATTGGGGAGAAAGGGAAAGTCTATGCAGTTGATACGAATCATGATTTCCTAGAATTTATTGATGAACAAGCAATAAGACTAGGGTTTACAAATATCACGACTGTACACACAACAGAACAAGTGATCCCATTGCCCTCGAACTGTGTCGACCTTCTCTTTATCCGGAGCGTGTACCATCATTTAAAAAATAGATCTCATTATTTCTCAGAAGCAAAAAAACTTTTGACAAGACAAGGACGAATCGCCATCATAGAATTCTCACAGCAGGGCTCCAGATTCAGTTTCCATCGACGATGCGGCCATAACGTTCCGAAGGAAATCATCATTGAAGAAATGAGCAATGCTGGGTATTCGGTTTCCGCATCGTTTGATTTTCTACCGGTGCAATCTTTTACTATCTTCCGACCAATCTAGTGAAAAAAGCGGAAGAAACGAAAGAACCGATATTATTAAATACACCCACAGCCTTAATATTAACAATTGTTAATTACGGAGAAAAGGAGAAAACACCCCCATGAAAAACATATCATCAATGATACTATTACTCATAAGTATACTAATCCTTCTGACCACCTCTTATACAGGATGTTTCGAACAACAGAACATTCAACTCGACGCAGTCGAAATACGAGAATACCAGGGAGAAAAACTTTCCTCAGTTAACGATTTCCGAGAAAACTCCATCAAAGGACCGCAAAACATCAACACATCAACATACCATCTCACAATAACAGGGCTGGTCGGAACACAAAAAAACTACACCTATGACGAGATCCTCACGACATTCCAACACTACAAAAAAGTTGTCACCCTGGACTGTGTCGAAGGATGGAGCGTCAAAATCCTCTGGGAAGGCATCCTTGTAAAAGACCTCATCAGCGAAGTACAACCAGATTCAAACGCTACCGCAATTATCTTCAAAGCCATTGATGGTTACACCACCTCATTCCCTCTGAATTATACAACAGAAAACAACATCCTACTCGCGTACAAAATGAATAACGCAACACTCCCACCAGAACGTGGCTTTCCCTTCCAACTCGTTGCAGAAAGCAAATGGGGATACAAATGGATTAAATGGGTCACTGAAATCGAAGTTTCAGACAATCTATATTATAAGGGATACTGGGAAAGTAGAGGATACTCAAACAGCGGAAATCTGAACGAAAGTTTCTTTGAGAAATGAACACTATGAACATAATTCCCCCCGTACAAACACTCACCCACGTGCTACTCGCCATCGTCAGTATTCTCTTTATCCTCACCGGATTTGGTATTTCCAATTACCAAACAATCGAAGCCCTCACAGGTGGTACATTATCGAAACTCACATCCTTTCAGATCCATTCCAATCTGATTCTTCCCTTCATCGTCTTGCTCATCGCCCATATCGGTTTTACTATCGGAAAAAAAATTAAGAAAAAAAAACCTTCCTAATTCCAAATGTATTATTCCTTGACTGGAAAAAACAATTTAAGCTCTTTACTTGTTAACATCACTTGTGAACACAAAAAAACTAGGCGTAGGAATAATACTACTCGCCAGCATCACGTGGGCGATAGAGCCGATCTTGGCCAAACTTTCCTTTGAAAACTCTGATTTTCTCCACACCTCAGCGATTCGTGCCATAGTTGCTGCACTCACCGCATTCATCTACATTGTAGTCACACGAAAAGCTCCATTGAAGGTGACCAGACAGCAGCTGTCCCCCCTCATCTACATCGCACTAGTCGGAACACTGATTGCGGATTTCATGTATTTCGTCGCCTTATCTCAAATCCCAGTCATCAACGCTGTCATCATCGGACATATGCAGCCTATCTTCATCATCGCCTTTGGATTCTTCCTACTCAAAACAGACAAGCTTACCAAGTTCGACTATCTTGGCATCATCCTGATGATCCTCTCGGGATTGCTCGTCACCACCAGGACCATGGACAACCTGCTTGCGTTACGATTCGGCACCCTTGGAGACCTCATCGTACTATCTGCCACCATTGCCTGGGCGACCTCCGCGATCGTCATGAAAAAATACCTGACCAAGATGGACGCAGGCGTGATCAGCTTCTACCGGTTCTTCTTCCCAGCATTACTCTTCGCAGCGTACCTAGGGCTGACGTCCTCGCTGTTCATCGCAAATCTCTACCAGGTCTGCATTGGAGTGATAATAGGAATCGGCACTATCCTATACTATGAAGGATTAAAACGTCTGAAAGCAGCACAAGTATCCGGCTTGGAGCTCTCCACTCCTTTTTTCGCAGCCATCCTTGCGTATCTCTTTTTGAGCGAACTTGTCACAACCATACAGATCATCGGGATCGCATTGCTCTTCGTCGGTGTGTATCTCATCTCAAAAAAAGAAGAATAAATTTTTTTTTTTTATTTCTCACCAATTGTTTTTCGTATCGCCTCTGCAAAACGTAAGACATCCTGTGGTTGGGTGGTAAACGAACACATGAGCCGAACTTCACAGGTGCGTTCATTGAACCGATGGAAATAATACTGCTTCTGAAGCCGTAGGATACAATGATTCGGGATGACTGCGTACACCATGTTTGTCTGCACCTCCTGGGAAATCTCTATCCCAGGGATGCTCCGGAGCTGTTCTGCCAGCAGCTGAGCCATCTCATTGGCCTGCAACGCATTCCGCAACCACAGATCATTGGAAAGAAACGCGGAGAACTGCGCAGAGATGTATCGCATCTTACTAGTCAGCTGCATCCCTTGTTTGCGGATAAACTCAAAATTCTTCGCAAGATTCTGATCGAAAAACACCACAGCCTCCCCGTACATCATCCCGTTCTTCGTTCCCCCGAATGACAACACATCCACCCCCGCAGCTCCAGAAAGTTCATGTAAACCCGTCTTCAAAAATGCTGCCGCGTTGCACAACCGGGCGCCATCCATATGTAGCAACATCCGATGCGTATGAGCAAAATCTGCAAGGGTTCGTATTTCCTCTGGATGATACACGGTTCCTCGCTCGGTCGCCTGTGTGATTGAAATAACATGCGGTTGAGCCATATGAGGATCATCTATACCAATAATACAGGGTTCAATTCCATCGACAGTGAGTTTCCCATCAGCTGTTGGGATATTGACCAGTTTCGCACCGATATAATTCTCAGGACCGCAACATTCGTGGACCGTGAGATGAGCACTCTCCGCACAAAAAATCGAGTGAAACGAATCGGTCACGCTCCGAAGTCCAAGGATGTTTGCCGCGGTCCCGTTATACACAAAGAAGACAGCGGATTCTTTCCCAAATATCTCCTTGAGTTGCTTCATCGCTTGTGCGGTATACTCATCATGACCGTAAGCAACGACATATCCGTCATTGACGTTTCGAAGGGCACGGAGAACATCTGGATGTACCCCGGAATGATTATCGCTTCCAAAACCCGCAAATATCGACATGCATGCACCAAGCAGCGATTGTTATAAAAAATCTTCTATCTGATTTGTACTGCGGTTCATAAATGCAATAAAAAAAAAGAAAAAAAGAATTAGTAAAAAAATAATGAATCGCTATAGTATCTATTTTTTACTAAAATCTCTTTGGGCGATGTTGCTGATAGCAATCCCTGCAATATACAGGTTTTGTACCATTCGGTACAAACGGAACTTCACATTCTTTCCCACAATCTGCACAGGTCGCTTTATGCATTTCTCGTGGTGCGCCCCCATAACGACCGCGTCCTTCTTCTCTATACATACTTATTACTTCCTAATATTGCGGTTGTATTAACCATGCTGTATTTAAACATATACCTCAGCGAATTAGAATGAAAAAACAAGCGAAATTCTCGTTTTTTAGGAAAAAATACACGTTGTTTCCCCATAATACTCACTAAAAAGCATTTTTTATCAATAAAGCAGCCCCGGGCGGATTTGAACCGCCGACGTTGGCTCCAAAGGCCAAAATGTTGCCACTACACCACGGGGCTAATTGACTCATACCGGGAATCTTTGATTTTATTTAAGGATATGCATTCTGTGAGAATGATTTATTTCTTCTGCGCTGTCTTCTGAAGCTTTGCCCAGGAGTCACGCAGTTCAACGGTTCGATTCAGAACCAACGAATTCTTCGCAGTCGTTGGGTCAATGCAGAAGTAACCAAGGCGTTCAAACTGGAAACGATCAAACGCTTTGAGGGACGCAATCGCGGGTTCCACCTGACAGTCACGGAGCGTCGTAAGGGAATGTGGGTTGAGGAACTCTTTGAATTCTACTCCTTTCTGTCCTACAGGATCAGCAACCGTAAAAAGCCGGTCGTACAATCGTGTTTCTGCAGGTATCGCATGCGGTGCAGACACCCAGTGAATCGTGGATTTCACTTTTCGGCCGTCCGGAGCGTATCCTCCCTTGGTCGCAGGATCATAGGTACAATGCAGTTCGACTGGCCTTCCGTCTTTTTTGACTACCTCAATGCATTTAATGAAATAGGCGTAGCGGAGCCGCACCTCCCGACCGGGGGCGAGCCGATAGTAATCCTTTGGCGGGTTTTCCATGAAATCATCCTGTTCAATGAAAAGTGTCTGTGAAAACGGGATCTTCCGAGACCCCATCGTGGGATCCTCCGGGTTGTTGACCGCATCTAGCTCCTCGGTCTGAGTAGCAGGATAGTTATCAAGAATGACTTTGAGTGGACGAAGGACCCCCATGAACCGTGGTGATGTCTTGTTCAGATCCTCCCTGATGTTATGCTCAAGGAACTCAAAATCAACGATACTGTTGAATTTTGCAACCCCAATCCGTTTACAGAACATCCGAATCGCTGAAGGGGAATACCCGCGACGACGCATCCCGCTGATGGTCGGCAGACGAGGATCATCCCAACCGCAGACATGGTTTCCCTCAACCAATTGAAGCAGCAGCCGTTTGCTCATGACCGTAAAGGTCAGGTTCAACCGCGCGAACTCGATCTGCTGCGGATGATACACCCCAAGTGCGTCCAGGAACCAGTCATACAATGGTCGATGATTCTCAAACTCAAGAGTACAAATCGAATGGGTGATGGCTTCGATAGAGTCCTCCAGACCATGCGCCCAGTCGTACATCGGGTAGATGCACCAAGCATCACCAGACCGATGATGGCTCGCATGCAGAATCCGGTACATGACCGGATCACGCATGTTCAGATTTGGATGTGACATGTCGATTTTCGCGCGCAGGACTTTTTGGCCATCTGCGAATTCCCCTGCTTTCATCCGCTGGAATAGGTCCAGGTTCTCTTCGGCAGGTCGATCACGATACGGGCTGTTTTTCCCTGGTTTTATCAGGTTACCTCGATATTCGGTGATCTGGTCAGCAGGAAGATCATCCACATAGGCTTTCCCTGCCTTGACTAACTGCAGGGCATATTCGTACATCTGAGCAAAATAATCTGAGGCGAAGAACAAACGGTCCTCCCAATCGAAGCCTAGCCATTTGACATTATCGATGATGGATTGCACATATTCCTGTTCTTCTTTGGCTGGGTTCGTGTCATCGAACCGAAGATTGCAGAGGCCTTTGTAGTCTTCCGCGATGCCGAAGTTCAGACAAATGGATTTCGCATGACCAATGTGCAGGTATCCGTTTGGCTCCGGGGGGAACCTGGTATGGACCCGGCCTTTGTATTTGTTTGTTTTGATGTCTTCATCGATGATTTCTCTGATAAAATCCTTGGTGATCTGTTCTGTTGACTCCATGGTCCCCACACTCATCTGACAGCCCCGACCAGATTCGAACTGGTGTCTAGAGATCCAGAGTCTCTTGTGCTAACCGCTGCACTACGGGGCCAAGCTGTTGTTTTATCGAACCAGAAGTGAAAACGTTTCATATATAACTTTTCATCTTCTCAAGCTTTTTTGAAGGACTTGGAAGGGATGCCTCTTTTCCTTTCTTTTTAATAAATTTTACGTTGGATTATGTTTTTGTACAAAAAAACCTAAAGAAGTCTTATATGAAATGCCTATAATATATGTATTATTAGGGGAAAGACCATGAAGAAAAACCATCTCGGAAAAAAAATATGTTGTATTCTCATCATCACTGCATTTCTCAGTGGCGTGGGTCAGGCTACCAGTACCAATAACGATACCAGACCACTCGACAGGTCTGTCGATTGGACGATCATGGTGTATCTTGTAGGGGACAACAACCTTTCTGCAGCCCAAGGTCAAGTGTTGCAAAACATCAGACAGGCGGGTGCATCTGAACAAGTGGCTATTGCCCTGCTCATCGATCAAAACACCGCCTCTGATACCAAGCTGTATTATCTGGACGGGACCACTCTGGTGCAACAAACGTGGCCGGCTGAATCAAGTATGGATGATCCTGCCACGATTGTTCAATATTTCACCAAGGTGAAAAACGAGGTGCCCGCGGACCATTACGCGTTTTTCATATCCAGCAACAAGGGATGCGGGTGGCAAGGTGTCTGCTGGGATGATCATGGGAGAGGTCAGATGATCACCATGCCTGAACTCCTAGACGCCCTGAATCAGATCACCATCGACGGGGAGAATAAACTCGATATACTCGGCATTGAAACCTGTATGACTGGGAACATGGAGGTGGCGTACCAGCTGAACGCTTGTGTTCGTTTCTTCATCGCATATCCTGAATGTAGCGTACTGTTCGACTGGCCATATGTCGCAGCATTCAATGATCTGAAAAATGACCCAACTATGACACCTGGCGAGTTTGCGATTGGCATGGTGAGTCACTTTGTTCCACATGATTATACACAGAACCGGATGAAAACGACGATGGCAGCAACCAATCTGAGCTACCTGCCTAGTCTTGGGACATCTATCGACGAGCTAGCGGTCTTCTTCCTTGACCATCTTGATGAATATAAAACTCAGATCACCACCGCCCTTGAGAGCGCACGGGTGTACGCTAGACTGTGGTACATTGATTATTATATTGATTTTTATGACTTCCTTGATCTGTGCACGATCAGTGACTCTGAATTTACCTCCATTCGGGATACGATTCAATCGACGATGGATACTGCGGTCATCGCTAATATGCATCTGCCGACGGATCCGGTTCATGGGTTGAGCATCTACTTCCCGCGCCGGGCAGGGGATTACAACGATAGCCTGCGGTACGAAACGCTGCCATCACCCTATGAGGCAACAAATTTTGCAATCAGCACCCAGTGGGATGATTTCCTCAAAGAATATCTTGGGATCCTAAATAATACCGCTCCAGCAAAACCCACCATCACAGGACCTGCGAAAGGAAAACCCGAGATAACATACGAATATACTCTTATAGCGATTGACCCAGAAGACCAGCAGGTGTCGTATTTCGTCGACTGGGGCGATGGGACATCCACTGGATGGCTCGGACCTTATGAGTCCGGTGAACAAATCATCGTCAATCACACCTGGGAGATAAAACAGACGTTTACCGTAAAAGCCAAGGCAAAAGATGCGTTAGGAGCGGAGAGCGAATGGGCAACTCTTGCGGTGAAAATACCAATCCTGTTTGGGAAATCACGAATCTTTCTTGTTGGCTCTATCACGAGTCTTGATAAGTCCGCCTCGATTGGTTTTCGGTTTCTGCCTTTAAAGGTCCTTGAGATTAGCGCGATTGTCGGGCAGGACAGGACAACAAAGATTCTTACGGAGACCTCTGGTGAGTATCCCTGCTGCGGGTATCTTTCCTACAGTGATTTCAGAGGGATCGTCACACAAAAGCTCCTCTTTGGTGTCTGGGTTATCCCCGCGTAACTTCTTTATCTCTTTTTTTCTTATTTTTTTCAAATCATTGTAAAAAAAAAAATTTATTATTCGTGTTCAATGACAACTATCTCGTATCATTAGTTGGACAAGTACGAAGGGAGAAAAAAAGGGGAAGGGGTGAAGGGATGAAGAGAAGGTATTAGAAGGCAGACATCTGATACGATTTGGAATATCTGACATGCAGAATCTTCTTCGAAGAGCGATAGGGGATAGGAAATACGCGCTTGACCGCGGGAAGTATAGTATTTCCTTGTTCTGCAGGTCTTGATGCCGCCTCGGGAAGTATTATAAGGAGGCTTCCTCCATGTTCCTTCACCACTAGTGTCGTTACCATGACTGAATCGTAATGCTGGCGGGTTGTGCTGTATGGTTCTGCGGCGAGGAGTACACCAGCAGTGTTTCTGTAAAACAACCCTCCGGTCTGTTCAATCGATAGGTTCTTCATTCTAACCCCTATTTTTTTGTCTGTTCCTTCGATAATTATAAGAGGTATTGATTATTTATTAAATTATTCTTGAAATTATATGACAAATGAAAAGGATTTTTTAGGAAAAATGATATTTTGAACAAATAATTGGATTTCTCTGCTGATACCTATGACAACTGATTAAGATCCTCTTCTGTGAATGTTCATGAACGGTTTGTAAACGG
>JBFYMQ010000046.1:0-18258 GCA_041304825.1 Thermoplasmatales archaeon
CTAAAAAAAGGATGCACACAAAATGCACTTGAGGAGACATATGAAGAAAATCATGACAATTACGTTCCTAGGTTTTTTGATAACGAGTGGTTGGGTAGCGGCTGCATCAGAACTGCAATATCCTCAGGGAAACACAAAGATAATCGCACACAAGACACTGTCACTACAGTGCTCGTCTCAACCCACGATCCTTGAACGAGGAGAAGCAGTTGTCGTCGCACTTAAGGAAATGACATCTCAAGTAATAGAACCAAACAAACCAGTGCTCCCCATCATCGTAAAAACCTACCAGATACCCTATGAATCACAGAACATCATTATCACCTGCACACCCAGGGACATCCACACCATGGTTCTTCCAAAGAAAATCATGGCTGCTCGTATCGCCCCACTCTCAAAAATACGCCTGCTCAACAACAGTGTCAAAGACGACTCCATCTACACAAGCACGTCCTTCTACCCTGACACCTGGTATCGAACCACGATCGGTGCGGGATGTGATGCAGATACTGGGAAAATCATTCGTGTCAAAATCGTCTGCTATCCTGTCCGTTATTCACCGGCAACAAATCAAATAGAATATGCAAGCTCATTTGACATCGGACTAACCTATGAAGAACCATCAACTGCATCACAGACCAATGACACCTACGACATGGTAATCATCGCCCCCAACATATTCAGATCAAAAATCCAACCTCTCATAGATTTCAAAAACTCAAAGGGACTTAGAACAACGTTTAAAGCAGTCGAAGAAATCCTTGACCAATACACGGGAACTGACCCTCCGGAGCAAGTGAAATATTTCATAAAAGATGCGTACGATACCTGGGGCATCCAGTACGTGCTGCTTGTTGGAGGGCTAAAATCCCATCTTTTTGCAAACGATAAAGATACGGCTTCCGCTGGTTGGAACGCCTGGTGGGTGCCTGTCAGATACGTCAACATCCCACAGGATGATGATGAAGGATGCCTCTCTGACCTTTACTACGGCTGTCTGTATAATTCAACAGGGAAGTTTGACAGCTGGGATTCAAACGGTGACGGTATCTACGCGGCTTGGAACGCCCCTGGTGTAGCAAAAGACACCTTCGATCTTTATCCAGAGGTCTCGGTCGGCCGCTTACCCGTGACAAACCAAAGGGAAACCGGCAACATGGTCAAGAAAATCATCACCTATGAAACCACCAGCCCCGATGAGAAACCCTGGTATAAGAACTTCATTGGCATCGGAGGCAAAACATTTGGGTATTATGAGGGCAAACCAGACGGGGAGTATCTCTGCGACCTTACCTATAACTATACAAAACAAGCGATTCCTGATTTATCACTCCTATCGGTCTATACGACAAATAAGAACATCAGCGGGCTTGTCCCCGTCACGAAAGATATCCAAAAAGCGCTGTCACAAGGAGCCGGATATGTCGATTTCCAGGGGCATGGGAATCCATTTGTCTGGGATACGATTTGGTATGATGGCCAATATCCGAGCGATTGGTGCGGCGGTATTTCCTCTTATAACTTTCTGAAAATATCAAATCAAGAAAAACTTCCCGTTGTCGTTGTTGGCGGATGCCATAATGGCATGTACAACGTCTCCATGCTAAAGACAATGAGTAAGAAAACCAGTGCGCAATATTTCTGTTACGGGCTCCCAATCCCTGTCTGCTTTAGCTGGGGGTTAGTCGTAAAATACCCCGGGGGTGCTATTGCGTCAACGGGTTGCACCGGCTACGGGATGGGATACCAGGGAAACCCGGTCAGCCTCAGCGCAGAACTCGAGGCGAACTTCTTCCATCAAATAGGGAATGGTTCGACCAACCTAGGACAAGTGCACAGTGGTGCGATTCAAAAATTCCTTGATGAAGAAGAGATTCACCAGGTTGAGGCGTTCGTCATAACAAACTGGGCGCTCTTCGGGGACCCAAGCTTACGACTCGGCGGTTATCCTTAACCAATTCTTTTGTAATACTCTCAAACAACTGATTCAAAGATTGGTAGTCAAAGGTTATTGATGTAAAAGCAAAAAACAAAGTGCGACTGATTTGGCGTTCTGTAACGCTTCCCTTGGATGCATCCCATTTTGTATGTTTTCAAAATATGTTTCAACGAATATTTTTTTTACCGATTGAAATTTCTTCTTATTGCCGTTTTTTTCTAAAAAGCTTGCGAACTCTCTTATCCATTCTGGATCGTGCTGTTGCTGATTTTCTGTAGAACGCCTCACCCGCATCTATGTTATACTTTATGATTACTACTATTTTAGATTGATGCAGTACATTATCAAAATGACAAAATCACAATATTCAGACATGTTACTCAAAACCATCGAAGTAGGTATCTTTTTAAAACAAAAATGATTCATCGTTGATGTTATGGGGCAGGTTTATGACAAAAATAAACAAAAAACAGATTGACGAAGAAGAACAAAAGATAGTGATCGAACTACAAAAAAACGCAACAGAAAACATCAATTCTATCGCAAAGCGCTGCAAGCTGTCCAATCAAAAAGTACGCAGAAAAATCCACCAGCTCGAAGAAAGTAATATGATCTGGGGGTACAGCACGATTATTGATGAACAAAAAATGGGACTAAAACATTTTGTGCTGCTGGTGAAACGATCCAACAGAAAAATCGAAGAAGAAACCATCGACCAGATCATCTCAAGGAAAATCGAAGAACTCTGTACACAATTGGGAATTACTATTGAAAGTAGTTTTTATGTGCATGGCGAGTACGACTGGGTCATCACGTTTACCGCAAACGATATCGTTCAAGCAAGAAAATTCGCTGACACATTATCGCTCTTAAACAAAGGTGTGATCGAGAAGATGCTGATTTTGCAAACGTTAATATTTATCAGAAAACAGTATATCCTGAATCCAGAACGGATGAAACTTAAAGAATTTCTATAAAATGTCTCCGTATCCCTGTGCTCTTTGCTCTTTGATAATCCTTAAATAATTTCACTTGTGGATAATTATAAGAACATTATGCCAACGAGTTCCTTAAGTCTTATCTTATTTTTCTTCAGAATCTGATGGTATTCTACAAAACATAATCCGTAGAAAAGTATATATATAAGTTATATCATTGCGCTTAAAAGCATATCGAAAAGTTTAAAATAATTTACGGGGGCGTAGGTATATGGTACAAATGCAATCCAAAAAGAAAAAAGAGAAAAGACAAAGCATTGAAGAAATCATTCAATGCCCTGAATGTAACAGCACCCATTTAAGTAAAGATTACGCACGCGCAGAACTCGTCTGCGCTGATTGCGGCCTTGTTATTGACCAAGATTTCATCGATCATGGACCAGAATGGAGAGCATTCGACAGCGATCAACGTGAAAAACGAGCACGTGTCGGAGCACCAATGACCTATACCATACACGACAAGGGACTGAGCACCATGATCGGCTGGAAAAACAGAGACTCCTACGGAAAATCAATCCCCACCAGAAACAGAGCCCAACTTTACCGATTACGAAAATGGCAACGACGCATCAGAATCAGCGATGCAACCGAACGAAACTTAGCATTCGCCCTCTCAGAACTCGACCGTATGGCATCCGGCATGGGTCTGCCAAGAACCGTCCGGGAAACCGCTGCGATGGTCTATCGAAAAGCAGTCCTGAAAAACCTCATCCGTGGAAGAAGCATCGAAGGAGTATCAGCATCAGCATTATACGCAGCCTGCCGACAATGTAACGTCCCACGAACCCTTGACGAAATCGCAGCATCCTCCAGAGTCTCCCGCAAAGAAATCGGAAGAACCTACCGATTCATCGCCCGAGAACTTGGATTAAAACTCATGCCAACATCACCACAAGACTACATCTCACGATTCTGCAGCGAACTCAAACTCAGCGGAGACGTCCAAGCAAAAGCAATCGAAATCCTCAAAGACGCCGCTGACAAGGAACTCACCAGTGGCCGTGGACCAACCGGTGTTGCCGCCGCATCAATCTACATCTCATCGATCCTCTGTGGCGAACGACGAACACAACGAGAAGTGGCAGATGTCGCAGGTGTCACCGAAGTAACAATCAGAAACCGATACAAGGAACTAGCTGAACGACTCGACATCGACATCATACTGTAAAACCCCTATGACCCGCTGGTACACCGAAAAAAAGAAAGAACATTTTTATAAACAAGCAAAACAAGTCGGTTACCGCGCACGCTCCGCCTTCAAATTACAACAAATACAGAACAGATTCCATCTGATCCCAAACAATGGTATCGTCCTTGATCTTGGTGCTGCCCCTGGAGGATGGAGCCAGGTGGCAAAAGAACTCGTCGGAACACAGGGAATAGTCATCGGGGTAGACCTTTCATCTATCAAACCAATAGATGACGTACAGTTTCTGCAAGGAGACGTCACCAAAACTGAAACCCTGGATCAAATCAAAGATCTCATGAATGGAAAGAACGCGGACGTCATCATATCAGATATGTCTCCAGATATCTCCGGGAATTATTCTGTCGATCAGGCACGAAGCGTCTGGTTATGCGAATCCGCCTTACATGTCGTAACCCAACTATTACAACCAGGTGGTCATTTCATCTGTAAAATCTTTGAAGGAGAAGATACCAAAGCATTCATCGAAAAAGTGAAACATCAATTCATGGTTGTGAAAACATTTTCTCCTGAAGCCACCCGTAAAAGCAGCTCCGAAGTCTATATCATCGCAAAATCGTTCAAAAACCCTTATAAAAAGCACCATGAACCGTTATAGGAAGCTAATAAAAGGGTATATTATATAGGAGTTGATATCAGTTAAGTTTTACCCAATGGTAGAAACAATGACGGACCAATCGCTCAATCTGGAAGTGTTTCTCAAACACACCCATGAAGACATCGAGAAAAAAATCAACGAAATCATTAAAGATCAGAATATATTAACAATCCTTAGAGAAGGAAAACGGTTACGACCATTACTTGGTGCTTTATCCTTCAAAGTCTGCACCGGAGGAAATGAAGTACCACAACTCTACCAGCAGTTTTTAGAAGGAGCAGTCGCCATAGAACTTGCACATGGTGCTTCCTTAGTCCATGATGACATTATCGATGGTGATTTGACCAGACGAGGTGAACCAGCGTTTTACATCAAGACCGGAATCGATAACGCAATCCTCATCGGTCATAAGATGCTGGTGTTAGGATTTACCCTAGCATTATCTCATGGTGAACGAATCGCGAAACTGTACGTAGACGCCTGGGGTGGAACCCTTGATGGTCAGCTTTCTGAGATTAATTTCAACAGCAAAGACCTCGAGGATGTCAATATCACCGCGGATTCCAAATTTTTCCAAGTCTATAGCAAAATTATTGATCTGAAAACAGCAACCCTGTTCTCAGCAGCATGTAAAGCAGCTGCGTATTGGGCGAAAGCCTCCGATGAGATAGCCAACCTTCTTGCAGAATATGGCCGTGAAGTCGGGTTTGCCTATCAGCTTGCCGATGACCTAGTGGACCTTGAGAAGGGTGAGATGATCGACAGCGTCGTTATTCCTCTTCTGACACGACTTGAAAAACGGACTGCGAAGAACGGCAATTTAAAACACCGGTCGATACGAAAAAAGATCGAGAAGAAATCGCCAGAGATAAAAAAACTGTACCTCGAAGAAATCTCAAAGCATGTCAGCAAAGCCCAGAAGATCTGCAACTCACCAATACTCCCCGATAATCAATTTAAAACGTTCTTGCTTGATGCACCATACTATAGTATAAACAAAATGCTAAAAGAAATCTACATCACAATCTAAATTTTTTTTTATTGGTTTATTATAATTGCTGCGTGGTCCTTTTCGAAAGGTGCAAGTTCGACTGTTTTTTTGATTTTGAATTTCTGTTTTTGCAAAGAGCTGCAGACCAGCTCGTACGCTTGTTTTGGTTTGAGTGCAACATCAATGCTTCGTGCTTTGACCATGATAAGACCAGTTCCGTTTGGTTTGAGATAGGATTGGATGTTGCGAGTAAAAATATCTGCTTGGTTGCGCTGTGAAATATCTTGATAAATCAGGTCAACTGTCGGAACCATTTGTTGGTATCGTTCCGGATGGTTCGCATCGGAGAGAATCGGGATGATGTTTTGCCGTTTTTCCGCTAGCTTGAGCAGATTGATGATCGCAACTGGTGAAGACTCTACTGCATATATCGATCCTTTTGAGACGATATCAGATATATGACTCACGGTCGTACCTGTCGCAGCACCAAGATACAGGATGCTTGCTTCAGTAGAGAGCGTAAGGTTGATTCCTTTCAGCAGCGCAGCGGCAAGTTTACTTCGATATGGGTTCCAGGACCGATACTCCTTGTCATCCTCGGTGAAGAGTTGTTCGTTGTACACCTTGATCCCTCTACAGGCTTCCGGGTTTATCGTGAAGAGTCGATCATTTTTCTTGTAGATGCCTGGATGCTCTGTTGGTTGCATGGTTTTCCCCTATGATGTGTGGTCGATAAATAGTTTTGTGGAATGTTCAATTTATTTATCATCCTTGAAGTATCTGTTTTCATCATCGATAATTTCAGGTGTGGCCTCTGGTTGTGCCATGTTAGACGGCAGATTTTGAATCAAAGGAAAGTACTGAGTGCCATTTCCAGTCATACTCCGATATGATAAGGTTCCTGTGCTGGATGCCAATCCAAGTCAAGCCATGGTGTTGGAAACATTACCACGGATTTACCTAAAATAGTAAACCATAAGAATAACAGTCCAAATATTGTCTTTGGGCCAACACCATTCCAGGTATCCCAATAATTCCCTATCCATCTAGTTTTCTTAACGCCCAAAAGGATATACCAAATACTATATGCTGAATATCTTTCCTCCCAATAGACACCTCGACTGTATTTTTTAAAAATATTTTTTTGTAATACAATTTCCCCAAGAGCCCAGAGTAAGAACTCCGGCAGAACAATTTTCGATATCAATGCCGTAGATGTCGAAATAATTAACTAGGGTTTGTGAGATACAGGCGGGGGCGATGAAGATATGGTGTTACGATCTCCTTTATATGAAACTCAAGTCAAGCTCGGTGCGACATTTACTGAGTTTGCTGGTTTTGAAATGCCGATCCAGTACAGCTCGATCCGTGACGAACATATGGTCGTACGCAAAAAGGTCGGTCTGTTCGATGTCACCCATATGAGCAATGTGTGGATCACCGGTCCTGATGCTGCAAAACTCATCAGCCTGACGACCGTTGAGGATGCGTCTCGCGTGGAGGCTGGAAAAAGCCAATATACTGAAATTTTACAAGAGAACGGCACAATCATCGATGATACGATTTTCATGCATCTAGGTGAAAAATTCATGATGATCCCCAATGCCGGGATGAACCAAATCGTCACCACATGGCTCACGCAGCAGGCAAAAAAACATCATCTGAATGCAAAAATCCAGGATGTCTCCAGGGAGTATGTCATCCTTGCGATTCAAGGACCACAATCAAAGGAGACGTTACAGAAACTGACCGATACAGATCTTGACGCGGTGAAATTCTTCGGCTGTCAGACCGTCAAGGTCGCTGGCGTCGAATGCATTCTCTCGCATACCGGGTACACCGGTGAGCTTGGTTATGAGTTGCAGATCACCCCAACCACCAAGGCGACAGGTGTGTTTGCTGCGGTCATGGCTGCGGGTAAGGAATTCGGTATCCAGCCGATTGGGCTAGGCGCACGAGACACGTTACGGCTCGAAAAAGCATTCATGCTAGCAGGCAACGAGTTCGAAGGCGGCAGAACACCACTCGAGGCGACCCTTGGGTGGACGATTTTCTGGGACCATGAGTTCATCGGCAAAGAAGCCTTGCTCAAACAGAAAGAACAAGGGACTTTCCAACGCATGACCTGCCTACAATGCATCGAGAAAGGCATCCCTCGCCATAAATGCGAAATCCAGGAGGATGGCATGGCTGTAGGGATAGTGACTAGCGGGACGTTATCACCGTGTCTGAACGTCGGAATCTCCATGGGATATGTCACACCTGAAAAACGAGAGGTAGGCAACCTCCTTGATATCATCGTACGAGACAAACCGATTCAGGCAAAGGTCATCAAACCACCATTTGTCCCAAAGGACTGGGCACAGAAACAAGAAGAAACAACAGCATAATCCCCTGAAAATAATCCATATCCCTTCATTCTTTTTTTTTTCAATAAAAAACAGTGTGTTTTCCATTGTTTTCCTCTCTACAATAAATAGAGAAAAGATTTAAAACAACCAAGAAATACCACCACGGATAGCTATGACACATGAGATACGAGATGGATTGAAATATACCAAGACACACGAATGGGTAAAACTCGCAGGCACCAAAGCAAAGATAGGGATTACCGATCATGCACAACACGAACTGACCGACATCGTCTTCGTTGAATTACCAACCGTCGGAAAGGAAATCAAAAAAGGAGAAGAACTCTGCGTCGTCGAATCAGTCAAATCCGTTTCAGAAGTCTACGCACCAGTCAGCGGAAAGATAATCGCGGTCAACTCAAAACTTGATGACTCGCCAGAGACCATCAACAGTAGCCCCTACGATGACGGCTGGCTTGTCGAAGTCGAAATAAAAAACAACGCAGAAGTCAACACCTTACTGGATGCAGCAGAATATAAGAAAGTATAACATGGTTGTGTTTAGAGACAGATTTTAATCGATAAGATCTCTCTGTTAAGAACTCCAGGTTTTATTGGAAGACTTCTTCATCCATTCTACATATTTATCGATAAATTCAAGACGTTCTCTGAAATTTTCTTCCTTAAGTTTTTCAAGTTCTTTCAAGTTGATTCGTGGTGTTCTCATCGTATATATAACTTTAAAAAGAGGGTTTGCGTTTTAAGTTTTCGGTTGAGTTTGTCCATGACTGACATCAACTCAATAACAAACCTATCACACTTATTTTGTTCTTTTTTGAATTCAATTTCTTTTCCAGGGATACTGATTTTCATCTTCTGTACCAAACCATATGAGCTTTTAAAACATTTAGCACAAAAAACAGGAGTGAGCCGTAAGGAGGAAATATATTTAAATAGACGAGGTATAGACAAAAGAGAAATGAGGTGGTGCTGGGATGAGGGATGACCCCATAGCAAATGTACTTGACGATTTAATGCGACTTGATGAAATTTACGCCTGCATCGTCGCACGACGCAACATGATCAGCGTCATGCCATCAAGTGAAAGTTTTAAACCAGAAGTCAACCAGATCTGGGATGTCATAAAGCGCGCCATGGATGATGTGTTCACCGTCATAGGTGAATACTCTGGTGCTGGACTCACTGAGATGGAGTTCCGACTGCAGGACTATGAGGTGTTATTCTACGTATTCCCTGAAATGGAGAACGCCCTTGTTGCGATTGTTCCCGCACTTGCAAATAAGGGGTTACTTGAGGTAGAAATGGAGAATGCACGCCGGCAGATCCTCAAGATAATGGACAACCCAGTACAAAAACCAACTTCCCAGAAAACAACTGATGAGGTTTACGTTACCGCATAAAAAATAAAAAAAAATTTTGCGAGAAATAGAAGAATGATATCAACAATAGAAACAGCCATAGGAATGTCTCGGAAATGGGAAGCAAGAGAGGCCGGACGAGAAGTCGCAGAAACCGCCATTAAAAATCTCTCACGCCCCCCAGATTTCTTCCTTCTCTTCGCAACAATCCATTATGAAAAATACGGTGGATTCCAAGAGTTCCTCAATGGCGTATGGGATGTCCTTCCAAAAGACACGCCCCTTGTTGGCGGTACAGTCACGGGTTTTATGAATAATTACGGATGCTTTTCACGAGGAGCCAGTGCTCTAGCCGTTTCCAATCCCTCCATGGATGTCGCAGTCGGCGTTGGAAAAAATACCAAAAGAAATCCACGTCGAGCTGCAAAACAATGCGCAGAAATGATTCAGAACGGCTTGAAAGACTCGCTGTATAAAAATAAATTCCTCCTCAATTTTATCTCCGGACCCGTCATGCCAAGCATCCCAGGCGTGGGACAAAAAAAATACATCCGATCAGGATTTGTCAGCAAGTTTGCCATGCAGGCATTAGGCTTATCACAAGCACTCGTCCAAAAAGGACTTGGAAGAGAAGATGAGATTTTCGAAAAAACAGTCCAACAATTACCAGACTATCACATGATACTTGGGACATCCATGGATGATTACAAAGGGATGAAAAATTATCAATTTTACAATGAAAAACTTCTCACGAATGCCGTGGTGAATCTTGGGATCGCAACCGATCTTGACCTCGGGGTTCATACCACACATGGGATGAAACCAACCGATCTTCATTTCACTATTACGAAACTTGGTGCACAAAATCACGCGATTTGTGAAATCAACAACAAACCTGCAGTCCCCGAGTTTCTACGACTACTAAATTGGCCAGAAGGCTTCCTCACTGAAGAGACGATGCTTCATACTATCCTGTACTATCCAATATCACTGAGACGGCAAGGCCGAGAAGTCCCGGTCGTCACCCCGCTAATAATGAAAGATGCTATATTTGTCCCCTGCATCATCGATGACGGAGAAGTCTCCATCCTCACCGTCAGTGGAAAAGATTTAATTCTTGCGGTAAAAGAAAATTTACATCATTTCGATAACATCCAGCCAGAATTCGGATTGTTCTCCGCTTGTATCACGATTCTACAGACACTCGGGCATAAGACAAACATGATCCAAGAAGAACTACACAGCTATTTCAAAGACAAATCATTTTTATTGTTTTATAGCGCCGGCGAAGGCACGTATTCCAAGGAAAAAGACATCACCTATGCGAATATGTCGTTTAATACCGCAGTTTTTGGGAATCAAAAATAAACGCCGATAACTCAACGATTTTTCTGAATTGTTTTTCCGAAATTCGTTAACTCATTTAAAGTAAAACCATATTTCTTCCCCCAACCCTCCGTTTTCCGGAGATGAGATAGATCAATAGAGCCTACGTGATTTTCTCGTTCGTCCTCCATCGCCTGCATGATGACCTCAACGATACATGAGAAATTTTTACCAACCGCCATCCCAGGGATGCCTGTGACAAAAGGAAAATCAACAAGACCGCCATCCACTCGACACACGTCAGGGCGAGTCTTACATATCTCCAAGGAAAGATTTGGTGGTTGCGAGACATCAACAACAATCGCATTCCTCCTCAGATGATCGGATTGTAATAATGCATCCGGATGACTGGTCGCCGTTACAACAACATCACCTTCTTTTGTTTTCAGTTCAACCGTGGTTTCAAAATCACCATCGACGTTTTTCTCAAGATCTTTGAATTTGTCTTTTCTCCGTCCGATGAGAATTGCGTGTCGAAATTGGGGGACAAGGATTTTTGAGACCGCCTCACCGATAACGCCGTACGCCCCGACGATAGCAATGGTCTGATCAGCGGGTTTCTTCTTATAAAAACCCAACGCCTTATACACTGCTTGGCACGTGACAGCTGCTGTGTAGCTATCGCCATGATTAACAAACCCTTTGTATTGCTTCTGCTTTGCAACCCACACTCCCCCCTCTGTGACTGACGTGGTTAGTGCACCAAGTTGGATGATGTCCACCCCAAAGTCATTCTGAAGCAACAGCACAGCATCAAGAATATGTTTTCGGACAACATCCCTCGGAAGCCCCATCATCTGTCGAGCAGTCAAGGTCAAACCAGTGATAAACCCCTTTGTCCCATGAACATCAAGCTCAGGGGAGACGATTAAATTTCCATGAACCCAGGATTCCGGGAATTGTTTGACTAAATTTTCGTCAAGAAAATGTCCGATTGTCGCAAATTTCATTGGATGAATGTCCCTCCATTCTTACCAATATATAACGGAATAGGGGCCAATTAACCTTTCCACAGAAAACCCAAAAAAAATCCCTCTTCGATTCTTATTCGTATAGCAGTGTATCCGAAGATTCAAATAAACGAACTGCAGGATATGCTTTTGCTTCTAATGGGCGACCTGGTAGATACACGACCTTCACATGGCTAATATACCGCACCAGAGACCCAGAAAAAATATCATCAAGATGCTGTGAGATAGAAGCAAACGGTTTCATCACACCACCAGAGAAATCATCAGGATGTTCCACACCAGAGTACTGCAGCAACGCATCACGTTTCTGTGGTAAACAAATCCCTTTCTGTACCAGATACTCAAACAAGCCTTCCCACCGAGTCTCCTCATGATAGCGATTCTCTTCAAAGGAACATTCAAGTCCGATACGTGGCCCAATGCCATCAGTAGTTACATCAAAGCTCAGCACGAAACGGTCTGCTCTGCTTTGAACATCCTCTATGAGTGTATGAAATTTGTTCCCCTCATCAGACCAACCAAGCGCATTCAGATACGGGATAATTTTACATGCATGAATCTTGTTGATATAGAGCCGAACATCGTTGGTCGAACGTGATAACATCGTTCCGACTTGGAACAACGAGGCTCCTTTGGGTATTTTTTCAATACAATTCAGAATTTGACGTTTTACTCCATTCGATATCGGTTGGCCTCTCAGAAGAGGCAACGCTTCGTTTACCAACCATGAAAACTGACTTTTTAGGTCCATCGATGAATCTTGCGATACCTTTTCAGGCCCAAAGAACACACTTGGAACAATCATATCGGATTGTATATCTGGCATATCAAATTCCAGCCAGAAGCATTTCACTTTTTTTTTCAGCATTGATTCCTTTTCTGCCCATGCTTCTGAAAACGCAGCGATCTGCTGCCATTCTGGTTGTTGTATCAATGGTTTGGGGAAATTCCCCTGTTTTAATACATTTTCAAAGACAATGCGGTCGTCTCCAACGCCAGAGACCGCAAACGCCCAGTCTGCGCGTTGCCGCACGTCTCCTAAATGGATTTCAAAACCTAAAAAACTTGTCAGATTCCCCGGAAAATTTTTCGCAACAAATAATATATCCTTAAATTTCTCAGAGGAGATGAGCGACGAGACAAACGGTTCAGCTTTGCAAAGATAATTACTGGCAAGAATACTTTTTACCGGCAGATGCTTCTGCATCCTTGTATGATCTTCCTGGTACAGTTGATATTCTGGGGTGATCATTTTCTTTTCTAATTCGATTTCTCGTGCTGCCCCAGCGTTTTCGAACGAGGTTGAATAATTGATGTACCTATTCAAAGCGATAATCTCTCCTTATTGATTTTATATCGGCCATGCTATAAAGCCGTTTTTCGCAGCTACATACGCAGGTGGGGTTGTAGGAATATGGTGTTTTGAACATTCACTCAATTTCATGATTACATAGTGTCATACGATGGAGTATTCGGACATCCAAAGAGCCGGACACCAGGATATGCTTTCGCGTACATATCGTGATTCGGCTCATAGACGATTTTAATATGACTAATATATCGAACAAGGGCGCTGGAAAAATCATTGCTTTCAATTTTTACGGTTGGTCTGTAAACCGCTGTATCGAAATCCCTCTGTGCATCTTCTTGTTCCACTCCCATAAACTGCAGCAATGCATCCTTTTTCTCCGCAAGACACAGTCCTTTTTTTATGAGGTAATTGAAGAACGATTGCCATCGGTTCTCAAGATGAAACATGTCGGGGGCAAAGGAACACTCCAGTCCGATTTTTTTATCGATCCCATTTTCGGTAATGGTGATATGAAGAACCATTCGTGATATCTGTTGTTCGAGGTCTTTCACCAATAATTGTAATTGTTCGTCTTCTTCAGACCACCCCAGCTCTTTAAGATAGGAGATGACCTGGTCGGGCTGTATCCTTGCGATGATTAAACGGACACCTGGCATCGGACGAGACAACATTACCCCTGCGTCCATGACCAGCGCGTTCTTGGGTAATTTCTGGATAGCCTGAAACACGTTCTGTTCGATGTTCTCCGGGATTTTCTTCCCAGTCAAAAGAGGTAATGCTTTTTTGGTTAGCCAGCGTAATTTTTCTTTCTCCCCTTCTGTAGTAATATGCAAGGGACTGGTGTGAAGAAAGATGCAGGGGATTGGTGTGTCTGATGAGTTCTCCACCATGTCAAATTCAAACCACATCCCAAGCACATTCTGGTACAGTATTGAATCTCGATTCGCCCATTCAAGGACAAAGTTGCAGATGTTCTGCCATTCTGGCTTCTCGATGAATTCTTTCGGAATTGTCTTTTCTCTTATGAGATTTGCAAGCGCTTCACGTTCACCTCTCATTGATGAGACTGCAAACAGGTAATCAGCGTTGGCTTTTGAGGAGTTCAGATGAGACTCAAAACCAAAAAAACTAGTAATAGAACCAGGAAAACAGGATGCGAGTTTCTTCATTTCAAAAAGATTTTTTGAGGAGATGAGGTCGTTAGAGATTGAGGATTCAACAATGGATAAGAATTTCGCAGCATACAACCCTTTCAGAGACGGTCTTTGCAGTTGCGTTGTGCCAATGATGAATCGATTCCGGTCCTGGAATTTCTTCAATTCTTCCAAGAGCGATGATTCGAAAGCCGTATCAACTCCATATTCTCCGATTCTGTTCATTCTTTTCTTGCCCCAATGGAAGGAACTCTCCTGGAAGACATAAAGCCCTCCTCCGAGAAAATCCTACAAAATTCCAAAAACAGCATACTTTGTCTATTTTTGACGGAAATATTACAAAATCGGGAGGGAGGGGGATAAAAGTAAATTGAATAGATATCATTACTCACTTGTTCCTAGTTCTTGTGTATGACACTCCAAATTCATGATATTTTTATATAAGGCATTGCAGTGAGCGGAAAGGAGTTCACTGCAATGCCACCTCCCAGACGAACCTATTAATATAGATTTTAATATATATAATTTATAGTGCAATTATCCAATCTTTATTTTTTTTGGGATCCCCTTGGAGATGTGCATTTCAACATATTCGATAATGCCAGCAACTATCTCTTTATCGCTAAGATTATCTTTATGTTTAATAAGTAAATCATAAATCATCCATGAATCTTGCAAGACATATATTTTTTCACTTGATACCTGTGGTCTTTCGATGACATTTGGTAATGTATCTTTGTTAATGATTCCATTTTCAATTGATACCTGTTTTATAATATCTGCATTTATCATATTTCGTAGATGAAAACTGATAGTTGCAGGATGTTTTTCAAGAAATCTACTTAAGTCTTTTTGAGAGCACTGTTGAGCAATAAAAAACCAAAGAATGATATGAAGAGTAGTTTTTTTTCTAAGACAATTTAATATTCTTTTTTCTTTTTCACCAATTTCAAGGGAAATGAAATATCGTATATATTTTCCATCGTCTTTTGATATGACATATCCTCTTTTTTCTAGGTAGTTTAAATGATATTGTAAAGTCGTAAAAGGTATATTCATTTTTCTTGATAGATCACGCATATGTAATCCAGAGTTTTTAGAAATATACTCGTAAATTTCTCGTCTTTTTTTTAAATCTAATATAATATCTTCCATGATAAAATATAATATTAAAACAAGTTATATATATTTTTCTTAATATTATTATTTAAATGCCTTAAAAAAAATGTATAAACCTGTAATTACATTATTATTTTAAGATAATGAAGGAATTAGAAAAAATCTACTCGATCTGTCCAGTGTGTTTCCGCGAAGGAAAAATTCAGAAGATTAATGCTAGTATTATCGAAGATGAAGAAAAAGTTTGGATCATTAAGCACTGTCAAAAACATGGCTCTTTTAAGGAAATTTATTTTGGTGATATAAAACTTTATAAAAGATGGATGAATTATAAAGTAGCCGCAAAACCTATTTCTTACATAAAAACGAGTGTATTGGGTGATTCTGGTCTATATAAGGAACATACATCTGAGACTATGTTAACTAACCTCGTAGTCACAAATAGAACAGATGTGCCTTGGGATCAGAATCCTTTGTATGCTCACCTTGTGGGTTATGTCTATGAACCTTCATTAATTCAGCTGAGAGAATTGATGCATCTAACAAGAGATGTAAAACCGATTGGTTCGAAATCTTTACAAATAACTGGTGGGGAACCAACTCTGCGAAAAGATTTATTCCAAATCATTCAAATAGCAAAAGAGATTGGTTTTTCCCATATTCAGATACAAACAAATGGAATTAATCTCGCTGAAAGTATTGATTACTGTCAACGTCTGAAAGAAGAAAAAATAAATTCAGTTTATATACGTTTTAATGGAACAAAAAATACGACGAACCGCTTAATAGAGCTACATAAACAAGCTTTAGACAATTTAAGAAAAGTCGATTTAAATGTCGTTTTAGATTCAGTATTAATTGGAAATTTTAACGCGCATGAGGCTGGTAAAATTGTACGCTTTGCGTTTGATAATATTGATGTTGTTCGAGGTGTTCATTTTCAATCATCATTTTTCAACGATAACACTTCAAATATAACAAACGAACAACGAAGGGATCAGCATATTGATTTAATTCAAATGTTCTATGCTATTGAAAAAGAATTTCTTGGTATGATATCACGTGAAGATTTTTACCCTATTTCAGTGGTTCATCCAATTTCTCAACTAATTGAAATGTTAATACACGAACCTCAAATTCAATTCACACCTCATCCCTGTTGCGGAGGATCAACATTTATATTTATGGACGCAGGAAAACCTATACCAATTACGCGATTCATCAATATTGATACTTTAATTGACTTTATAAAAAAAGAATCTAAGAAAAAAGGCCCATTAAGAAAACTCCGTTTTGCAGCTGCTTTAGTTAAAAATATTGATTCATTTACCTATAATAATAAAGCACCAGATGGATTTGATTTAAAACAAATCGCAAAAGATGCTGCAATTGGAGGACGTGAGTTTGCTCTCCGAAAGTATCATAAAAAAACTTTAATCATTGGCTCAATGTGGTATCAAGACACATGGAATCTCAACATCGACCGATTGCAGCGATGTGTTATCCATTGCCCAACATTTGAAGGAATTATTCCATTTTGTTCCTATGCGGGTCTTGGATATGGTGAAAAAATTCAAAGCAAATATTCTCTTCCAACTGAAGAATGGGAGGCGAAAACTGGTCGTAGTCTTAAAGATGATTTTCTAAAGGTCATTGATTCGAGTAAATGATGCTTAACAAATGCGTTCAAAAAACAGGTATTAATGTCGTTTTTTTTGGTAGTTCAAAATTTTAAACCATATTTTTTCTAAGTTTGTATTGAAATGTTATATGGTTGTAGTGCCGGATGCCAATCGAAACGAAACCAAGGAATAAAAAACCAAAGAGCACCAAAAGGGGTTGGATAATAAAAACGTGTTTGTTTTAATCCAAGTATTGGTTTTGGGAATATTCGAGGTTTCCCCCAATAATTATTTTTCCAGATATTTTTTTTGTTAAATCCGTTATGTTCAGCAAAACCTGCATTACTTTTTGTGTTATTTCTTAAATTATTTCGTAAAATAACATTACCTCGATTTTCATCATTTTCCCGATTCCATGTTAGTATAATCCCAATGGAATTGTTGCTAATTTCATTGTCCGTTATATTATTTTGGCTTGAATCAATGAAATATAGTCCTGTGCCTTTATTATTTATTATTATATTACCATAGATCATATTCTCTGAGCCAAATACATCTATTCCCATATCAAAATTGTTTGTAATTAAATTTTTAGTAACTATATTTTTTGAGCCTGAAAGCCATAATCCTATATCATTGTAACTCAAGATGTTTTCTGAAATAATATTTCCATTCGCGTTATGCATCATGATACCCGATTCAGAATATTTAAAAATATTTTCTGTAATGATATTATTGCATGAAATAATAAATAAGTTTGCTTCATTCACTAGGTTGCCTGAAAAAGACCCATTTTGGATTGTAAAACCAGAAATAGAAACATTATTAGCAGAAATGTTCATAGAATATCCTTTTTTTTGTGCATCAATTATGGTAATTTCTTTTCCTTCACCTCTTATATTCAATTGTTTAAAGATTGAAACAACCTCATAATATATGCCCTGAAAAACAAATATACAGTCACCTATAGATGCGTTATCAATAGCATCCTGGATTTTGCTATAGTTTCCTGGACCAGTCCCTCCAACATATAACGTTTTTCCATTGTAATTTTGAATGGGTATTTTGTTTGGTATAATTTCAAATTGTAATGCACTAAAATTGGGCGCGAAAATAACTCCTAGTGATAAAGCTATAATGATACAAACGCTTCCTTTTTTCATCATTTTTTCTTTCCAATTTATTAAAGATTATGTATTACTATATATATAAATATTTTAACAATATTTAT
>JBFYMQ010000047.1:0-14789 GCA_041304825.1 Thermoplasmatales archaeon
CCCATGAAGTACCCATGATCGACCGCGAGCATCACGGTGCGGCCGTCTTTTGGTTTAATGATTCTGGAAAGTCGATTTTTCATACCCCAATCCATATGCTGTTGCCTCCGTTTTCCTGGTAAACGACGCAGGATTATATAAATTATCACTGTGTTTGAAGATTATACGATGGTTTTTGTCAAACAAGGGGTATTTTGCAGAAGGCCCTGTAATTTGATTGTAGTGGAAAAATATAAGTCTTCCTGTTGTATTTCAGGGTAGTAATGATGGAGAGGAAAGAATACCCAATTGGGATTGTCGTATTCATCATATTCATCATTGGGCTTGATGTGGTGTACTTATTCACCCTGGTTAATAACCTACTCTTTATGAATGGGTATCTCAGACAGTTTCTCTCATTTTCTGTGGATTCAATCCTGATGTGGAATGATGTGTTGTTCGTGATGCTCTCGCTTGGTATCATCCCCTATGGTTTTATCAAAAGAAAAAATTGGGCACGAATCTTTGCCGTAGTGTTTCTCTCATGGTCGATATTCAGAGTGATTGTGTATATCCTTATGACTGGTGAAAAAATCATTGGTTTTCTCTTCTTGGTCCTTTTTGTTATATTGCTTATGTATCTTTTCATGTCACCGGTGAAACGATACTTCGGAAAGAGTTCCATGGCTATCGTTCCCTCTGAGATCATACGAGAATATACCTATGGTCTGTATACCTTACATTCAAAGCTGGTTCGACTGAAAAATGGAAAAAACCAAATCATCTATTTTTTCAGTAAAAGAAAACCAAAAAGCGGAACTCCTGCTGTCTTTCCAGAGGGATTTACAGTTGAAGTAAGCGAAAGGTCGGGTTTGCCGTATTTAAAGAAAGAAACGCTTTGAAATCTATGGTCTTTTACTCTTTACGAAAAACATTCATTTATACACTCTTTGAAACAGCCGTCCTGTTTTCTGTTGGCAAACCTTTTTTATGGGTTATGATGTTACCAGTCCGTACAACAAGGGAGGCAGCGTATGCCAAGTATTGAGAATTTAGAACCAAAACTTGTATGGAAACATTTTGATGAAATTAGGAAAATCCCCCGATGCTCAAAACACGAGGAAAAAATCAGAGACTACATTGTGAATTTTGGAAAGAAACAGGGCCTGAAAATAAAAGTAGATCAGGTAGGTAACGTCGTGATTCTCAAACCGGCGACCGCAGGGATGCAAAACAAACCAACCGTAATCCTGCAAGGCCATATGGACATGGTCTGTGAAAAGAACAGTGATGTGATATTTGATTTTTCTAAAGACCCGATTCAGCTGAAAATCACAGGGGATCTGCTTACTGCGAATGGAACGACGCTTGGAGCAGACAACGGGATCGGTCTTGCGATAAGCCTTGCCATCCTTGAGGATTCAAAGGTACGACATGGGCCTCTCGAGGCGTTATACACGGTAGATGAAGAAACTGGTCTGACTGGCGCGTTTGCCATGAAATCGGATATGCTGACTGGGAAGATCATGCTCAATCTCGATAGCGAGGATTTCGGGGTAATCACTGTCGGATGCGCTGGCGGAGGCGATTCTTCCATTGAGCTACCCATAAAGATGCAAGCACCTCGGGGAAATGAACCGCTCATGGTGAACGTCTCAGGTCTCCGCGGGGGTCATTCCGGGGTTGATATCCACGAACAACGAGGTAATGCGATAAAAATCCTGACACGCCTGCTATGGAAGGCATCTCAGAAACATGAGTTCTTCATCGTCGATATAAAAGGAGGAGACAAGCATAATGCCATCCCCCGAGAAGCCTACGCGAAAGTAATTCTTGATACGAAAAACAAAAATGCCTTTATCTCTGCAGTCAAGGCAGAAGAAAAAGAAATCTATGACGAAATAAAACCAATCGATCCGAACTTCAAAGTCGACGTGTCATCCTGTGAAGCACCCAAGACAGCAATGGAGAATTCCTCACAGATAAAACTGCTGAACCTCTTACATGGGCTACCTCATGGTGTGCATCAAATGAATTACGATATCAAGACATTGGTCAACACCTCGACTAATCTTGCCACAATTTCTGTAAAAGAAAATACGATTGTCATCGGGATGAGCTCACGATCTCCTATGAAATCAGCGCTTCAAGACATGAGAGACCGAATCAAAGCGATCGCGTCTCTGTCTGGAGCAAAGGTGACTGAGGGGACGCCGTATCCTGGTTGGAAACCTGACCTTCAATCAAAGATCCTTGCCCTTTCAAAAAAGACATTCAAAGACATGTTCAAAACTGAGCCGAAGATAGAGGCGATCCACGCTGGCCTTGAATGTGGTATCATTGGTGAAAAATTCCCTGGTATGGATATGGTCTCCATCGGGCCAACGTTGAAGAACCCGCATTCACCAGAGGAGCAGCTGCATATCAGCACCGTCGATAAATTCTACCGATATCTTCTGAAGGTCCTCGAGTCAGTCTAAGGGAACAGCGTGTTTGGCAACTGCACGTTTTCGATCATCATTCCTGTGCTGCATGAACCAACAATCATTAACACACTGCTTGATTCGCTACGACAATTAGAGCATGACGAGTCTTTTGAAATCATCGTCGTCGATGGGAGTAAAACGCAAGACACTCTTCAAGTAATCTCTGATGAAGCCGTGAAAAAATACACATGCCCGCAGGGGCGAGGTCGCCAGATGAACGAAGGCGCAGCCCATGCGACAGGGAACGTCCTGGTGTTTCTTCATGCGGACACCTTCCTTCCACCCGATGCGCTTTCTTTGATACGTTCTGCTTTAGAGAATAAACGCTATGTCGGAGGGGCGTTTACGTTACGCATCCACCCGCAAACATGGCTTCTAAAAATGATCGCCGCATACTCGACGCTACGTTCACAGATCTCTCGAGCACCATACGGAGACCAAGTGATCTTTCTACGTAAACCCTTCTTTGAAGCCATTGGTGGATACGCAGACATTCCTTTGATGGAAGATGTTGAGTTGATGCGACGTATTAAGAAAAAGAAAGGACAGATTATCATCCTATCAGCCTCGGTCTTCACCTCTGATCGTCGTTGGCATCAAGAAGGCACTTTCTACACGTTGTTACGAGATAACATTATCATCATTTTATATTGGTGTGGGGTGCCTGCAGAGAAACTTGCACGATTCTATCCCTGGCAGAAAGTTTAGAAAAAAAATAAGGAGAAAAAACGATGCCAAATCAAAATCGATAAATACAGCTTGAGAATTCCCATCACACAATTCTCCACTGAGGAACTTGAATATGAAGACAAAGAAGAACACTGAGTTCGAGCAACAAATTTTTGATGCAACCCGCCAGCCATTACACTGCCTTGACCTAGGTACCATTCAGGTAAATCTTGGTTTAATCTGCAATCAAACCTGCGCGCATTGCCATGTGGACGCATCACCAAAGCGGACAGAACAGATGAGCTGGCAGACCATGCAAGCAATCTTAGCAGTGACTGCAAAACTCTCACCTGCCTTAATTGATATCACCGGGGGTGCACCAGAGATGCATCCGCATCTAGAAAAATTCCTGAGAAACCTTGTAAAACAACATCATCGGGTTCAACTACGAACGAATCTGACTATCCTTTTAGACCCTCAGTATACACACTTCCCAAGCCTCTATAAAGAATTAGGAATAGAGCTCGTCGCATCACTCCCCTGTTACCTTGAAGAGGATGTACGGTTGCAACGTGGGAACGGCGTGTTTGAAAAAAGCATTGAAGCACTCCAAATGTTAAATAAAATAGGCTATGGGACAATACCAAAGCATCCACTCACGCTAGTGTTCAACCCCCTTGAACCAGTATTACCACCAGAGCAAAAAACCCTTGAAAACGACTACCGAACATTTCTTTCGGAACATTTCCACATCCAGTTCACAAGACTTATTACACTGACGAATATGCCACTGGGACGATTCCTTACTGTTTTACAGGGGAAAAAACCAGAATATATGAGAGTATTGAAAGAATCATTTAACCCCGAGACGATCCCATCATTGATGTGCCGTCACCAGATCAATATCGGATGGGACGGTACTCTCTACGACTGTGATTTTAACCTGGCTGCGGGTCTGTCGGTCGCTCCGAACGTACCTCGACACATTACGCAATTTGACCCTTCGGTATTAGCCATGCGAAAAATAGTAACCGCAGACCATTGTTTCGGATGTACCGCAGGTCATGGGTCCTCCTGTGGAGGCGCTCTTGTCTAATGAAAGGAAAACTCGTAAGATATGAACGAAAACAATAATACTCCACGGTCGAAAGACTGGTGGAAACCGGTCGTCCTCATCATTGTTATTGTCACTGTCTTTCTTGTCATGAATCTCTATGGATTCGGACAGGACATCGAGGAGTTACAACAGTGGATCCAATCACAGGGTTTCTGGGGACCGATCGTGTTTTTCTTTATTTATCTTGGATCAGTGATTGCGACCATCCCGGGGACAATTTTCGGTGTGATCGCTGGTGGCCTTTTTGGTTCCTTGGTTGGAGTGATCCTCATCAGTATCTCATCGACGGTTGGTGCAAGTATTTGTTTCCTAATCGCACGGTATTTTGCTCGAGATACAGTCGCTCATTGGCTGTCGAAAAACAAGACCATGAAACGACTGGATGAACTGACCGAAGAACAAGGCATGATGATCGTTGGTTTAACAAGATTAATACCGTTATTTCCCTTCACGTTACTCAATTATGGTTTTGGTCTGACTAAAGTCTCATTTAAGACTTATGTATTTTGGTCATGGCTCTGCATGCTGCCTGGAACAATTATCGTCGTTGTCGGCACCGATGCTCTTACCCAAGGACTCACCCAAGGACGCATCCCCTGGGAATTAATTGGTGTTTTAATTAGTACAATAATAGCTCTTGGATTGATAGTCTGGTACTCACGACGAAGACTCAATGAAAAAAGAAAAAATCATCTACAACAAGGAAAAAAGAGGGAATAGAATCCTGGAAAAAAGGTTTGTAACTCCTATGAATGGACAGACCGAAAAAGACAAAGAATCAGTCCCAACGAAAACATTGCTACAAAACAAGGTCTCTGAATATATCGAACGTTGTATTGAATGTAACCGATGCATGGACATTTGTCCTGTGACGAAGGATACGTTCTCCATCCATGACCTTAATGTGGCATCACAAGACGGACAAAACGTCCCTTTGAACATTAAGGAATTCGCGTTTCACTGCATGCAATGCGGACAATGTGTTCCCGTCTGCCCCAGAGACATCCGCAGAGACCACATGACGCGGTACATCAAATATAAACTCATAAGGAAAAAACCCTGGGGCTACAAGCGGTATCTTCTCATAAAAGGACCAAAAAAAACTGGGTTGAAAAGAATCATCCAGCGTCTGTATATCAGATTAAAAAAATTCACGAACAGAGACCTAGCCTGCTTCATGGAGTCAAAACCGGAAAAGAACGCGGACGTGCTCTTCTATCCAGGTTGCTACATCTATTCAACAAAGACGATACGTCAAACACGTCGGTTACTGAATCATATCGGTTGTTCCTATAATGTCCTTGGTGGGGTGACTACCTGTTGTGGTGCACCACACCTGTTACAGGGAGAATTCGACCAGGCTGACGGTTGTCGTGAACTGCTCTATGAGAAAATCAAAACCTGTGGCCCTAAGATAATTCTCACTGCGTGTGCTGAATGTTTTGAAGCAGTCGAGCAGATTAAAAAAACGTATAAATTGGATATTGAGGTCCTCAGCGTCGCACAATACCTCGTACGATATCAGGACAAGTTCCCTGCCAAAAAAATCAGGGGGAAGATAATAGTCCATGATTCCTGCCGGTTTAATGTACAATCACCACAGGGAAAAGCAGCTCGTGACGCAGTAGCGCGTTTCGGTGAACTAGCTAATCCACCCCGAGATCAACCATCCAGCTGCTGTTACCAATGGAACCACGACAGCGATCCGAGTAATGCGTTACGTCGGACCAAGTACCTTGCAGCAGTGAAAAACAAAGCACCGACCCTGGCATGTAACTGTCTGACCTGCTTTGAAGAGTTAAAAAAAACATATACCGATATCGAAATCATCGATGTTCTCCAACTCTTTGAAGAAGCACTCCAAGCGACAGAGACAGAGGAGTAATCACGATGACAAAGAACAAAGATACCTGCATCCTACTTTTCATAAAATATCCTGAAAAAGAAAAAGTGAAACTCAGACTCTCCAGAGATCTTGACGAAGACATTGTTCTAGAGATGTATCGATGTTTTGTACAGGATACGTTGACAACGGTCGAAAAAATTGATCTGCCGTTCTTCATCTGTTTTCATCCACCAGATGCACAGGGTAAATTTCAGAGTTGGCTTGGATCGAACCTCCTGTTTCTCCCTCAAAAAGGCAGAGACCTTGGAGAACGGATGAAACACAGTTTTACAGATGTGTTTACAAAAGGATTTCAGAATGTTATTCTTATAGGAAGTGACAGTCCAGACATTCCGGAAGATTCCATCAAACAAGCGTTCACCATCCTGCAAACCAAGGATGTCGTACTCGGTCCCACAAGTGATGGTGGGTACTATCTCATTGGGTTTCGAAAAACGGCCTTTACCGCAAGTGTGTTTGAAGAAATTCACTGGAGTACTCCTTTGGTATTTCAGGAGACATTGATGAAAATAAAACAGGCACATCGTTCTGTAGGCTTTTTACCGGTCTGGAGCGACATCGATACACTCTCTGATTTAAAAAATCTTATCCACCGGTCGAAGAATACATCATTTATATCCTCAAATACGATGACGTATTTACTTACACATCAAATCCTATTGGAGAGCGATGATGAAGAAAGATCAGGTGCCAAATCAGGTGAGTGAATTTCTCGCGGATAAAAAAACAGTGCTGCTGTATTCCCTGTACCTCGCTATCGGGAGTGTATCGTTATTTGCCTCAATGGTTTGCCTATATACTACCTATCAAGGAGTTATCTGGACCTACTCGATGAGGTATGTCATCAACTCATTCGTATTGGCATTGGCCTTGTTTCTTTCAGGGGTCTTGCTGATTATCGCATGTATTAAACTGCTGCAAAAGAGATCATCCGCTCGTCTTTTTGGATTTGTTGGCATTGCTTTTCTTATTGGGTATTCGCTGTTCATTCTTCTGATCGACCGGTATGTCGCATATACCCTTGTCTATGTTCTTCTGTTACTTGTGCTCTCTGTCTTCATCATGGTTGGGGCCGTGTTCTTTTATAAAAAAGGTCTTTAGTGAGGCGTGAAAAATCGTTGTATTATCTTGATACTTTTCTGAACACGAGAAAGACAATAAAAACTGAGATGTCGAATACTACGACGGTCACAACAAACGCATCCCGTTCTTCCTCGAGGGAGACGACGTTATCGGTAAAGAGATTGTCGTGTTCAACCGTATGATACTCCGGAGGCGGTTTGTGAAGCGCGATATGACCTTGGACGAAGATGTTGTTAGTTATTATGTTATCGTATGATTCACGGATGTTCACACCAGTGTCTCGGTTATCAGAAAATGTGTTATTCATGATACGATTGTTATTTGAAAACTCATATAATCCAAATCCATTCACCGGATGATCAAAAACGATATTTCCTCTGAGGGTGTTGAAGGATGCATGGTTAAAATAAATCCCGCAGCGTCCATTGTGATGAATTGTGTTATTGATAATAAGGTTGTAACTTGCTGAGTAGCCTAGTTGCATCCCATAGAAATTATCGGTTAGGATATTCTGTGAAATCGTGTTATGATTTGAGGTGACGTACACGCCGGCAAAAGGGAACATCATTTTACTATGGGTAATCGTAAAACCAGAAAGAGTAACGTTATCTGCCACAAGGGTGACAACGTAATTTTCATTATCGCCATCAATAATCGTGCCTTTTGTATCCTTTCCAAGGAGATGGATCGGTTGAGTAATTCTCAAGGTCTCATGATAGGTCCCAGGGAAAACATACACAGTACCGTCAACAGTTATGTTATCTAAAGCATCCTGTATGCGTGTAAAATTCCCTGCTCCATTTCCACCGACATAGATCGTTTGTGTTGTGACATCTTCACTCATTGTAGGTGGAAGGAGAAAAGAAAAGAGATATAAAAGAAGAAGAATCATAATTACAATCAATCTTGTTTTTTTCATAATTCTTTACGCACGATATGAAGGCCGGGAACTAAAAGTTTGTGGCACGCAGAAGGTTTAAGCTCTCCACATGTTTTACTAGTAAATCCTTGAGGTAGAACCATGACGAAAACAACGGTGATTTTACATAGTGAATCGCTTGGCAGAGGAAGTGATGAGTTAGGGAAGACTATGACGGGATCGTTTTTGCGTAAGCTCTGGGCGTCTGCCAAAAAACCAGATACGATTATTTTTTATAACTCAGCGGTGCGCTTACTTACGGATAAATCATCGGTGCTGGATGCATTGACTGGGCTTGCCAAAGCAGGGGTAGATCTTGTCGCTTGTCAAACCTGTATTGGTTTTTTTGAAATCGAAAAGAAAATTGTCGTCGGTCGGATCGTCGATATGGCTGAAATCGTGTCGATTTTAACAAAATCTGATACAGTGGTTACTCCTTAGACCCGCCTCGGCCTTGAAAAAAAAAGAGAGTCCTGGTCCTTTTATTTCTGATATTTCCTCCGAAGATAGGTCTTTTTCTTCAGATTTTTCTTAAAAAGAATATTTATATAAATAAATGATAATACTATTATATGTTTATGGCATCGACAATGCAACGGGAGTATCTCTGGATAGCAGTCGCTTTGCTGCTCCTTTGTTCTGTTGCAACCCCTGTGATATCTGCTGAGGAGTACCTTGAAACAAATATCGATACCTTACCATACAAACAAGAAATCACGGTTCCTCTTGATACGAGCAAAGAAATCGCGAAGTACCAACCGATCGATCTGCGGGTTACGTTTGATAATCCCTGTTGGGGGACAAACGAGACGATCCATTCGATTCGTGTTGGGGTTGACGACGGGACCGGTCTACAGGAAATAGAATCACAAATCTATGACATTGAATCCTCTGATGAAACGCATATCAAATCATGCAGCCTTGTTTTCTTAATCCCTGAAGGAGCAACTGGAAAGGAAAAATATTATGTTCTGTATGATTCGAAAGAAACGGATTTCGCAAATTACCCTAAACATTTGACCATTGAGGATACCCATTATTTTTATGAACCGATCCCTGGTCAAAAAATAGATTTTGATTATTACGGCATCAGGCAGGACGGATTCGTCATTTATGCGGTGGTACAGCGAGGTCAGCTGCTTGGCAATCCCATCGGCCTTTACGCCCTCAAATTCAAACCGAATTCCACCTCCGTTGAAACCTTTAATTTGGATCAGTGTGGAAATTTTGATTTCCGTTATGGTGTACCAGGGGAACCTGATTATGTGGGGACTGCGTGGTCCACGGAGATAACAAAAACCGTGCTGGTGGAGGGAAACCTGATGGTTCGGGTGAGATTGGAATGCATTGCCCCTCGCGGTGATATTCGATCAGATAACATTTATACGTATTATTATAGTCCAACGAATGCGAAAAGAATATTGATTGACGCCCATCATGAGATTCTCAAATCAGTCACCATCGATGAACCGTCGATATTAGATGGTGTGTATGGAGGGATTACTTCTATTAAATCCCGGAGTGCATCGATAGAGAAAATGAACGTAGGAGAAATACTACCAACCGTTTATGTTTTTACAGAAGAAAACACGGTCCAAGATTACTCTGTACCTCAGAATCCTGAGAGCACCGAACGGGAGCTAGTGCTCTCTACCCAGGACGACGTGGACCTGGGTTCGAAGGGATGGGTCTGTCTCGGTGATGCAACCTCAGGAAAAGTCCATGGGATCATTTTTGATTCGACCACAGGAATTACCGATGGGCCAGAAGATGGCGTTCAAATCAAAGTATTTGCGAAGCAGAACATCAAATTACCAGGACTTGAAGCAGACACAGGAAATTTGTATCTCACACGAAACGCCTATGAAAACGGAAACCATCAGACGACACTGGACCAAGGAAAGATTTATCAGTATAAAGTGGTGTTTTTGACTGTTGAAACCGGTGGATACACGAGAATCGATGAAGAATCCACGTTTTATCAAAGTTTGATTAAAAATATACCAGTGTTCCGGGGAAATGTCACTGAGGGGGAAGAACAAAACGAACGATATACACTAACGGTTTTTGCTCATTTTGCTCGATCGGTCCCGTTAGGATCATTGTTTTCTGCGGCATTAGGTAAAAACGTGTCATATATCTACGCTGAACTTTACCAGCAGAATAATTTTCGTTCGTCAGGTTCTGTTGGTCGTCTTTCCCTTGGGTCGATTTCGTTGAACATGACTGGAAAAAATCTTCGGGAGAAACTCCAGATGGTTCTTGGGATTTTTGATTGGAAAAACCTTTCCTTATTTAAGAAGATTCGATTCCCGGACCTTGATCCAGGAGGATATCTTGTTAAAATCTTTCGGGAGAACCCCAGATTTGCAAAAGAGCGTCAGTACATTGGTTTTGCCATTGTTAATCTAGAAAAAGACACTACTGTCAGAATAAGATGTCGACCGCAGGGTGACATCGCCATTACGTTAACCGATCAGGAGAATCGAGCGGTAGAGAACGCAAGATGTGACCTGCAGATCGACAACGTGACCATCGCAGAAGCAGCGACAGATTCCGAGGGACACGCATGCCTCTTTGCTCCATGTTATTCTCTCAAACCGTATCATTTGAAGATATTCTATCAAGGGTTTTTAATAGGCGAGGAACAGGTAAAGTTGAACAGTCTGCGTCGAATCATCGATATGAAAAAATCATTTTCCCTTGAGCGGTACGGTCTTTCCCTGACGGTCACAGACACGTGGGGTTTTGCTCCCGCAGTGGATGTGAATCCTACCCTTGTCAGTGGTGAGATGGCTGCTGCGACCACGATCCGAGGGGAAACCCTGGACGAAGGAACGTATGGTTTCAGGAATCTTCTTCCGGCATCCTATCATCTGAGTTTGAGTTATAAATCATTTCGACTGGAGCAAGATGTTAGTCTTGAACATGCAACAACGCTTACGGTGATGTTTCCTGCAGAGTTTGCTCTTAATCTATCGGTCTTTAACTCTTATGCAGATCGGCTTTTAAGTGGCGAGATTTCGCTTCAGAGAAGTGGAAAAACAGAATCAACTGTTATACAGGAGAATGGGACTACAATTGCATTGATACCACCAGGGGATTACGAACTCCTGATTCGTGCGAATAACGAAAATATCGCGCAGCAACAGATACAGGTGCGGGGAGATAAAAAAATGGATATCATCACTTCGCAAGGTTCTCTTCTTCACATTGTGATTCTCTATCTGGGTCTTCTTTTCTTGATAGGTTCGATAGGGTTTCTCGTGTGGAAACGCCAGTTGGTTACTGGTGTAAAACTCATCACTATTAGTCTACTTATCATTGCACTGGTGTCTCCTTGGTGGGTGTTAAGCGGCGAAAGCGGTACAGTATCTACAACGACCAACACCATGGTCATTCCCCCGAAATTAATCACCTTGACGAAATCATCGAATGCGACCGGGGGAGAAATCAGTGCTGTCCCTGGTGAAGTTACGATGGTATTAGGGCTCTTATCCATGCTAGTGGGTGTTGCCTGTCTCTTGATCTTCATCGGTCTCATAACGGAGAAGAAACTGCGGAAAATAACCCTGATCATATCAGTCCTCAGTATCATTGTGATACTTCTCACGTTGGTTGTTTTTTATTATGCGTTAAGCCAGTTGACGCAAGTCGGTGTCGGCAGTTTCATGGGGAGTGGTACTCTTGATGTCACTATCCCTGGACAATCTACGCAGACAGCAGTACTTTGTACTTGGGGCCCTGGCATCAGTTTTTATTTGTTGATTGTATCGTTTGTTCTCTTGTTGTTTACGTTTTTTATGAAAAGAATCAAGGCTCGGTTCTCTCGTAAATAATGATATGTAAAAAAACGATGTTTTTTCTAAAAGAATAGAGATATCTATTGAAGTGCGAGATATTTAAAAGTACAAGTATCATCTGGTTTGACCAGTATCATATATCCTGCGGGTATGATCTAGCGGTTTTGAGACGAACTTTTTCTCTGAGTTTTTCTACAAGAAAATCGACAAGACTCTCAGCGATATTTTCTACGGACTCTTTCTTTTTTCCTTTTATCAAATAATAATCGCATCACTTAGTGTCCTAAAATCAGTATCTGTCGTTAACAAACGTTGATTGATTGATCGAGCACTTGCTAGAACAATGCCATCAAGAAGCCCGAATTTTGACACTCCTTTTTTTCGTATGGCGTACTTTAATTGAGCCGCAGCATAGCATATCTTTTCATTTAGAGGTATCACGTTTAGTATCTGTTTAAGCTTGGTGATGCGTTTTTCTGGGTCGATATTGTTTTTTAGACACCAATCAGCCAGTTCTCCTATTTGAATTGTTGATATGAAGAGAGGCTCGTCTTTGATGTACATGTAGAGGTCCTGGAATTTTTTTGAGTTTTTGTCGTTTCTGAAGATTTCTATGATAACGGAGGTGTCTAAGAACATTAGTATCGATCCTCTTTTTCTCTTTTAAAGGTTGTTTTCTTTTTATCAACACCGGTTAATTCTAAAAGAAGTTCGTTTCTTTTGAGTGTTTCAGAAGGCGGTATTGCGACCTGAATGACGTCTCCTTTGTGAAAACCGAGTCCTTCGAGGATATGTGATGGCACCAGGATGCCAAGTGAGTTCCCTATTTTCCGTAATCTTGCTTCGAATACTTCTACCATATTATATGTTATAACGTTATAACTTTATAAGTTTTTCGGTTTCTGGATGTAAAAAAAGGATATGAAAAATCCTTTTAACCCCCTGGTTATTTCATGGTCCTGCGAAACAAGATAGTAAACTGTTCAAACGCGGGTATGATCTAGCAGTTATCAACAAAGAAAGAACCACGAAAAAAGCGACGAGGAGCTCAACGGTATTTTCGATGGGCTAACTAAAACCCGTCTCTGCCATGACAGAATTATCATAGAAGATAGGGGGATTGTGTTATTTCACTCCAAGTACGAATGGCCCGAGGACAAAGCCCTTCGCAGTAATGTTGGCATTGATTCCTTCATTGCAGGTTGCACTTACTTCGATGTTGATTTTGCCGAAACCGAGGATGAACCCTGCTTTGAGGACTTCTTCGCCAGCGGGTGCGAGAGTTGCGACAGTCCCGTTGGTAAATTTACCGATTAAGATCAGTTTTCCATCAAGGATGATCGTCCAACTAACGTTGGTTGCTGCCCCGTCTCCAGTGTTCTTCACGGAGGATTCCACGCCGAATCCGCCGGTGATTGCGCCAACCTCAAGTATTGGTTCTTGTTGTGGTGTAACGATAGTTACAGTGGCATAGTCTGTCACCCAGAATGAATACCAATCCATGACCCGCAGGATGACTGTGTAGTTTCCAGGGGCGGTGTAGGTGTGGGTTGGGTTCTGTTCTGTCGCAGTGGCTCCGTCGCCGAATTTCCATTCCCAGGTATATGGGGCTGTACCGCCGGTTACGGATCCGTTGAATTGGACGGTTTTGTTAACTTCCTCGGTATATGGTCCACCCGCGTCACAGTAGAAATGAGGCAGCCAAAAGGGAAAGAACATGTCGTCGTAATAGACTGATGTTGCACCGTTAGCATAGAGGTCGACGGCTGCGACGTTGAGGGTTCCTTGGCCTGTGCCTTCTATTGTATCGGTCCATGCATGCTGTGCGAGTAATACTCCGTTATACCATATCTGAAGCCAGTCGGTGTCAAGGTCGATCCAGCAGTTGATTTCTACCCATGTATCATAGACGAGTGGTGTTTGTTCACCGTTGAATTCTGATTCGACCACATCAAGATCGCTGTCGAAACGAAGTTGGACCGCCCAGATATTTGTACTTCCGCTATCATCGTATTCAGAGAACAAAATGAAGTAGGACTCCCCTGAAAAGTTCGCTGGGATGTATTGTAAGCAGCGATAAGGCAACAAACCAGACGTGTATCCTTCATATTCATGCACAAGGTCGACCGTTCCATTGATTTCCACGGAGTTGGGACTAGTATGGGAACGTGTATTCGTGACATAGGCACCTACACTGGGGTTGTTACCCCACCCTTTCCAGCCGCCGTCATCTGCCCCCCCATCGAGGAATTGTCCATTGGCGTATGAATCAAAGTTTTCCAACCACCATATTCGTGCGCTGAAACCTAGTGTCGCACTTGCTCCGAGGAATAAGAAGAATGTTCCTATTACCCATAGTCTTCTTTTAAAGTTCATTTTCATTCTTTTGCCTCCACTGTGCTAATTAATTTAGAATATTTTCTTCCTTATAAACGTATAGCCGGTTGAACATTAGTTAATCTCTTAAATGAGAGAGTCAATAAGACTCCGAGGGGTTCTAAACGACCACGAATATAGACCTGAGAGTCTTTTAACGTCTACGGTCCTCATTTTCAAGCCCTTTGAAAGCATTGACACGGTTTTTAGTCATATTTTGTATATTTCAAGTATCTCAACCATTATTCCCCACATATGAAAACTCATAAGATCAGGTCTCAATCTAACCTTAAACAAGACTCGTAAACCTTCCTCTCTAAATTCTTGTGGTAAATTAATCGGATCTAATTGATTAATCGGATATCCTGGGATGTAAACGTCTGAAACAATACCATAAAATCCCCCTTCAAAATCATTATAGACAATCGTCCCCGTGCCCTCTATAATAGGT
>JBFYMQ010000048.1:0-14633 GCA_041304825.1 Thermoplasmatales archaeon
TACGGAGGAAGAACTTGCGAAGAATCATACCATGTTGCAGACGCTTCTCGATGCGATTCCTGATGCGGTGTGTTTTAAGGATAGTCAGAATCGATTCATGCTGGTGAATAAGGCGATGACAAAACGGTTTATGGTTCAGCCAGAGATGATGATTGGCAAAACAGATTTTGATTTTCTCCCCGTAGATCAGGCTCAAAAAACATCTGAAGAGGATACACGGATAGTTCAGTCAGGATCATCGATGATGGATACTATCGAACGAATTGTTGAGAAGGATGGTTCTGAACATTGGTATTCGGTGACAAAGGTGGCTTGGAAGGATCAAAGTGGGAAGATCATCGGAACGCTAGGTCTGTATCGAAATGTGACCGAAGAGAAAAAGACACAGGAGATTAAACAATAGGATAGATGTATTTTCTTTTCCCCTCTTTTGATATTTTTATGACAAATGACTCTTTTTCTGTGGATAATATACAACATATGGAACAATAAAAATATATGACGAGGATGGAAAAGCTTTTTTCTTGTTTATTTCTTACGTTCTTTTCTTTCTTTTCTATTTGTATAGGAGAGATTATTTCAGGGTATATCAAGAGGATTCCTCCTTATGATAATATTATAACAAAATTTATATACTAACTAAATCAATATAAGTTTAAGGTTTGATGATGGGGGGCGATCCCTATTTTTCCCATCTCTCCTCACCACCTCCTCCCGGCCTCCCCATCTTCACCTTACACACACCTTCTTTTTTGGAAAATAATGTTTTACGATAAATTTATATTCTGTCTTTTCCATCTATCTATCTATGGGAAAACAGGGGTTTCATATGAAAAATTTTTTTTCTGGACAAATCATAGCGTACTTTCTTGTGAGCGTTCTTATTGGAACACAACTTACTACAGCATCCTGTCAAGCGTACACTGATAATAATACCAAATATGGTATGGATGAACCACCAACACCACCGCAACAACCATCGGATGGTCCAGGAGGTTCGAATTACTCTCATGATGGTGTGCGACAAACGCGGCATGGGTTTGGTGTCCGTGAGTTTTGGTTATTTGAACCTAGTAATCCTACTCCCTCATCAGCGCCTCTTATTGTGTTCAATCATGGATGGAGCGCTTACTTTCCGATTTTCTATAAAGAATGGGTAATCCATCTTGTGAAACGCGGTAATATCGTCGTGTATCCTAGGTACCAACTGACTGCTATCATAGGGACCCGTTCTGCGACCCGAAATGCGATCCATGCGGTACAACGAGCGATCACTATCCTCCAGAACGGTGATCATGTCACCCCGGATCTCGATAGATTCGCAATCGTTGGTCATTCACTGGGTGGTGGTATCACCGCTGAGATGGCAGCTCTTGCAGCCGATGAGGGTCTTCCGAGCCCTAAAGCGGTTATGCCGGTGCAACCTTTTGTCCGTCTGGACACGATGATGAAGGATTTTCATGATATCCCCGCATCGACACTTTTGTTAGTAATCGTCGGGGAGAATGATACCGTTGTTGGTAACTATTCAGGCAAAACGATTTTTACCACCGCTGATCAGATACCCCTGGAACGGAAGGATTTTATCATTCAGCGCACGGATCGACACGGGGAACCTGTTCTAGTCGCAGACCATCTCGCTCCTTTGTGTATTCCGAGAAGTTCATTGGTTGATGCCATGGATTATTTCAGCACGTGGAAATTGTTTGACGCGTTGACTGATTATGCCTTCTATGGGCTCCATCAGCAGTATTGTTTAGGAAATACCCCCGAGCAACGTTTCATGGGTTTTTGGAGTGATGAAGTCCCTGTGTTAGAGCTTGTGGTCACCGATTCTCCTTGATTTTTTTTTTGAAATATTCTTTCGTTTTGTCGTTTTTACAGATTACGTTTAAATAGGTTCACTGGCAACACATATCATGCTATTTAATAACAATAGCAGGATATGAGAGATGGCGAAGAAGAGAATCAAAACAAAAAAAACTAAATCATATGAAAAAACAATGTATGACGAAGTTGTGACTGTTCAAGATGATCTTTTTGATCGCTGTGTACGAAAAGGACTGATTGAGAAAACAGCCTGCGGGTATTACTTTACCCCCGAGTTCTTCGAAACGTTAGATATCTACGATGACGACTGACGAAGAAGAACGTTTTTTTCTTTTTTTTATTGTTCTTTTTTCTTAATTATATTATCGTTTTTTCTTCTGCTTCAGCTTCTGTCTTGTATACGGCAACAGGCCGCCTGCGTCACAGATTGCAAGGATCTCCTTGGGGAGTTTTGGGAACGAAAAGGTATTTGAACCAATCGAAATAGTTCCTCTTTCAATATCAAGTGAGACTATGTCTCCTTTTTTATACGCTTTTACCGCCGCAGGGCATTCAATCAGAAGTAACCCTTGATTGATGGAGGATCGATAAAAAATCCGTGCGAAGCTTTCTGCGACGACTGCAGCCAGACCAACTGATTTGAGTCCTAGGACCGGTTGTTCCCGTGAGCTTCCACAGCCAAAGTTCTTCCCCGCGATGATCAGGTCGCCTTCTTTGACGTTTTTTGCAAATAATGGGTCTAAATCCTCAAGCAGATGTGGTTTGATTTCTTCAGCGGTGCTGCAGGTATAGGTGTATTTACCGGGGAAGAGCATATCGGTGTTGATGTTATCTCCGTATTTCCAGATCGTCATTGTTTTGTCTCCTTGCGAGGGTCAGTGATTTTCCCATGAATCGCTGATACAGCGACAGTCACGGGGCTAGCCAGATAGATTTCTGCCTCTTTGCATCCCATTCGACCTTTGAAGTTACGGTTTGAGGTGCTCAGGCATCGTTCACCAGGCGCAAGCACACCTTGATGTGCTCCTAAACAGGGTCCACAACCTGGTGGTAGCACGGTTCCTCCTGCTTCCACCAATGTTTTGATATATCCTCCTTTTAGTGCATCGAGATAAACGGCTCGTGATGCAGGGAGCAGTAACAACCGAACGGCTGGATGGACTTTTTTTCCTTTCAAGATTTTCGCAGCAGCCTGAAAATCAGAGATACGACCATTCGTACATGTCCCTAGGAGACATTGTTGGATTTCGATTCCTTCAACCTCAGATATTGGTTTAATATTATCGACGCTGTGGGGTGTTGCGACGACTGGCCCTATTGAGCTAAGGTCGTAGGTAAGCTCCCGGTCATAGGTCGCATCAGGATCAGGTTGTACTGGTATGTATTTTGATTTTGATACACCAATCGAGCGGAGATACCGTGTGGTAATTTCGTCGACGGGAAACATTGCGTTTTTTGCTCCCATTTCCACCCCCATATTTGCCATAGTGAATCGTTCATCAACAGAAAATTGTGAAACAGCTCCCTGGAATTCGACAGAACAATAATCAGCACCAGATGATGAGATATCACCGATAATCGATAAGATGACATCCTTCGCGGTCACCAAGCGGGGGAGCTTCTTTTTCAGGGTTATTTTTATGCTCTGCGGGACCTTTAGCCATGTCTCACCGGTCAGTAATAACGCTGCTGCCTCAGTCCGGTCTATCCCTGAGGAAAATGCGCCAACCGCGCCATAGGAGCAAGTATGAGAATCACTCCCCAGCAGAAGCGTCCCAGGGAGTGCTAGTCCTTTTTCGATGACGATCTGATGACAGATGCCGTAGCCGACATCAAAGAAATTTGGTATTTTATACGTCTTAACAAACTCACGGATTTGTTTATGTTGCAGTGCGTTTTTTTCAGCAGCTGCGGGGATGACATGGTCTAGGACGATGATGGGGAGGTCCCTTTTGTAGATTCCATACTCTTTTAGTTCAGATTGGATCTTTGAGATGATTGGTGCGGCATTGTCATGCATCAGGAGATGATCTGGTTTGACGGTCAGAATCTGACCGGGCTGAACCTGTTTTTCCCCAGCGTATCTAGCAAGGATTTTTTCCGCAAACGTCATGTTCATGTTATTGATCTCCTAGCAATCCACCACGCAGATAGATATTTTTTTGAGCTTCTGAAAATGGTTTTGCGTTAAAGCTTTTTTTCTGGGTTTTATCGTTGATAAGACCCGTGGTATACTCAACAGAGACCAGGTCTTTGTCATGGAGTTTTTTTGTAATATCTTCGGCTATAAGGATCGGCATTCCACTGTTGATTGCGTTGCGCTCGTAAATAGCGCCAAATGATTCAGCAATAATGATGCTGATCCCCAGTGCTTTGAAACAATCGACCGCCTGCTGTCGGGAACTGCCGCATCCGAAATTCTTTCCGACGACGACGATGTCTCCTTTCTTTGCTTCTTTTGCGAACTGTTCATATCCTTTAAGGTTCCCAAACGTATAGGGTCCCATCTCTGCGGGATTGATGACTGCAAGATGACGGTTGTGATAGATCATATCCGTATCGATGTTGTCCCTTTGGATGACCCAGGCTCTTCCTTCGATCACAAGTGGGGGAACCATTCTTTCTTTCTTTTGTTCAGGGATGGTTTTTACCGATGTTGTTTCGATTTTCACAGGGACCGGTTTTTTTGGGATCGCATCGATGGTGGTGATGTAACCGGCGAGGAGCGATGCAGCGACAGTTTGTGGGGATGCTAAATAAATATCACCTTTTCCTTGTTTCCCGGTGAAGTTCCGGTTTCCTGTCGAGATGGTCACCTCTCCTTTCCCGGTCTGTCCGATCTGGCCAGCAGCGCAACCTGCACAACCGGCGGAGCCAACCAGTGCTCCTGCTTCTTTGAAGATCTTCAGCAATCCTTCTTTAAGGCAGCTGTTCCAAATCATGTCTGTGGCGGGTACGATTTTAAGGATTCTTCCTGGTGCGATGGTCTTGTCTTTCAGGAGAGCTGCTGCCGCGCGCATATCCTCGAGTCGACCGTTTGTGCAGGAGCCGATGAACCCAGAATCAACAGGGATGCCGCTGACCTCTGAGACAGTGACGACGTCCTCGGGATGTCCAGGGCGTGCTATCTGTGGCAGGAGACCTGCGATGTCAATCTCAATGGTGCGTTCATACTGTGCGTCAGGGTCTGCTTGGATTGGTTTAATGGTGATTCCAAATGTGCTTCGATAATAATCCATGATTTTTTGGTTTGTCGGGAACAGAAGGATTATCCCACCCATTTCTGTTGCCATGGATGCGATGGTGATCCTTCCGTCGAGAGACAAGGATTCAACGTAAGGGCCATAGATTTCCGCTGCATATCCTAGGAGTCCGTTCGCTCCGAGTTCTTTGTTGATTTTCAATACGACGTCTTTTGGGGATGTTGTTTTTGCTGGTGTGCCTTTGAGCATGATTTTTATGGTGGGGGGAACCTTGAACCAGATCTGCCCATAGGCAAACGCATAGGCGATATCGATATCGCCCATGCCTTGACCAAATGCGCCAAGTGCGCCGAGGATGTTTGCATGGGAATCTGTTGACACGAAGGTGTCCCCGGGAAACACAAGTCCTTCATCGAAGGCAAGATGGGTTCCGATCCCGCTGTTGATATCGTAGATTTTTATCCCATGTTTTCGTGCGAATATCCGGCAGAGTTGCTGGTTCTCCGCGTATTTCTGATCGCATCCGCCTGGGTTGCAGTCAAAGGTGAAAAACGTGTGTTTTGGATCCTGGATGGGAAGATGGTTTTCTTCAAGGTGTTTGACGACGTTTGCTCCACCGAAATCGCGGGCGACCCGTATATCGATGGTGACATCAATGATTTCGTTGATAGCTGCAGAGGTCTTTGAATGAGCTTCAAAAATTTTTTGGATGATTGTTTTCCCCATGATCCTTTTCTCTCCAGTGTTTTTTTACAAAATTACCCTGTTGATAACGCACATCATTTGAGACTATGAAAATGTTGTGGTGATGGTCGTTCTATGCTTTGTTTGCTGTCGGGACAATCTTAAACATTTATTATGGTTTATGACCAAAAATATGTGAAATGGCTAAAAAGAACACAACAAAATATATATACTATATCACACTAATAATATGAAGGGTAGAAAAAAGGGTATAGAGTATATTAAGGAAGAGGTGAAATGTATATGAAAAAGTTGTTAGTGGTGGTTCTAACAATAATGACATGTATTAGCATGTCAGGAGTTGCTGTTTCTTTAACCGATGTTTCTGACCAAAACAACAGAACGATATCTTCTCAGAATAGTACACCTGGCATAAAGACATCGTCAACGACCATGGATCAAGTAAAAAAATCGGTCTATTCATACCTCAACATGGAAGAAAATCCCTACAATACCAATCAAGAAAACCCAAATCGAGCCATAACAGCACCGTGGATAAAACCCGCTAGTACACTGTTTGAATGGTGGATTATGGTCCAATACAATGGCAACGGATTTGAAAAAAAACTCGATGTCTCTATTTCTGATTTTAAACAAAAATTTCTCAAACACCCTTATTATTCCGAAGATGTCTTTTTCAACGTCGATGACGACCCTGAAGACGACCTCAAAGTGTCCTTCGGCTTCTACTGGGAAAGTATCCTGAACACAAAAACAAATGTTGAGCATAAATCCTTGGAGGATATGGTGCGAGTTCGACAGATCAACAACGGACCTTCTGATCTTTATGCAGGTCTGGAGGTCTGGTCTGAGATTCATGTGAACTGGGGATTGATCAATGCTTATAGCCAAGACAATGAATTCTCATCTTTTAGCAATCAACTACATCCCAAGAAACAACAAAGCTCACAATCACTCAATCCATTGATGTTGTTCCTCAACATCTTGAAACAAAAATTACAACACCTCACTCAGATAGGCCATGTTTTCCTCTCCAATCTTTTAAATCGTCACATCCTGAGGTCTCAAGGGGAATCGCTGCAGGGTGAGTGTGCCCAGAATCCACGCAGGCTTGCCGCGGATAACGATTACATCGCTGTAGGAGTCGGATATCGTACGCTCCCTGGCCAGAGAATACCGCAGTATGCGGAGAAAAGATTTGCATTTGCCAAAGAAGATATATTCAGCCCCACTATCTTTCAACAGATAATGAAGACTGAGCCCATCGGGGTCGACTCCCTGGAATTGCTTTATGGGTTCCGCGCCTATAACGGCAGCACTGACGTCTTAAAATACGATATCGCGTTCTCCGTGCAGTTCACGCCGTTTGTCCCATTAACAACGCAGTTCATACCCTTGGGTGGCTATATTTATTATCATTTTGACACGGAAAGTCAACATTCAAGTCAAACCACCATTACGTATTCCTCCGATATCCATGTCGGGGGTGGGGACGGTGTCAGCCTTTCCCTGGTTTTTGATAAGATTGATAGCAACATGGGGCAGTCCGGCAAATGGATGAGCTTTGGTCTTCGAAGGGATCCCCATGGTTTTGACTATGAGGCAAACGCGATCTTCAATGTCGCAGTCATCGTTGATTCACCCTGGTTCAGCCAGAAGGTCCGTATCAATGGACTGCCGATGCTTCTCTCCTATGAGTGGAAGATCTTTGATGATTTTGAGGTGACGTTTGTCCAAGGGGAACTCTTCTACGTCAACGTCCGGGGTTACGCGGACCTGACCATGAGCAGCCCGATCAATGAAATCATCGTGTATTATCCGAAGCTGAAGAACCCCAGCGACGAGGATGTACCATTCCTTCAAGTTAGCAATATCCCTAGCTCGCGAAGACTGGAGGCAAAGGCGACCCTGAATATCCAGAACAGCAGCATGTTACGGATTGATGCAGATGGGTATGTGGATTTGACAAAGAGCGGCTCGCTTGGTGATATCACGGTGTTCTACCCAAAAGCAGACCCTGAGGATCCAAGCCTTGCCCTGATGAGGGTACCTGCAGGCAGTATCAACAGCCAACGGGTCAGCGCAGAGGCTACCCTGTATGTCGATGCCAACAACTTCAGCAATATCAACAACTATGTATATGGGAAAATCCAGCGACAGGCGGACTCGAATTTCAACGAGTTGGACCTGTACCTTCCTAATGTCGCAGTGCCGTTGGTTCAAATCACGGATATCCCTGCCAACGCGTACGCAACCGGGACGTTTTGGTGGAATCAACTCAAAGGGTTCGGACGGGCGGAGCGATCCTCTGCAAGTCAGTACCCCGACCCTGTTCATTTCAACTTAGTTTTTGACACCTTGACTCTCAGTGATGTCTTTAGCATCGGCGATGGCCATATCCAGACCGATTTTAAGATAGCGGAGGACGGATACTTCAAATTTGACACCGCCCATGATATCTTAGGCAATACGTTCTCCGTGGGGAATTCGGAGACCGGCAATTCACTTTCCATTGGTGCCAGTACTGTTTCAGCACAGAATTTTGAAGCCGCATGGGGATTGAACACGACCGGTCCTGAGCCGCAACTCGATAGTCTGGCGCTCACTGGCTCTCTGAACGCATTAAATGATGTTGAGGTCTCTATCGCCCTGGATGGGGAGGTCGTTGATTTCACAGGGGACTGGTCCCTTGGTGAATCTGGTGGTTTTAGTATCGATCTGCAGCAGAACGCAGATATGCGTATTGATTTTATCAATCTGGATAATCTCAGTGGACGGCTTGATCTAAATGGCTATGTGATTTTAAGCCAGAACCTCCATTATGATATGAGCTGGAAATGGAAACAGGGCGAAAGTCTGGAGGACCCCGGCTATTTCAAGATCAATGACGGGACTAACGAACCGAACCTCAAAGAAATAAGTTTAGATTTTGTGTATAAGGACGAATCAAGTGTGGATCGGTGGGGCGCAGATATCACCTTATCCAATTTTGCGGTATATATCTGCGTCGAATGGTACTGGCAGAACGGGTTCCATATCTGGCCGGTGATCCAAGTGAGTGGTAATCTTGCGTTTAACGCATTGTTGAATTATGATTGGTACCAGGTGTGGCCCTGAGTACGGTGAAAAAAAGGTGGATGAATATGGGAAAAAACATAATCAATAAAAAATTAGGTAGGCTAGTCGTAGTCTTGTTCCTCGTCGTATGTCTGATGTTTTCTGCGGCACAGGCATTATTGGTATCGTACGATTCTTTCAATAACGCCGATTCAAAAATGCCATCACCTCCATCCCTACCTTTACTTGAGGAAAATTACTACACCTGGACGGATTTGTTCTCGGACGCGACCAAGGTTGATCCTTCCATGTCCTACAATTATGAGATAACTGGGGGATTTGTGCAGATGAAGGACACCTATCCGCTCTGGACTGACCCAGCCTGGACTCGGATGAAACAAATAACCATCACGAACAACGCTGGCGAGGTACTCTATGATTATGCACTTCGTCTTCTCGTCCCATATGATGCTGATATGCGACCTGATTATGGAGATATCCGCTTCAAACATGAAAACAGCGGTGATGTGGTCTGTAATTATTGGGTGGAAAACTCAGATGCGAGCAGTGCAACCATCTGGGCCAAGATCCCATATGCGCCGATGGGGACAAGCAAGATGTATTTGTTCTATGGGAATCCAGCGGCCACAAGCCAGAGTGATTTCTATGGAGTGTTTACCATCTGGGATGAGTACTGGCCAAACGATGAACAAATCTCCTACCATGGGAATAACGAGGGAGCCTGGGATTCTGATGTGAGCTTTGGGAACGATGAATTTTTAGTCGTCTGGGAGGAGGGACAACCGTATTATCCACCATACACGTGGGGATTCAAACAGGAGCTCCGAGCATCCATGTACGACTCTGAAGGGAACCGGGTGGTGTTTGATAATTTAGTCTATCAGGATAGCACAATGTACTATCGAAATGAGAATCCGTCGGTTGACTATGGAGCTGGTAAATTCTTTGTTGCCTGGGAGCATTACAACACCGTCGCTAACCCAACGATTGCCACAGAGGACATCAAAGCACGGACTGTGGTTCGCAACGGTAATCAGCTAACGCTCGGTAGCGTCATCAGCGTCTGTAGTGCAGCAGATTGTCAAGCAGATGCGAACGTTCAATTCGACTCTGTGAACAACCGGTTCTGTGTCGTCTGGGAAGACGCTCGAAACGGAGAGACAAACTATAATCTCTACGGACGATTATATGATAGTAATGGGAATCCCGTTGGTGGTGAGAAAAGCATCTGCACTGCAGCCAACAGCCAATGTGAGCCCTGGGTTGCTTTTGATCCGGTGCATGCGCAATACATGATCGTCTGGGAGGAAGGAATCACCCCGGACAATGGACCATTCAGTATCAAGGCTGGACTATATGATAGCTCACTAACGCAGATTGGTAATACTATTACGATAGCGATAGGCAGCGATAGTATGGATTATAATTTCCCCTGCATCGAGTTTTCTGCACCGACCCAGCAGTATTTGATTACCTATAACAATGACGACATCAGCGCTGGTAACTACTGGGGGACTATCTGGGGGACGATTTATGATGATGCAGGAAATGTAGTCGTGCCGATCTTCCCAATCAAGACCGGAGAGTTTGTGAGAACCGATATCGTCTCGTACTTATCTTCCTCGTTTCTGGTTTCTTTCAATAGTAAGAGTGTTTCTGGTGGATCAGGTTTGATCTGGGGAAAACTGGTGTCTTCTGAAGGCGAGGTGTTTACCGGTGAGGTTCAATTCTCAGCCAGCACCGCAGCGGAGGCGGATTGGGGGAATATGGCGGTTGGGAATGATCAGGTCTTTGTGACATGGGAGGACATCCGGGTTTACTATCCGTATCCATGGGACGACATTTCGGCAGATGCGTATGGGAACCTCTGGCGGTTGAACATCCCCAGTGGCTCAGAGATGACGTATTCGATGGGGGACGAGAAGGTGCTTCTGCTCGAGGCTCAGATTACGTCCATTCCGATTGATCCGGAGAATCTCCTTGCTTGGTATGATTTCGATGCGATTTTTGAAGGTACAGTGAGTTTTGATGTGTTGAATGGAGCAGGCGACACTGTTCTCATCCCCGGGGTGAGCCCTGGTCAATCCCTGCAAGCATTGGATCCTGTTGCCTTGCGTCTACGGGCGCATTTCGCGAGGAGCAACCCTTCATATTCACCGGCTCTCGATAGCTGGCAAGTCCGTTTCATCGGTCTTGATGAGGTGCCGCCAGTGACTGTTCTTGATCATATCTCAGGCACGCAGGGTTTGAACGGATGGTACACCAGCCAAGGAGTCACCGTATGGCTGAACTCCTATGATCTGCCTGAGGGAACGGGCAGTGGTGTGAATTATACGTTTTACACCCTCAATGATGAGGCAACACAAGAATATGATACGGGGAACGGTATTTCGCTGGTGGTGACACAAGATACGCAATGGATGGGGGTCTGGGAGGTCACTTTCTGGTCGGTGGACCGTTCAGGGAACAGTGAGGATAACACCCAGCCGGACAACACCATAATAATAAGGGTTGATGCGGAACGACCTTACGTCGAGATTACTGAACCTGTCGATGAGCAGCAGGTCAACCTGCCGTTCTGGATTCGAGCGAACGCATCTGATAATGCAGTCGTCGATCGCGTTGAGTTCGATATCGAACCGTTTGGACAGCACCCTGGTCTACCATACGTGGACACTGAGCCGCCCTATGAATGGTTGTGTAACGTCTCTGAGATGACCGGTGAAGACCGCTCCTCTGATGGTGCTCAGACTGCTGGGATTAACAAAATGATTCGGGCGCGGGTCTATGATCAGTCCGGGCAGGTCTGGACCGCGGAACATTGGATATGGATCAATAATGCGGAAAGTTTTGGGAAACGGTTCCTGATCGGGTTCCTTAAAAACAGGAACATTTCTGATGCGCAGATTAGTTTTACGACCCGCTGTATCCTTTCCATAACGCTAGACACATTTATCCCTGCTCTCTACGTCTCCCATGAGCAGTTCGTTGTCTCTCAGAACAATAAACTTGGGTACATCGGACCACTGGGCATCATTGGTTTTTTTGATACACATGTGGTAGGAGAGTAAGAGATAGACTCCTTCCTTTTTTTTTACTACAACCATTAGCAGATGCTAGATTCTTTTCTTGATATTTCTTTGAAAACACCCTTGATTTTGTTTGGATAATCAAAAGATTCTTCTTTTAAGACCATATTATAGACTTGGATCAACCCCATTTTTACTCCTCTGTTGGTCCTTGGTAGGAACTTTCGGAACTACTGCCTGACAGTACTTCCGAATGCAAAAATCTACCAAAGAAATCATCAATTTTCATCTGTTTCTCCTTAGGAACTGATTCATAGTGACTTATGGATTCCTTGATTTTTCGAGGTCGTCTCCATCGATTTTTACCAAGGAACGACCTTTTCTCATGAATCTCGATGTCTGTGTTGAAAACCTGGCAAGCTTTTGCTATATCCTGAAAAGAGATAATCCTTGATGTATTTTGTTTCATTAACTCCAGGAGAGCAAGCTTATTCTTATCCTCAAGATAATAACAGGATTTTCCCTTGAATTGGGACCGTTTTATCTGAGGAAAAAATCGTTGCAATGAACGCAAAGCATTTCTGTTCTCCTCTGTGTAAACATATCCTTTCTTGATTAACTCTTTTAGGAGTTCCAAAGGTTTTCCACTGATGTATGGCTCTCGGTGATATTTATTTGGAAGATCCTTTGTATGTTCATATACCGTTGTTGGATGTAGGTTCATCTCTCTGGCAACCTGGTATTTCGATTTACCCTTCAGAACTTCCTCTCGTATTTGTTGAATCAGTTCTTTAGAAATCGGTTTCCCTGATACCATCGTTAGAAAGTGGAAAAACTCATATAAAAAGATAATGGAGAATCAGGGAAAATTGACCTGATTTCCATTGTTTTTCATCTTTATGTCTTACTGAATTGCCACCAGGCTTCAAGATCCACATCATCATTTGTCCTCAGGATATTCCCTTCTGGATCCCTGAAAGCAGCAAATACTCGATACGTTCCTGTACCATGGGTCAGATCCGATGCTCGGACATGTCCGTTGAATATGGTGTCAAGGGCAAGTTGATTACCACTGGTGATGGTTCGTGGTGTCGTTTCATTAATGCTATCATCATCCACCAACCATTTTCCCTGCGTTGAATTGTAGAACTGAACCTGAATGAGAAGATATCCCTTGATGTTTGTTGATCCTGCGTTCTTTATCTTCGATTGGTTCCGATATGCGATAACCAATTTTGGTTGACAACCTATACCTCCAAATTCGTACGAATATACATTGACATATTCATTACCCGTCGGAGCCGTTCCACTAATGTCTCTGCTGCTACGCAGACACAATTTGGTGATCCCAGTCTTATTGATCCAATTGAGATTACTCATTGTTATCGCATTATATCCACTTGTGAACCTAGAAGTTCCCAATGTCCCGCCATTCCCTGAGTAATAGTTTCTGAAATAGTCTCCAGTCTGCAAAGGATTATGGGGATATGTTGGTTGTCCATTCTGGATTGTGATATCGAAGTCTGTTGTCGAGTAATCATCCTTTTTGTAGATGGAGAGTGTCGCGTTGTCAAGATACGCATTTGAAGGCAATGCAGAAGTGTTGAAGAACACGAATCCTCGGTATACATAATAGATTCCTGGAGACATTGGTATGTACCTTTGTCCAATTGTAATATATATCCCAGAACTATCCACAGTCCCAGATGATGCTGATTGCACAGTACTGTAGACAGAACCAGATTTGTAAATATAACCGTCACTGGAGGTTGAATACACTGTCAGGGTCGGATCGACGACAACAGGGAATATCATCGTGTTCAATTTGGAGACTTTCAATCCAGAGAGCAGATAGGTGTTCCCATTCAGATGGATGATACGATAGGTCAACTTCTCTCTGTTTGACTCGTTGTTCAACTCATATGCTTCCCCTAGAGGGAGAGCGCATTTGAATTGGCCTAACAAGGTCCTGAATTCAACACCATTCTCTGAGATCGTGACGTTCCCATCGAGCACTCCTGAACCATTATAGAGGTTGAGATTCTGATAATCAAGCCGGGTGATGAACACGAGATAGGAGCTGGCATCATTCAACCCATATTGCGATGGTGGATGGTTCTGTAACATAATCTTTGTCGTATTACTCAGAATGATCTCTTCTTTTAATCCAGTGTTACCATAGCTCCAGGTGACATTCGTACCAGTGAATACCCCTGGATAGGTGATAGAATAGTCGTTGGTCTGTCCCTGGCTGCTTTGTATGTTCTGCAGGTACTGGTAGGCCCAGTTGCTTTGCGGATCGACATATCCGACACCGACAAGTTTGCTTCGTATTGTATGGATTGTTGGATCATCTGACTTGTTATAGGCGAAAGCGACTGGCCATTCCTGCTGTGTATTGGATTTGAAATACACACCATATAACCCGTGATCATTCCCATTGCGATACCCATACACATAAGCAGGATGATTTTCTGTGAGTTGACTGAGTGTATTGTTGATCGGTGTCCAGGTGCTGTTCTCCCCCTGGTAATTCACTGGCCCCTGGTATGCCTCCAGAATGTTCTGTCCTGTGGTTGCATTGTAGTACGTGTTCCAGGTGAGCCCCTGATCGACCAACGTAAGGTTTTGTGGTGGGTTCGGCGGGTCGGTGATATTGATGTATTGATTTCCACTATAACTATTCTGCAGGGTGGCGATACTCATGGATGCGTCTGCGGAGATATTGAAACCATGACCGGAATCACAAGCGGTGTTCCCAACATTATCCATCGCCCAGACCGAATAA
>JBFYMQ010000049.1:0-14545 GCA_041304825.1 Thermoplasmatales archaeon
TATGCTTACAACGACACCCATGACAGCCAAGGATACAACGCGACTCTCACCATAAGCAGCTACACGGTCAGCTCTTCACCTTCCGTTCTAGCTTGGTTAATTGATACTGCAACCAATATCACGTTCCAAGTATCACCAGCCGTCGATGGGACATTAAAACTCCTGAACATGACAAGCATAAATGGATCCTCGCTAGGCAGCGAAACCTTTGTTGACATTGATAATGGAACCGGTGTCCTAGATGAGATAAACGCCACGACCCTCGGAAATGTCACCTACGAGTTCGAACCTTTGGGAGGAGACTACCGATCTGCAGAAGGACTTCTCAGAGTCACAACAGCAACAGCAACACCAAACCCAGCAACCATCTACCTTGGTGAGGCAACCATCGTGACAATAACAATAACACATCCAGCTACAGGAGCACCCTTAGAAGACGTCCGAGTTGGACTTGACCATGGGCTGTCACTCAATGAAACAATCCTCTCAAAATTACCATCAGACCTTTACACAGACGCAGCCGGAATAGCTCAGTTCTCAATTACTGCAGATGCAAGCGGTGACGTTATCATCTACATCGAAAATGAAACCGATCCTGACAATGAATTCGTCATCACCGCAACAGCCCGAAAACCAATGACCATCAGCCTCAACCCATCAGTCGACGAAGGGAACACCTTCACCGTTGAAGCAAAATCCAATGGTGTCCTTATCACCGATGCCACTGTGACGTTTACCTTCGACGGACAAACCTGGCCGACCACCACTGGTGTCGCAACCCTTACATCTCCGGCAGTTGCAACGTCTATGGCTTATTCAATCTCAGCGACAGCTGAAGGGTATATTCCTGCATCAGGCGCAATCGTCATGGTCTTGAACATACCCAAGCTCATCGTCGCTGTCAGTGGTGAGGTAAAAGCTGGACAAACCTTCAGTCTCACCGTCGCAGACGATACCGGTAGTGCCGTCATTGGTGCAACAGTCACCTTTGAAGGGAAAACCTACACGACCGGAGCGGGTGGAACTGTAGAGATCACAGCACCTTCAGCAGCAGGCGACTATATCGTCACAGCAACCTTCCCAGGATATGAACCAAAATCCGAAACAGTGACAATCTTGGAAGGCGGTGGAATACCTGGTTTTGAGCTTCTGACGCTCATCGCAGCAATCGGAGTAGCATTCCTGCTCCTCAGACGCAGACGGAACTAAACACGAACACAAAGGGGTTACACCCCTTTTTTCTCTCTTTTTTTTAATGTTTTTTTCAAAACCCTTTTAACCCCCTTGTTTTTATACTCTTCCCGGGAGTGAGTGATTCTGAAGATCAGTATCGTTATACCGGCTATCAATGAAGAACGAGGCATCGGGAAAACCATAGATGCAGTCAACAAAGACTATTTCAACAGCAAACGCTGGGATCTTGAGATTCTCATCATCGATGGAAATTCAAAGGATAAAACAAGAGATATCGCCACAAGCAAAGGAGCAGTAGTCATCCTTGAGACACGGAAGGGATACGGGAGAGCCTATAAAGCGGGTTTTTCCCGCGCAACTGGGGATATCATTGTTACTGGTGATGCTGATGCGACTTATCCGTTTCATCGTATCCATGAATACATCCAGATGCTGCTTGACCAGCAGTATGATTTTCTGACCACGGATCGTTTCGCAGCCCTCAAACATGGTTCGATGTCTCTGAAACATCGGTTTGGGAACCTGACCTTAGCTTGGACGCTTCGCATCCTGTTCTTAGTCAATATAAGGGATTCACAGTCAGGCATGTGGATTTTCAAACGAGACGCTCTAACCAAAATTCAACCCTTGGAAAGCTTCAATGACGGGATGCCTTTTTCTGAGGAAATCAAAATAGAGATGTTCACCAACAAACAGGTTAAGGCAAAAGAAATCCCATCGACTCTATCAGCAAGGGAAGGTCAAGTGAAGCTGGAAAGCTTCAAGGATGGAATTAAGAACCTTCGATTCCTTTTTGTTAAACGGGTTAATCCTTCAAAGAATCAGTGAACGGAAAAGGTATTCAAGGTGCTTTTCCATCCTATTTCGTGGAGATAGTACTATGGATCCGTTGATGACCGTCTGGGTGTTTTTTATCGGATGTATTATCGGAGTCATTTTTGGTGTCATGCTCTCCTATAGAACCGCGGTCACCCCCATGCGGCATACGGTCGAACAACTCACCTCTCAAGACCAGCAGTATCATGAAAAAATGAAATACTATCCATATGATCCTGAACGATTCCGGTTCCTTGGTGGACCTGTGGATGGGATTCAATTTGAGGATGATTCAATCTTGTTCGTCTGCTTTAAAGAAGGCAATGTCCCTTGTACAAAAGAACAGGAACGAATAAAGAACATTCTAGAGAATGGGAATGTCCGGTGGTTTGAGTTTATGACGAAATAACGTACATATTGCCCTGAGGTTATTAGCAAAAGGAATGGTTTGTGTAGGTTCCCTTGTTCAGCCGACCACGGAGAGTTCTTTTTCGATGTTTTTGCCTTTGAAACGATCAAGAGTCAGACTTTCGAGTACTTCGGATGTTTTCTCTTCAACAATAAGCTTGGTGAGCAGCTCAGACACCATAGGGGATATCATGAATCCATGACCGCTGAACCCGTTACATTGGAGGAAGCCTTTTATTTCTTTGATCTCCCCAAGGATTGGTCTTGCATCAGGGGTTACATCATAAAACCCGGTCCAATGTCGTAGCAGATTCACATGTTTCAACGTTGGTGCATATCGAGTCAAGGTACTCGCCATGTGCTGGAGAAATGCTAACGTCGGCATGGTTTTGTATCCTCCTTTCTCTTCTGGGATGGGGATGCCGCCGACGATCTGTCCTTCTTTCTGCTGACTAAAATAGATACCGTCTTTAAAGGAAATGACCATCGCTTCAAACAATGGTTGGAGTCGTTCTGTTGCCATGATTTCTTTACGAAACGGGGCGAGCGGCAGTGTAATGTGTACCAGTTCTGCAATAGCTTTGGAGTCAATCCCTGCTGCGTTTACCACAACATCGGTCTGGATAGGTCCTTTATCAGTTATCACGCTATGTATTACTTTTTTTGATGTTTTCAGGTTCACAACCGTAGTATGCGTGTTGATTTCAGCACCAAGGTTCCGTGCAGCATCGGCATAGGCAAAAGTGGTTCTGAAGGGATTCGCATGGCCGTCTGTTGGGCAGAACGTCGCCCCGATCGCCTTCATACCCTGTACGTCCAGGATGGGGACGACATCATTTATTTCCTCGGGTTTTAAGATATCGACCTTTAAACCTAACGAGCGTTGCATCGCAACGTTCTTTTCTGCTTGGTTCATCTCTTTTTCATCATGGACGGCTATCAGATATCCGCCCTGGCGAAACTCGATATCCTGACCAAGCTCACGACTTAACTGTTCAAACATCTTGACACTTTGGATCGCGAGTGAGGCATTCTCACGTGTTGACCATTGCTGGCGGATCCCTGCACCACACGCACCAGTCGCACCAGCGGAAAGGTATTTTTTTTCCACAACGACAACGTCTAAGCCTTTTTTTGACAGCTTGTAGGCAAGAGAACAACCGTTCACGCCCCCGCCTATGATGACAACATCTGCTTTACTTTTCATCTTTCTCACTTGCCAAAGTCCCAAGGGCTACAGGGATCAACGGAGGCCGTACGGTCGGAAGCGGTATGTTTGCCACCTTCTTGCCTGTTTTCTTTTCAAGGATACGTGCCACGAGCTGTATACAGACTCGTCCTTGACAGGGCCCCATGCCTATTCTGAGTTTCTTGCGGAGTTCCTCGATATCGGTGTATCCTTGGTCAATTGCTTGAATCACGTCCTCTTCGCTGATATCTTCACAGCGACACACGATACTTCGCTTCATAGGTTAGACCCGTATGTTTCTGATATCCATGGCAAGGTGGCTGTCTATTTCTATGGTAATGACCATGGTTTTTCCTAATTTGATGACTTTTTTCACCAAAGCATTACTTCGAACAGCACCTGTCCGGTCTAATGCTTTTACGCTATCTCCTACACGGGGGATCGGAACAAATTCATAGGGGAGTGTTACCAATGCTTTCTTCCCTGTTACTTTTACGACAAAAATCGCTAACCCGGGGCAGACCCCGACACATTTGGTACATCCGATGCATTTCTCAAAATCATTCACTGGTGGTGCGTTGATATCTTTCATAGAGATTGCGTGTACTGGACAGGATTCTACACAGGGGTTACAAGGAATCTCCTGCACACATTCAAGGATAGCGACTCCTTTCTGCAGCTGTTTTTCTGAAGGGACCGGTAAATCCTTAGCGGAAAGGACGCCGGTTTTCTCATACTGATGCATGGTGTTTCTCCTTCATTTTCGCTATTTTTTGTTTCGCGATCCTTGGTTTTTCACCAAAGGGGCCTGCACGGAGCGTAGAAAGTTCTTCGCGATACTGTTTTAAGAGTTTTTTGTTCTTTGAACGTCTGAGTTGGATGGCTGCTGCAAGACCTGCGATTTTCCCTTCGATCATGGCAGTGGATGCTTCTTCGATACCTGATGCATCACCGGCTACGTATATGCCTTTGACTGAGGTCTGCATTGTGTCATCGTGGACTGCGACGTACCCTCCTGCCTCCGGGATAAATTCATATTGAACGCCGATCTGTGAAAGCAACCGGGTCGAAGGGGTCAAACCAACCGCAAGACAAATCGTATCACATTTGATATATTCCTCCGAGTCTTTGATTGGTTTCCAATTCTCGTCAAGTCGTACCACCACAGCAGCTTCCACTTTGTCCTTGCCACATACTTCTTTAATAGAATGAGACGTCATTATTGGTACGCCACAGCGACGCAATTTTGCTGCATGCACATTATATCCCCCGATGACGGGTGCTGCCTCTACGACACGGTCCACCTCTATTCCCGCCTGTAATAACTGATACGAGACGATCAAACCGACGTTCCCAGCACCCACCATAAGTACCCGGTCGCCGGGCTTCACCCCATACACATTCATCAGAGTCTGAACCGCGCCAGCCCCATACACACCCGGAAGGTCATTACCTGGAAACAACAACATGTTTTCCATAGCACCACATGCAAGAATAGCTGTGTCACAACGAACATCATACAATATACTTTGATACTCGCAACGTTGCACGACACCAAAACGATGCTTCTTATCACTTTCATAATACCCGATGACCGTCGAATCAGCCATCACCTGTATTTTCCCTTGTTTTTGAAGGTTCCAGACATCGGTTTCCAATTCCTTTGCAATATCGATACCACGGGTTCCTGCACGTTCTTGTTTCGAACCAAAGAATTTATGGGTCTGTTTAATCAATTGACCCCCAACACATTGGTTTTCATCAACCAGTAACACCGACGCACCTTGTTTCGCACTCTCTAAAGCAGCACACAACCCAGCAGGACCCGCCCCAACAACTAAGACATCGACATGTAGTGTTTTTGTAGGTTCCCCAAAGAAAGCTGCCTCAGGTAACAATCCTAGTTTATCCTGCATCTCAACGGAAATCCCTTCTTTTAAAGGAGCGATACAGGTCCGTACATTCGGAATACCATTGACTCGCATCAGACAGGAGGAACATTTCCCGATTCCACAAAAAAAACCACGAGGGCTTTCGTATTTTAAACTGGTTGTTAATGTTCGGACGCCTGCCGCATGAAGCGCAGAAGCAATGGTGTCCCCCTCCTCGCCGACCATCTTCTTTTTTTGAAAGTAAAACGGAAGTTCCTTTCGTTTCTTAAAATCAATGATCGGATGGGACCGTATTCGCACGCTGTGCCTCCTATCATGCTGCAATATACTACCTTTTTTAAGTATTTCCTAGAAGAAAATTATTCTAAATAATCTGGACATCCTTTATTTGATGATGACGCTGTGCCATTTTTCGGATCATGTTGATGTTTCGTCCACCCTTGCCGATCAGCTTTGACTTATCCTGTGGGTTGACCTCTATTCGTGCGACACTTTTGCCGTCGTTTTCCTCAAAGCTCACTTTTGTCACATTATACGGTTTGCAAAGATTCTGTACAAACTTGGTTTTATCCTCGTCGAATTCAACAAACTTCACGATTTTCTTAAAAAGCATCCGTAGTTTTTCTAGATTCTTTGCTTTGCTTCCAATCGCAATACCAAGTTGTCCTTTCTCGACAATGAATATGACTCGGTCATCCTCGACAACACAGTCTCTGATGCCTGCACCGGTATACTGAGATGCAAGGTTGATATATTGAACGGTCTCGTTTGAAAGAACTATCTCTGCCATTCTGATTAATTCCTTTTTTTGACAAGCTGCAAGATATTTGATTCCCCTTCGTCCAGGACTGCAAAGCAGGATACCGCGTAGTTCTTCCCGCAACTATACCCAAGCTCCACACCAGTGAAAGCATAGGTAAACAATGGTACTTTTTTATCGCTAGTTAGGGAGGTAATGGTTTTTGCGGACGGGCAGTTATTTGCCATTACCACCAGCTTTGCTGTACCTTTCTGAATCGCTGATTTCGTCTGTTTTTCCCCAAGAAGTATTGTGCCTTTCTTTGATACATCTTTTAATGCTTTATTTACATCTACCATTTACTTTCCCTTCTGTTTTGGTTTTTTTGGATTCATCACAAGTTCAATCGCACCTGTCCCAAGGTTCACAGGTTGTCCAACGATGATGTTCTCGGCAACACCATTCAACTCGTCTGATTCTCCTCGTTGGCTGGCGAGCAGGAGATGGTTGACGGTGATTTCAAATGCTGCCCGTGATAGCACGGAGCTTTTCTCACCACTGACACCATGACGGCCGATTGCCCGTACGGTCCCGTCAGCGGTCATCACATCAGCAACAAGCATGATATGTCTCAAATCTACGTTTAACCCTTGTTCGGATAGTGTGGAATATGCTTCTTGGATGATCATATTTCGTGCTGCTTCGATACCGAGTTCTCTAGCGATTGCATGGATATCATTGGTAGTAGTCCGGTAGGGGTCAACGCCTTCGATATCAAGCACTTCTTTTAGGTTGCTTCCTTCACTGTAAATCACATATCCTTCATTTGGTTCTTTTCGGATAATGACTCGTTTGATTCCGTCTATTCCCTTGATTTTCAGATTCTTCAATGTCTCGTTCGTGTTCTGAAGCACTTTATATCCTGGTTCATCCAATGTGACTTTGACGTTTTCTCTTTCGATTTTTGCAGATAACTTTCGAACCGATTGAACGCGCTCTAAGATGTCTTCGATGGTGATCCCTTTTTTCTCCATAGTTTTTTTATTGGGTTTAATGGAGATGAAAATGTTGACAAGATCCATTTCAATATCACCAACATCGGTCAGTCTAGTGATCTCAATTTTATTAGCGATTTCTTTTGCTAAATCAGGGTTTACCCGATATTCGTCGCGTAGGTAGATGTTCATCATTGGTGTTGAGGGTGTGGACCGGGCATCGACGATTTCGATTAACCGGGGTAAACCCAGGGTAACGTTAATTTCTGCAACACCAGCGTAGTGGAATGTCCTCATCGTCATCTGGGTGCCTGGTTCCCCGATGCTCTGTGCGCTGATTATGCCGCATGCCTCGGTTGGGTCGATACGATTTTTCGCGTATTCCTCCAAAGCTTTTTCAACGATGTTTTTTAGTTTCGCTTCGATTTTTTTATCTTTTGCAGCACGCTCCATTATACCATCGATGATAGAAATAGGGAGATACTGATTTTTCATTAGTTTGTGTATTTCGGTTCGTATCGTCTTATATTCCTTGGGTTCTTCTTCTTTTTTTGTCGGTGGGGGAACGAACGTCCGTTCCGGTTCTTTTTTCTTCTCTGTTTTTTTCTCAGCGACAACAGACTCCTTTTTCCCTTCGCTTGGTTTTTTCTTTGCTGCTGCAGCGTTTTTAGTTTCCTTTATTTTCTTTTTTATTGGTACAGCTTTACTTTTTGGTTCTGTCTTCGTTGCAGGTTTTTTTGTTTTGCTCGGGATGACTTTCGGTGCAACAGGTTTCTTCTTCTCGGTTTTTTTTGGAGTGGTTTTCTTTTTAGAAACGGTTTTTGCCATGTGATCATCCCTCCTGTTTCACATCATAGATGATACGGTCAAGATCCACTGCCTTCCCCGTCGTACTTCTTGTGGGGTCAACCCCATCATCCCCATACATGAATTGGATGATCTCCCCGCCGGTATGACGTACTGTTCCATCGCTTTCGACTTTGAGGTCTTCCAGTGCGTTAACAAGACGTCGCTGCATATATCCTGAACGGGAGGTCCGAACTGCGGTATCAACAAGCCCCTCTCTTCCTCCCATTGAATGGAAGAAATACTCTGTTGGGTTCAGTCCGCTTTTGTAACTGTTCGCGACAAATCCTTTTGCACTTGCCCCAAGATCACCTTTTTTGAAATGAGGCAATGTCCGGTACTTATATCCTCTTGAGATGCGTTCTCCTCTGACCGCCTGCTGCCCGACACACCCTGACATCTGAGACAGGTTCAGCATGGAACCTCGAGCCCCTGATTTTGCCATGATAACAGCACTGTTGTTCAACCCAAGGTACTTACTTGCGATTTCACCAGCCATGTCTCTTGCCCGACCCGTGACTCGCATAATCTCCATCTCAAGGGTTTCCTCGAGACTTCGCCCCGGTAGGGATTCCAGTTCACCATGTTCATAGGCGGTGACAAGGGTGTTAATCTTGTTTTGTGCTTTCTGCAATCCTTCTCCGATTTGTCGTTTTGCCTCAGTTGGAATATCCTCATCATCAATGCTGGTGGTAAACCCAATGATAGTCACGACTGCAATCCCCATTCGCGTGACATCATCAATAAAGATTCTACCCGCGGCTGTCCCATGGTCTCTGATGATGCGCTCAACGATTCTTCCTTTGAAAGATCCGATGCTGTTTTCATCAACGATCCCTTGTTTCAGTTTCCCGTTTTTCACAACCACATAAGCGCCATGGGGACAATTGGCAGCCTCACAGACTTCACAATGGAAACATGCTTTTGCTTTATACTCAATGTTGAGATCCTTAGGCAGTAATACACTAAAGATGTCTCTTCCATAGACGAGACTTTCACCGTTTTTCTCATGAATCTCCGGGAATTTCCCTTTGTATTTAAACGTCGCCAGTATCTCTGAGGTTTTTTCTTTTGAAAACATTTTATCCTTATAGGTGAGAAGGAAACAACCTGAGATATGATCATGTAACCCGCCAATGATGATTCCTCCAAAACGTGGGGACATAAGGTTCTCCTGCACTTTCATAAGAATCTCTGCCTCAGCTTTCGCTTCTTCCCCTTGCAGAAGATGCAGGTTCATCTCATCACCATCAAAATCAGCGTTATATGGTGGACAGACCGAGAGGTTAAAACGGAACGATCGGTTTGGCATGACCTTGATCCGATGTGCCATCATCGACATCCGATGTAAAGACGGCTGACGGTTAAACAAGGCGATATCCCCGTCCATGAGCTGTCGTTCGATGATGAAACCAAGCTCAAGTTTCTCTGAAATATCATCTGCGTTCTTCTCTGTAACCTTCATTCGTTGTTCGACGCCCTCACGGAATCGTTTCACATAATTCACACGAGGTCGGTAGTTCTCACCAGGTTTTTCAGCTGCCGCTGTTTGTTTAATGAGGTTCTTGCACCAGTCCAGGTTCTGGGTGGTGACGCGAACAGGAACGGTAAGTTCTCTTGCGATTTCAGCAGGAACCCCTATCTCATTGATACTCAGATTTGGATCAGGGGAAATAACGGTTCTTGCGGAGAAATTCACTCGTTTTCCTGACAGATTACTCCGGAACCTTCCTTCTTTTCCTTTCAACCGTTGCGCAAGGGTTTTCAACGGTCTGCCTGACCGGTGCCGCGCGGGTGGAATCCCTGAGGTTTGGTTATCAAGATAGGTGGTCACATGATATTGAAGAAGCTCCCAGAGGTCTTCGACGATTAACTGAGGCGCCCCCGCGTCTCGATTCTCCTGTAACCGTTGATTGATTCTGATGACATCAACAAGTTTATGGGTCAGGTCATCTTCTGACCGTTCCCCTGACTCAAGCGTCACCGATGGTCGTACGGTGACGGGTGGTACTGGTAACACGGTCAGGACCATCCATTCTGGTCGTGCAGATTTCACATTAATGTCAAGTAAAGGAAGATCCTCGTCAGGGATTTTCTCAAGCCATTCACGAATCTCAGTTGGAGTGAGTTTCTTGCCGTTCTCACGAAATGAGGTTGGCTTATCCAGATCGATTTTGCCGCTCTGCGTTCCGCATCGTGGGCATCCTTCTGTTTTTGTCGCAGTGCTGATGATCATCTTAAACACATAGGCATTGTCTCGTCCCTCTGCGTTGTTCTTTATGATTGTTTTCCGATGTTCCTCCAATTCTCTATCTGTGAGGAGGATCCGTCCGCATTTCCGACAGGTCGCCCGGAGAGAATTCCGAATTGTCTTGACAAACCCGACATGGATAACAGGCATCGCAAGGTCGATATGTCCAAAATGCCCAGGGCATTTGTCTTTGCCGACTTTCAACCCGCAGGTCTTACATCGTAACCCCGGTTCAATGACGCTTAAACGTTGATCCATCAACCCCATGGTGATAGGGAATCCATCATCATCATAGGTATCTGCAGTGATGACCTTTGTCGCACTCATCTTACGGATTTCATTTGGTGAAAGTACTGAAAATTCAAGCGCCCCAATTTTTTTTGTGATATTTCGTCCAGCCATTTCTTTTACCCCCTACACCAGCGATTCTAATTTAATACGTGGTACAACCACAAGTGATTTTAGCTCATCAATCAAGAGTTTGAACGCATAGCTCATCTCCACCGGGTGGATATCTGCCTTGTCCCCACAAATGGAGCAATGGAGCCGACCATGACGGTCAATCATTGCGATATGACCGCAGGTGTTACAAACGTATTTCATCGTGATATCTGATTCATCCAGCAATCGGTCTTTAATGACCATTGAGGCACCATGACCAATGAGACAGTCTCGTTCCATTTCTCCGAATCGAAGACCACCTTCTCTGGCTCGACCTTCAGTTGGTTGTCTGGTGAGGATCTGCACCGGTCCTCGTGATCTCGCATGGATTTTGCCTGCAACCATATGATGCAGCTTTTGATAGTAGATACATCCGACAAACACATCGCATTCCAATGGTCGTCCCGTAAGTCCATCATAGAAGATTTCTTTTCCCGCATGGTTAAACCCGTTGTTCAGTAGAGCCGTCCGGAGTTGATCTTCTGTTTCCCCGCTAAAAGCTGTCCCATCGACGATTCGTCCCTCAAGTGATCCGACCTTTCCGCCGATCATCTCAAGGACATGCGCGACTGTCATTCTTGATGGGATGGCATGGGGATTGATGATTAAGTCCGGGGACATACCTTCTTCGGTGAATGGCATGTTTTCTGCGGATACGACATATCCGATGACACCCTTCTGACCATGTTTGGATGCGAACTTATCCCCCAGTTCAGGGATTCGCTGCTCTCTGACTTTTATCTTGACCATACGTGATCCATTCACTGACTCTGATAACATCACCTTGTCGACAACACCGCCTTCACCATGTTGTACGGTCACAGATGTTTCCCTTCGTTTTTGTGGTGTGAGAAAATCAGTGGGTTCCTCAAGGAAACGCGGTGGTGATGTTTTACCGATGAGCACATCTCCGCCATCTGCACTACATTCCGGGGAGATCAACCCATCTTCACCAAGATTGTTATACGCATCTTCAGTCCGAACACCTCGACAATCCGGGTTCGGAATCTCAAAATGATCCTCCTGTCCACCAGGATATCGTTTCTCTTCGCTGTTATAGGTTCGGACAAAGGTGCTTCGGCCAAGGCCACGTTCAATTGCTGATTTACTCATGATCAATGCATCTTCCATATTATATCCTTGGAATGAGGCGACCGCCACAATGTAATTCTGCCCTGCAGGACGCTCCCGGAATTTAATGTAACGAATCGGATGTGTCTGTACCAACGGCATTTGTGGATAGTGAAGCAGATGACCACGAGTATCTGGCCTGATCCGGTAGTTTGATGCACCAAACCCAAGAGATTGTTTTCCCATCCCTGCGCCCATCGTGATTCTTGGTGATGAATTATGCTCAGGGTACGGAACAAGTGAAGCCCCGATCCCAAGGATGCACATCGGGTCAAGCTCCATATGGGTATGGTCGGGGGTGAGATTCTCGAATCGTAATGCGATCAATGCGTTTTCTTCCTCTTCAGCATCAATGTATTCAACAGCCCCATCGTTGATCAGGTCAGTCCATTTTTTCTTTCCTTCTAGAAGATCAGCGAGTGTTTTTTGGTTCACGAGAAGTTTACCGTTTTCAGCGACAAGCAATGGTCGGCGTAAACGACCACAATCACAGTTGACAATCACATCGTTTCCTTCGATATCGTAGGTAACATTAATCTCATTACTCAAAAGTCCTTTCCGCCGTCGTTCTCGCAATTTCTTCACAAGATCTGATCCGTTCGGATGCATCCCAATGAGATCCCCGTTGAGATAGACCCGAGCGCCGGTGACATGTTTTGTCAATTCTTTGATTCCAAGTTCACGTAAGACAGTTTCTACTTCTTTTTCTACGAATCCTTCTGATATTTCTACGGTCAGTGCAAGGTTTTTGACAAGACCACAGTTCGGTCCTTCTGGTGTTTCGTTAGGGCAGAGACGTCCCCATTGTGTCGAATGTAAATCTCGAGCCTCGAAATGTGGTTGCGATCTTGTTAACGGCGAAGTCACCCGTCTCAGATGACTGAGAACGGCAAGGTTACTGGTTCGATCAAGCAGCTGGGAGACTCCGGCACGACCGCCGACCCAGTTCCCGGTGGCTAGCGCGTGATGTATGCGTTGGCTCAGGACATCAGAACGCAATGAGGATGCGATTTTGATTTCTTTTCCTTTCGCATGGATACGTTCAATCTGATATTTTAAATCCTTGCACAGTGCGGTAAATGCGACCCGGAAGAGATCCTCCATAAGATCCCCGGCAAGCTTCAGGCGTTTGTTTGCGTAATGATCCTTGTCATCCTGCTCTCGTTTCCCCAATGCAAGCTCTAAGACTGCCATCCCCATGCGAGCTACGAAGATAGCTTTTTTCAGACGATCCTCGGGGTCATTGCCAAGATGGGCAAGGAGATGTCGGTCCATGATGGTTTCGACCCGTTTGACCCGGTATTCTTTAGCCTGCCCGCCAGCAAATTTCTTCCCAAGATATGCCACTGCTTCTTCCTTTGTTGCTATACTGTATTCCTTGGCGCATTCCTCGATGTTTGCAAGCACGTATGGCTCCATCTTCGGATCCACGCAGATGACGTCGACGATTTCTTTGTCGTTCTCCATCCCAAGTGATCTAAGCAGAACAATGAGTGGTATTTGGCCATAGGTGGTTGGCAAACTCACCATGAGCATGCCGTCCTTTCGTTTTTCCACCACGGTTAAGGCTCGGTATCCTTCCCGCTGGGAGAACACTTTTGCAACTTCAACGTCAGTCCCGTATCTGCTCGATCGCTCGACAAGCACCCGGTTGGGGGCAAGGTCTTCAACCGTGATTAACACACGTTCCGTTCCATTACTGATAAAATACCCACCGGGGTCTAACGGGTCTTCCTGCAGTTGCTGCAGTTCTTTTCGATAATCCTCTTCAGAAAAGGGGCGATCCAATTTTTCTTCTAAGACCTTTTGAGAAATGTTACATCGCAGGGATTTTACCATGATGGGGAGTTCACCAACACGGACCGTCTCAGGTTCGTACTCCACCTCGTTCTTCACAGGGATGAACTCAAGTTCGATGGGTGCCTCATAGGTCAGATCTCGTAACCGTGCTTCCATTGGTGTCAATGGTCGTTCTGTTCCATCTGCCTCTTTGACCTGTGGGAGACCGACCTTGATTTTACCAAATTTAATCTTATATCCTTCTATCTCAGGGTAGATGTACCCTCTTTTCATTCCTTCTTCTTCCTGGCCGATGATTGTTCCATCGACAATTCGCTGCAGACGATGTCGTAAGAAATCATCGTAGGAAGCGATCTGATGGTTGACAATACTTCGTTCTTTATAAAACGCATCAACAAGTTCTCTCATAAATATTCCTCATAATCCCCTTTTTTTTAGATTTCTTCACTTGCTGTACTGAATTCCTCAGATGGCTCAGCGAAGATAAAACTCTCAGAGGTATCACTTTCAACAACTAACCGATAGGCAGTCGCATATTTTGCTGTCGGGCTTTTTCTAATAATTTTTACTATCTGACCAGGTTTCGCTCCTGCAGAAATCACAGCGGGGTCGTTTGCCATAATACGTGGCAATTGATCAGGTTTAATATGGTATTTCTCCAACAATTCCTTTTTCTCTTTATCTGATAAAATAGTATGTTCTGGAACCAGCTTATGTCCTAAGATATCGTAATATTTTTTTGGGGGGGCTGCGATACTACATTCCTCCTACGTTCCTTGGTAGGAAAGGCGGGCCTGAAGGGATTCGAACCCTTGGCCACCTGGTTAAAAGCCAGATGCTCTA
>JBFYMQ010000050.1:0-14219 GCA_041304825.1 Thermoplasmatales archaeon
GCCAGCTCCAGCGAAGATCATTCGCTATGCTGAACCAAGTGGTCCTGGAATCCGAATCGATTCTGGTGTGTACCCTGGTTTTACCATCCCACCGTTTTATGATTCTATGATAGCCAAGCTCATTGTCTGGGGCGAGGATCGACCACGAGCGATTGAACGGATGAAACGAGCACTCTGGGAATTCCAAATCAGTGGCGTGCGCCATAACATCCCCTTCCATCAGGTAGTCATGAATAATCCACAATGGCGCTCAGGAACCTATGACACGAGTTTTATCCCTCGGTACAACATCCTTGATCAGGTCGTAAAATATGTCCAGGAGACTAAAGCGCAATCGACTGGCCCGAAGACCGCTGCAGCGATGGCCGCTGTCCAGGCAGTGATCATGGCTTCGAACAGTGGTTCACCGCACAAATAAGCGACCTTCATCTGTCTTATGAAAGAGGCATCCTTCGTAAAAAAAACTGAATCGTTCTTGAAAAAACTTGATTTTGATGTTGTGAAAAAATCGTTTGTTTTTGATGATCTGGATTCTACAAATTCGACCGCGAAAGATCTTGCGAAGGCTGGAGGGGCGGAAGGAGCAGTTGTCATCGCCAGAATACAGAGTCATGGGCGAGGACGTTTTGAGCGCAGCTGGGAATCACCAGAAGGTGGAGTGTACCTCTCTTTGATCCTTCGACCTAGTGTCCCACGTCAGAATACGTCGCTTCTTTCTTTTGTTGCAGCGCTTGCTGTGACGAAATCCATCAACACCTATGGGGTTCATGCGACCATCAAATGGCCAAACGATGTTCGTGTGAACGGACGGAAAATCGCTGGGATCCTGCTTGAATCTGAAGGAGAAGGACCATCAATCAATTACGTTGTTGTAGGCATTGGTATTAACCTTGCCATCGATCTGAAGAAATTATCTGCTGATTTACAAACAAGATCCACCTCGCTAGTCAATGAAGTACATCACTCGGTGGATTATCATGAGTTCCTTAGAACCTTATTTATGACGTTTGAACACTATTATAAGGTCTTCGAAGGACAACGCTTTGGGGAAATTATTGACGAATGGAAGACGTATTCTGATACCCTGGGAAAAAGCATTAGGGTGAGAACAATGACAGAAACCCTGCAGGGGACCGCTGTTGATGTCGACCAATCCGGATTTCTTCTTCTCTGGACCGCAAGTGGAGAAACAAAGAAGATCCTGAGTGGTGATTGTCTGTATTTCGACGAGTTAGACCATACTTGACATGAAACTGGGGGGAGTCCCGATAGTGATGTACACGACTTTTTTAGTGCTGGTGTTTTTCGCGTGATGGACCAGCATTGATTTATGCCACAGGATGTCCCCGACTGAGAGTTTATAGGATTTCTCACCAACCGTATATTCCATCTCACCTTCAAGGACAAGGTGCATTTCTTCTCCGTCGTGTTGAAAAAGTTTTGATTCGGTGTGAGGATCGATTTCAGCGATAATCGCCTCCATCTTATGGGATTTGAGCATTAAACGATAGAGTCTCCCAGGTTTCTTCGTAATACTTTTTTCTTCATCGCCTTTGATAAAAACAACGTCCTCATCCATACAAATCGACAGTAGTAGACAGTAGGAACTAATAAAGATTTCCACGTGCTGATAATAAGGTACTGTGTAAAACCGCAGTGGTAAAATTACTGAGATAAAACAACTGTGATGTTATAATGACTCAATGTGTATAAGAGTTCATGTTGTGATGATAAGGATAAAGGAAACTCCTTGGATTTTCCTAAAAGCTTTGGTACTATCAATACTACTTCATTACCGTCTCGTAATGGTGGGATTGTTGAAAACTCCCTTTATCTTTTAAATAGTATCGGTATACAAATTTTAGCACAAATCTCTGTCAGGAAAGGTACTGCTATACCTATGAGGTATGGCATAAAGGGTTCTTTCAGTGTAATTGTTATTCAAAAATCTTCGATGCATTCGTTAAAGGATAATTTCTATTGAACCAAGGACAGTTAAAACAACCATCTCCTATCCTGCCAGCAACACAATCTTTATTGATATGCCAGACAAACCAGCATTCTTTCCCCATCTGAAGTTTATATACAAGACATTTATCTCTTGTTTTGATCGGACATTCCATAAACTCCCAGCAAGTCTCTGGAATATTTGTAACAGGTTGTGTCATCTCAGCATAGGGATAAATGGTTTATTGTGTTATAATCGTTTCGTAAAGCAAATCAAAGAGACCGCAGATCATGAATCAGTCCTTTTTGATTTTGTCGTCATCGATGATCAAACATTTTCGTTCCATATGAAAGAAGTTGAGGTATCGATACCGTATTTCTCGTTCATTCAGATGATGCTGCAAAAACTCCGGCTTGTCAAGCAAGTAATAATATCTTAGTGTTTGTTTCAGGTTCACATGACCCTAAAAAAAGACGTTTTGGATGATGTGTATCAACGTGCGTTTCACTACGAGGCAAAACTAGGAAGTTGCCCTCAATGTGTTCTGGCTGCGTTAAAAGAGACTTTGGATATTGGAGATGAGGCTGTGTTTAAAGCATCTCAAGGCCTCGCAGGGGGTACTGCGTTATCATCAGAAGGAACCTGTGGCGCTCTTGCGGGTGGGATGATTGCGATAAGCTTTCTTGTCGGAAGGACATATCAGGAGTTTACTGAGGGGCAAAAGAAACGACTGGTGTTCAAATATACCAGAAAGCTTTATGATAAATTCGTTGGGGAATACGGTTCACCGCTCTGTTGTAGTGTTCAGAAAAAGATCTTCGGACGTAGCTATGATCTCCTTGATAAGCAGGAGTATGATGCCTTTGAAAAGGCTGGTGCTCATGTCGATAAATGTACCAGTGTCGCAGGGAATGCTGCAAGATGGACTGCGGAGATTATCCTAAATGAGTTACAAGAAGAATTAAAGGAAGGATAAATATATAAATTGTAAAGAGAATAGATGAGGTTAGAGAGGGATAAAATGAATAATAAACACAGTTTCGTCGGGGGAAGAACCAAGATTGTATGTATATCAGTTATCATGGTTGTCTCATTGTTTTCAGTGACAAATATAGCGACCTCAGGACAGGTTGCTGATTCGATCACGATGACGTATTCGTTTCCCACACCTGCAATATCGAAAATCACTTTTGGTGATAAGATATATGACCAGTTGCTCATCCAGGGGGCACCTTGTTCCGGAAACCCCGGGGAGCCTTTGTTACCGACAAAAGGAGCATACCTTTTACTCCCAGCCGATACGAAGGTTGATTCGATTATCATCACCGGTGAAAAACTACAGGTCGGCTCAGGGTTGACTATTGTCCCTTGTGGAGCACCTGTTCCACTCGTACCTCAAGCAGCTGATGTGGTTCCTCAACCAGACCAGGTAATCTATCAATCGTACGAAGAGTTTCCCGGAGAGCTCTTCTCCGAGATTGGCGTGCACCAGTTCCGAGGATATTCCATTCTTGTCCTTTTGCTTTCTCCAGCACAATACATTCCAGCGACTGGGGATTTGTTCTATTATCCAACCATGACCGTCACAGTAAACTTGCAGAAGGAATCTCAGACGAATGGAATGTACAGGGATTTTCCACGGGATCGATCTGAGCTTCTTTCAAAAATAGAAAATCCCTTCGTAGAGGTCTCTTATCAGAAACCCTTGCGAAACGCGATTGTATCAGATCAATACGATCTTCTCATCGTGACGACCGATGCGTTCAAAAATGGTTTCCTTCCTTTAGCTGAACAACATAATACAACTGGCAAAAGAACGATCATCCGAACCTTAGCTGATGTCGGTGGCGATACACCAGAGGCAATTCGAGCGTACTTGCAGACAGCATATACGACCCTAGGAATCAGTTATGTCCTTTTGGGAGGTGATACCGATAGTATTCCTGCGAAGATGCTCTACGTAGAAGGCATGGATGAGAATGTCACCCCCTATGATACTCTGATGCCCGCGGACCTGTATTATGCATGTCTTGATGGACCATATAACTCCGATGGTGATGAGTACTGGGGGGAACCTACCGATGGGGAGAATGGCAGCGATGTTGATCTTATCGCAGACATCTACGTCGGTCGTGCCTGTGTAGACAACGCAGAAGAGGTGGACAATTTCGTTCAAAAGACTGTTGAATATCTCTCGCTTCCATCAGGGGATACGTACCTTAGTGAAGCCACCTTTGCCGGAGAATATCTTGGTGATTATGGGATCGCCTCATTTGGCGGAACCACCTTGGATCAGCTCATCAACGGATCGAGTGAAAACGGTTTTACGACAGTCGGCATCCCCGCAAGTCTCTATAACATCGATAAACTCTATGATGATCTTTACCCGGGTTTTGACCCGCTGAACCCCGGGGGAACAGGCTGGCCAAAAGAAGAAATCATCAACAGAATCAACAACGGTGTTCATCTGATAAACCATGATGGACACGCATACTACGAGTATAACATGAGGATGTCAAATAGTGATGCAAATACTCTCACTAATGATCATAATTTCTGTTTCGTGTATTCCCAGGGATGTATGTCCGGTGGTTTTGACAACCCGGAAGGCGGGGACTGCATCGCTGAGTATTTCACGGTGAAAAACACCCAGGGTGCATTCGCCGGGATCTGGAACGCCCGATACGGCTTCTTCTGGTCCTATAGCACCGATGGGGACTCTCAACGGTATCATCGACAGTTCTGGGATGCGGTGTTCGGGGAGAACATCAGGGAAATCGGTCGAGCGAACCATGACTCCAAAGAAGATAACCTGTTCATGATTCAGCGGTCCTGCATGCGATGGGTCTATTATGAGACCAACCTGTTCGGGGACCCAGCAGTCAGCTTCCAAAATGCATCAGGGCAGAAGCCACAGCTTCGAATCAGCGATGTCGGTGGTGGGAAAGGAATTATCCAGGTATCCATCGTAAACGACGGAGAAGTACCAGTAAGCAACATCCCATGGAGCATCATGGTGCAAGGCGGGATTCTAGGGCGGATTAATATCTCCTCAGTTGGTTCGTTTGCATCCCTTGTTGTTGGGGATACATTGACTATTCAACCAGACAAGACCATTTTTGGACTTGGTAAAATCTCAATTCAGGCGCAGGTGAAATACGCAGAGGATTGGGCCGGCACAGGACTGGTAATTGGTCCGTTTGTTGTACGAATCGTCCCAGTTTAACGGTACAAACTTCAGATGAACAAACCATAAAAGTACGATTATTATTCACCTGTGTGTCATGGTGAAGAACCTCGCAGGGAAATTAAAACTCCTTCTCCCATTCATCGGTCTTGGTATCTTAGCATATGTTGTTTATTCACTTGACCCGCAGAAGATCATTACCGCTTTTCTCTCCATAGATTCACTCTATATCTTCTATGCCTTGCTTCTCACGATTCCGTTACTTGTGATAAGAATCGTGGAATGGCAGATTATTTTAAAAGAACAAAAAATCACGTTAGGATATTTAGACTGCCTGAAAATCTACCTTATCGGAATCTTCTACGGCAGTTTCACCCCAGGGTATGCGGGGCAGTTAATGCGAATCCCATACCTGAAAGAAAAAACAAAAGAACCTTTCGGGAAGCTCTTTATCAACACTATCATTGACACCTTTGTTCATTCGTTCTCGATTTACGGGATGATGGTCATAGGAGCGTTCTTGGTGGTTGGAACCATCCCTGAGTTGCTCCCTGTGACTATTGCTTGGATGATTGGCTTTTCACTGGCTGCATTGTATTTTACAGGAAAGACGAGGGGGGAAAAATTCTTCAAAGTCATCATTACGTATCTCATCCCAAAAAAGGTCAAACCTCATCTGAACGCGTTTGTTGATACGTTCTATTGTGATTTCCCGCGGTTTACAGTCATGATCATCCCTTATCTCATTGGGATTATCACCTGGGTCATCGTGTTTTCTCAGGAATATCTGATAGTCCTCGGATTAGGTCTTGAGATACCCTATCTTTTTTTTCTTGTATTATTTCCGATTGCGAATGTTGCCGGCTTCATCCCTATTACCTTTGGAGGTTTGGGGACACGGGAGTTCACCGCTATTTTGATTTTCACGACCCTTTTTATGGTTACAGCAGAACAGATTCTGGTACTATCGCTAGTTGGTTTTTTTGTTACGGACATCTTCCTAGCATTCCTTGGTTTTCTACTGTCGCTGACTGAAACACGTGTGAAAACAAGTTTACCAGAACTGATTGACGAATAAAGGAGTATATCCCTACGATTATTATCCTTTTTTAAGAAAAAAAAAAAAAGTTTTAAAAGAGTTAGATGTCCCTGAGACTGACGCGTTTAGCGGCACCTATCCCAGGGATGCTGAGACGTTTTGCAATCCGGTCAATAATCTCCGTAGACACAATCGTAAGTAAGAGATAGATGACTGCGATCATCGCAAAGACCTCAAGATAACGGAAGGTCTGCGCTGCGATGAATTTCCCCTCAGCAGTCAACTCAGAAACCTGGATGATATATGCAATTGATGAATATTGTAAAAGATAGATGAATTCGTTTGACCAGGCTGGAATCGAGATGCGCAACGCCTGGGGTAGTATCACATGCTGGATTGATTGCAGTTTGTTCATCCCAAGCGAGCGGGCTGCACTCATTTGACCGGTCTCTACAGACTGTATAGCACCTCGCAGGTATTCAGCTTGGTACGCCCCACTATTGAGAGCTAAACCAAGAAGAGCTGCCTGGATTGGCGTAAAAATAATCCCAACAGAGGGAAGACCGAAATAGATAATAAATAACTGCACGAGAAGCGGGGTGCCCCGAATCAGTTCGATGTATCCGACACAGAAACCATTGACGATTTTATTACCATAGACCCGACCTAAAGCCAAGGCGATGCCAAGGAAAAAACCAACAGTGATAGAGACAAATGTAAGCAATAATGTATTTCCTAAACCACTCAGCAGATCTGGCAGTGAATTTATAAAGAACTGACCAAAATCAGCTGCCATTTAGCCTCCTTCTTGATCGCCATAAAGAGCGCCTATCCTGCCAAGGAATTCCCGTGTACGCGCCATTTTCGCATTCGTAAACATCTCCTTTGGCGATCCCTGCTCAACGATGATGCCACCTTCCATGAAGATGATTTCATCTGCGACATTTCGTGCAAAACCCATCTCATGGGTCACAACCAGCATTGCCACTTTTCCACAGAGTGATTTCATCACATCAAGAACATCACCTATTAGCTCAGGATCTAAAGCAGAGGTTGGCTCGTCAAATAAGATAAGATCAGGATCCATGGCTAGTGCACGAGCGATCCCAACCCTTTGCTTCTGGCCACCGGAGAGTTGCGCTGGATACTGACCAGCTTGTGCCTCCAAACCGACGCGACTGAGCTCTTGCATTGCTCGTTTGTGTGCCGCTTCTTTTTCTATTTTTTTTACTTTTTCAAGCCCGATGCTGACGTTGCGAAGCGCGGTCAGATGATTAAAGAGATTGAAATCCTGGAACACAAAGCCGATTTTCTCCCGCATCTTGTTGATGTTTGACTTCGGATTTGTGATTTCTACTCCATTTAACCATACATGACCTTTGTCAGGGGGGCTGAGTTGGTTGATGCAGCGCAGAAGGGTGCTTTTCCCAGTTCCACTTGGTCCAATGATGACCTTTGTTTCGTCTTTCTCCATGGTAAATGAAACGCCTTTGAGGATTGCAACATCCCCATATGATTTGTAAACATCCTTTACCTCTAACATAGTCATTGAGGAGTCCTCCATTGTTTCATCGATGCACCTCCGCTTGATATCCGGCCATCTGATATTTTTTTTCTACATAACGGAGGAGTTTATTTGTTGAAAAAACCAATATGAAGAAAATGAGAGCGATGAGTAAATAGACGACAAGGACCAGATCTGGATCCCTAACCTGTATGTATCGTCCTTGTCTCATGAGTTCTATGACACCAATCGCAAATGCAAAGGAGGTGTCTTTAAGAAGAATCGTGAATTCGTTGGACCATCCTGGGATGGAGAGACGAAGCATCTGAGGCATGATGACATGGCGGATTGCTTTGAGTTTGTTCATCCCAAGAGAATACGCGGCATGTATCTGGCCTTCGGGGATTGAGTTAATCGCCCCACGAAAAATCTGCGCTTGATATGCGGAGCTTCGTAACCCAAGACCGATGATTGCTGCAGTGAATGCATCAAGATTGATCCCAATCTGAGGGAGCCCAAAATAGATAAGGAATAATAAAACGAGCAGAGGGATGCCCCGAAGGATTTTCTCATAAATCAAAATAAGATATGCGATAGGTCGCGAGGCATAGGAGCGTCCTGTGGCAAGCAGAATCCCTACAATCGTCCCAAGCACGATGCTAAATGCGGTAAGAAGGAGAGTGATGCCTAATCCATCAAAGAGTGAGGGGAGTGATTCTATCAGCGTGTCAAGCGCCAACGGATCACCCCATGTCCATGTTACGTGGCAAAGTATTGTTCAATGAGATCTTCCCAGTAGGTTGTCGCTTTGACCGCAGCGAGTCCGGTGTTTATCTTGTTGACTAACTCGGTGTTGCCTTTTTCCACTGCGAATCCGTAGTTTTCATTTGTGGTGATGTTCAGAACGATTTTTACATCTCCGCTCTTTGCAAAGGCTTGTGCGACCGGTGAATCGATGACGATGGCACCAACTCGTGCGGGTCCAATGATTAGATCAGCGACAGCGTCAGTGTAAAGATCATAGCTTCTGAAATCATCGCTGTTGAGTTTCCCTGTTGCTACGAGCGTATCATTCACCCAAGCCCATCCTGTTGTTCCCGTCTGGGCACCAACAGTATAGTTTTTCAGATCCTCAATGGTTGTGATGTTGACAGCCGCATCTACTTTCACAAGCACGGCTTGGTTTGCATCGTAATAAGGGTCGCTGAAATCAACTTCTTGGAGTCGCTCGTCAGTGATGGTCATAGCTGCGGCGATGACATCTATTTTTCCTGTTTGCAATGATGGTATTAAAGAATCAAATCCGATGTCCTGGACTTCAACGGTGTATCCTTGGTCCGTCAGTATCTTTTTAATTAAATCAATATCAAAACCAATAATGGTTTGATCGGCGGCTCTGTACTCGAAAGGAGGAAAATCCGCTGATGTTCCAATGATTATTTTATTTTCGTCTTCCTGCGTGCATCCTGATAACGCAATAGTACCGATGACCATTGCCAGTACCAAGGCTATTGAGAATATTTTCTTTTTATTTTCCATAATTGACCTCACCCTTTGGTTCGTGGAGATAATCTGAAGAGTATTATTTAAACATTGTAGTAATTAAAAAGAAGAAATAGTGAAAAAATAACTCAAACAGGGTTCATTGTTTGGAGAGGTACTCAACGAGACCTGGGGTGATGACTGGTTTGTTTTCGATAATTGGGTATCCGAATGGTAGTATGGTTGAGTGGACCGCGTCATGGATGATTTCTAGTTCATTTGCGATTTCGATATCCTTGAGATAGAGGCCAAGGCAGATTGCTTTTATAACGAACACTGCTCCATCTATGGAAAGCTGCAGTGGCCCAAGGTGTCGTGTGCGGAACCCTGAGGGTGCGCTGATGAGCGATGTTGTCCGACCTTGTGGTTTTTCATAGCCCAGCAGTCCACCGACAATAAGGGCATCTGAGTTGGTGCAATCTTTTGGGCTGAGAGCTCGTTTTGCCTGGGGATCAAGGACGATGCAGTTTTTCCCCGTGTAGAGATCTTTTGCTTTTTCTGTTGTGACTGATCCAAGTTTTTGGAGGACTTTTTTGGTTTTGGTATCAGATACTCTGGTGAACAGAAGGTTCCCGTTCCAGAGTTTTACTGCGTGTTTGTATTCGAGCATGAGCCATTCTGAGAGTGTTGGCTCGCAGTGTTCTATGATGAGGAGTGGTTGTTGTTTCGAAGGCACAAGGACGTGTACGGGTGTTTATGGTAATAAGAGTTCCTGCGAAAAAGTATTTGAATTGGAGAAGTATCGACGGTGTGGTCGTATGGATAAGATTGGCAAGTACGAGGTCACCGCATTTTCAAAAGCACGTCAGGATATTACCATCGTTTCTCAGGAGGGGAAACGGCGGTTGACGATCCATGCGTTACTGGAAGTTGATGTGACCAAGGCTCGTGGGATGATTGCTGCGTTGAAAGGGAAACAGGATATTTCATTCACCGGTTGGATTGTGAAATGCGTCAGTCAGGCGGTCTCAGAGCATACGCAGATGAACTCCTATCGATTGGGTCGCAAGAAGATCGTTTCCTTCGAGGATGTTGATATCCCTATTCCAATAGAACGGAATGTCGGCGGTGAGCACCGGCCGCTTGCGTATATCGTTCGGAAAGCTAATGAAAAGACCGTTTTTGAGATAACCAAGGAGATCCGCATGGCGCAGCATCAGGTGATTGATCCATCCACTGAAGTGCTTGGTGAGGATCTTACGGGGTTTGAACGCTGGGCGATTAATGCGCCTGGATGGTTAAAGAAAATCGGTGTTCGTGTTCTCAGGCGTCGGGGATTGTCAAAAAAGAAGCATTTCGGGACGGTTGGGGTCACCGCGATTGGGATGAAAGGTAGTTTTCCAGGTTGGGCAATCGGGATGGGTGGTCCGATTGCAACGTTAATTATTGTCGGAGGTATTACAAAGAAACCAGGAGTCGTGGATGATTCCATCCAGATCCGGGAGTATCTCCATGTCTCAATCACTGTTGATCATAGTATCGTTGATGGGAGTCCATTGGTGCGTTTCATCTCTCGAATGACCGAGCTGTTAGAATCAGGGTATGGATTAGATGCGGTGTAGGTATTCGATGGATTAAGAAAAAAGCTAGGTCTTCTTTTTTATGACATAGATAGTCCAGGGTGCAATCCTTGTTTCATTGATCCATTGATAGGGTTCTTTTCCAGTCGCTAATGGTTTGTACTTTTTCATGATGCGTAGGTTCGCCTTCGAATACACCGTGGTGTAGTCATTCTCTGACCAAAAGATGTCATAACAGGGGCGTGTATCTGCGATGTCCGTGGTGATGATACGGACGATATCACCGGTTTTTGCTTTAGCATTCTCTGGAAAGTCTTTTGTAGTGAACGATGCCCATTCATGGGTGTATATCTCCGGGGATGAGACAAGGTTGATGATCGTTCCGTTTCTTGTTAGCAGTGTTGAGAGATCATTGAAAAGTCTGATTTTCTTGTCCATGGTTGGTATGTTATCAAAGGTGAATGCAGAAAGGATGAGATCGAAGGAGGAGGAGCGGAGTCCGCTGAAGTCGCCATCATTGATTCGGTGGTATTCTCCAATGGAGTCGAGTTGTCGTGCGATGGTAATCATCTCTTCAGAGATGTCTATTCCTATGGTTTTGTAACCTAGTGTTTGGAGGAATCGTGTGGATCGGCCGGTGCCGCAGCCGAAATCAAGGGCGTTTTTTCCAGAGGAATATTGCGATATTATTTTTGGGAGGTCTCGGTAGGCAAGAAAGTAGGTTTTGTCAAATTTGAGTTTTGAGTATGCTTCTGCTCGGGTGGTATCTTCGTAGACGTTGGAAAAATCTGTTTTCTTTTTCATAGGATAGCAGGAAATATGGTTGCTCCTACATATGTATTGTTGTAATCAAGTATGGTGGAAAAGCAGAGGCGGCTGCACTAGTCGATATTCAGAATATTCTGATTTATCAGAAAAATTTAAATATTCTGAATTCTATAGTAGATAATAAGGGAAACAACATGCAAAAAAAACACAAAAATGAAACAGGCTCTGCTGCAAAGACACAACCGCTCGGATGTTGCAAAGTAGAATCCGTCGTCAGCGTCGACGAAAGAGGACAAATGGTACTCCCAAAGGAACTGCGAAAAAAAGCAGGCATCAACGCGGGCGATAAACTCGCTGTGGTCGCCATGGAGAAGAATGGAAGAGTCTGTTGCCTTTCATTAATCAAAGTAGGTGACATCGAACCCATGGTAAAAGAAATGCTTGGCCCCATCATGAAAGAAATACTCTAAAGAAATGGTCATGAGTACTATGAAAGCAAAACAAATAAAAAAGAAGGTACGAGAAGGATACGCCGAAATAGCAAAACAAAAAAAATCCTGTTGCGGATCAATCGATGTCTGCTGCGGAAAGGCAACATCGCCAGAGCAAATCAGCAAAACCATCGGGTACACCGATGAACAATTACGTTCAGTTCCAGATGGAGCGAACCTTGGTCTTGGCTGTGGTAATCCCACCGCTCTTGCATCTCTGCAGCCAGGGGAGATTGTCCTTGATCTGGGTTCCGGGGCTGGATTCGATAGTTTCCTAGCAGCAAACATGGTCGGACCCACAGGCAGAGTTATCGGTGTCGACATGACACCGGAGATGCTTCGCAAAGCAAAAGAAAACGCAAAAAAAGCTGGGTACACCAACGTAGAGTTCCGTCGCGGCGAAATCGAAAATCTCCCTGTAGAGGATGCCTCTATTGATGTGGTCATCTCCAACTGTGTGATCAATCTTTCCCCGGATAAAAAGAAGGTGTTTGGAGAAACATTCAGGGTGCTCAAATCTGGGGGACGAGTTGCCGTGTCCGATATCGTGTTGTTAAAAGATCTCCCGGAAAAGATACAAAACTCGGTAGAAGCGTACGTCAGTTGTATCTCAGGGGCGATTCATAAAGACCGATATCTGCAGTTACTCAAGGAGGCTGGTTTCATCGATATCATAGTGACGGATGAATCGTCCTACCAGATCGATGTTGTCATCGAAAAACCGCGGACACAAGCGCTTATGGAAGAGACAGGTGTCACAGAAGAAGAAATTAGGAATCTTGGAGGATATTTTGTCAGTATCAAGGTCATGGGGAAAAAACCTTAGCAGTAACGAATCGATGTAGGTTTCGATAAAAATCGAAAAAAAAAGAAAAAGAGAAGGATGGTAATCGTCCTTTCTAAATCATATCCCCGATTTCAACGCCCTGATCCTCATCAAGTAGCGTTGAATCAATCTCTGATGAAACAGTATCATCATCGATATCGCCACCCGTGTTGGTCTGGTGGTCATCGCTTGTGGATGGTTGACTAAAATACGCATAGGAGACGGTCACTGAAACTAAAAGAATTAAGAGAAAAAAAAGAGAGAGTATTTTTTTATTCATTCTGTATCACTCCTAAAAAAGACATCCTAATTTGGCCGTCCATGACCATTTCCTTTCCCATGCTGTTTCACATCTTCAAGCATCGCCTGGGCATGTATCCTTTTCTTGATGTTCTCTTCTTTGACCTCTGAGAAAATCATATGTCGTTTTTCTTTTGTCATCTGATTGACTATCTTGTGAAGCTGCAACTTGACAAGATTTAAGCTGATATTGCCGTTGATATAGTCATTGATAATAGAGGTGTTGGCTTCTCCGATAATCCCATAGAGTCGGTAGAGTTGATTTTGGTTAAACTGTCTAATCCAATGACGTAGTCTCATACTGACATTCTGAAGTTCATCACTAGTCATATTTCTGAGTTGTTCCTTTATCATTGCAATCGTTTCATTGTCCAGTAAGAATCGGAGTGTATCCCTGAATTGTGTTGTGAGATTTTTTGAGTCATTTTTCAGTTGGACAAAGACCTGCACGGAGTCGTTTGCAGCGGGATCTGCTGCTCGGACTTCACCAAGGATATCACTGAGGTTTTCAAGGATTTTCTCCAGTTCCATGGTCGTTACATTCAGGCCTTTGAGGACCTGGACGGTCATAGCTCCTTTGAGGATGTTTGTTAGAAGCGCTTTTTCCAATTGGAGCAGCCTGATTCGTGCGCCAAGGGAGTTGTTCATGATTCCTACTTCACGTTCGGTTTCGTTATCAAAATGATGTTTCTTAGGAGAGCCTGTTTGGTTGATTTGATCATCTGATTCAACATTTAGGGGGTTGCTTTGGTCGTTTTCATCTGCCTCAACTGCGAATGCCAACGAGACGATAGATCCCATCAGCATCAGCACCAGTAAGAGATTCGTTATTTTTTTCATGTGATTAACACCTTTTGTGTGCCATTTCTATGGCTTGTATCATTGTATTGGTTGAAACAGCATATCTATTTTCACCGGAACAAAGCGGAACAATGCGACATAATTACAAAAAAGAGCTATTGTTTTTTCAGACGGATGAGATTTGACATACCTATCTGTTCTTTCTCGATGAGACCTTTACGTTCCAATCCATGGATATTTCGGGAGACAGATGCCTTTGGGATCTGTAGTTCCTTCTGTATATCGGTCTGGGT